>JBKJVF010000087.1:0-18933 GCA_046589965.1 Paracoccaceae bacterium
TGAAACGGGGTCATCATTTGCAGGCGTGCGGTCAGGCGATCCAGGCTGCTTTCGGGCTGGTCCACAGGAATAACGCCGGTGGTCACGATCAGGGACGCGCCCAGCGCGCTGGCGGACCAGTCCAGCAATGGGTCCCAGGCCGCATCCTGGCGTTTGCGCAAAGGGGGCTCGGCGCCGCGATAGCACAGAAGGTCTGTCGCACCATAGGCCGCCAGCAGCGCCACGACCTCGTCAAACTGCGGCGTGACCTTGTCGATGGCGGAATTGGCTGCGCGGGTGAAGGGCATGGTGGCCGGGTCGATCTTGGCGCCCTGGGCCTGCCATTCGGCGGCAATCGCCGATGCCATCGCAAGCGTCGGCAGGATCAGGGGCGACTTGTTCGGGGTCTTTACAAGGCGCGTGTCCAGCCTGACCGTAAATCCGCCGTCGCAGGGTTCCGCCGTCGCATGGGTCCAGAACCGTTTCGGGGCCCAGCCCGCGCTCATCTGAAGGTCTCGAACGGGTCGGCGGGGACGTCATCTACCTTCCAGTCCATCAGGGCCCAGGTGCGGGCCATATGGTCGGGCAAGGGGGCGGTAAAAGTCATCTCGGCCTTGGTGATGGGGTGCTGCACGGTCAGCATACGGGCGTGCAGATGGAGCTTGCGCGATACATCTCCGCCCACCGACGCGCCCCAGCCATCGCCCATGTTCTCCGTGCTTGACCCGCCATATTTTCCATCACCCGCAATGGGATGGCCAATTTCGGCCATATGCGCGCGCAGCTGGTGCGTGCGGCCGGTGACCGGTTCAAGCGCCATCCACGCCAGGCGGTCACCTAAGAACCACAGGGTGAAATAGTCGGTATGGGCGCGTTTGGCATCGGGGTATTCGGCGACCTTGGCGGGGTGGATGCAGATCATCTTTTCGCCCTCGCCGCCGCGCCCATGGCCGGGGGCTTTCATCAGGGCGTATTTGATCGAGCCTTTGCGCGGATGGGGGACGCCCGCGACGACGGCCCAATAGATCTTGCGCGCCTCGCGGTGGCGCAAGGCTTCGGACAGGGCACGCGCAACACGGTCGGTGCGGGCCAGCAGCAGGATGCCAGAGGTGTCCTTGTCCAGCCGGTGGACGAGTTTCGGCTTTTCCTTGTAGCCGAATTTCAGCGCCTCGGCGAGGCCATCGACATGGCGTTCACCCTGACCGGAGCCACCCTGCGAGGCCAGACCGGGGGGCTTGTTCAGGACGATCATATGCTCGTCCTTCCACAGGACCGCGTTCTGGATCATCTTGACGTCGGCGGCGCTCATCTTGTTTCCGCCTTCACGCGGTGGGGCGGGCGTGTCGGGCAGGGGGGGCACGCGGATGGTCATGCCGGGGGCGACGTGGTCGGACGCCTTGGCGCGGGCACTGTCGATGCGGACCTGCCCGGTGCGGCACAGCTTTTCGATCATCACTTGCGTCAGTTGCGGAAAGCGACGCTTCATCCAGCGGTCAAGGCGCTGGGCGCCTTCGTCGCCGGAGACTTCCAACAGCTGCACACCGCTCATGCTGTCACCGCGCGGACAAGCGCCATGCCGGCAAGCACGGCAGCGATGGAGCCCGCGGTGGTCGCAAGGATATAGGTCATTGCGGTGCCGCTGTCGCCACGCTGCCAAAGCGCAACCGTATCGAGCGCAAAGGCGGAATAGGTGGTGAACCCGCCAAGGATGCCGGTCATCAGGAAGGGGGCAAGGCGGGGCGACGCCTTGTCGGCCAAAAGGACGGCAAGCATGCCCATGGCCAGACAGCCGATCAGGTTCACAAGCAATGTGCCCCAGGGAAAGCCGGGACCAAAGGCGCGCAAGGCGGCCATGCCCATCAGGTAGCGCAGACTTGCGCCGATGGCGCCGCCAAGGGCGACGAGGGGGAGGGTGGTGAACATGGGCCGTCTATTTGCCGGACAGGGGCAATTGTCAACCGTCAGGGGTCAGACAAGGCCGGTTATGATGGCGCGCAGGGTTTCGATCCCCTCGCCCTTTTCGGACGAGGTCATCACCAGTTCGGGATAGGCGGCGGGATGCTGGGCCAGGGCAGTCCGGACGTTTTCCAGCGTGGCGTCGCGGGTGGCCTTGTTGATCTTGTCCGATTTCGTCAGCACGACCTGAAACGTCAGGGCGCAGCGGTCAAGCAGGTCCATGATCTCTTCGTCCGCGGCCAGCACGCCGTGGCGGGCGTCGATCAGCACGAAGGCGCGCCGCAGGCTGACGCGGCCCGACAGGTATTGGCGGAGCAGCGCCTGCCATTTGGCGACAATCGCGACCGGTGCCTCGGCATAGCCATAACCGGGCAGGTCGACCATGTAGCGGTCGAGCCCGAGCGCGAAAAAGTTGATCTCTTGCGTGCGACCGGGGGTGTTGGAGGCACGGGCGAGGGTCTTGCGGCCCGTCAACGCGTTGATCAGGCTGGATTTCCCAACGTTGGAGCGGCCTGCAAAGCAGACCTCCAGCCGGTCGGCGGGGGGCAGGCCGGACATTGCGACCACGCCTTTGACGAAATCGACGGGGCCTGCAAACAGAAGGCGGCCTTTTTCGCGGGCCTCAGGTTCGGGTTCGGGGGCAAGGTCAAAGGCAAGGCTCATTGCAGGGTCACCCCGTCGCCAAGGGCCACAGCGCCCCCTGCGATCACTGTCGCATAGACGCCGAAATCCTGATGGCCATAGGCCGCCTGCAACCCGCCCAGCGTGTCGGCATTGCGATGGCCGGTATCGGGTTCAACGGCGGTCGCAAGGCAGCGGGTGATGCGTTCGTCAATCCGCAAGGTGGCATCGCCGATGGTAACCTCGCGCCCGATCCAGTCAAATTCGGCAAAGGGGGCAAAGCCGTCGAACCAGAGGTTGCCGCGCCAGCGATGGGGGGAAAGGTCATGCCCCATGCGCGCCGAAAGGTCGCCAAGCGAGGCCATCGAGAGAATCGACACCGACGGAAAGTCGCTGTCGGTCATGCCGCGCCCTGCGGTGACGATGCGGGCAGGCTGGGCGCGGTCGGGTGGGTTCAGGGGGACGACCCAGTCGAGGAAACGGGGCAGGTCGGCCGCGTCATCGGGGCGAAAAGACAGCGCGCCGCGGTCGGGATGGTCGAGATGCATGGTGGCGCTGGCCTCATCGAGTGTCGCCGTGATCGCCATCAAGGCGGGCGCCTTGGCCCCGCGCGCAAAGTTGACGCATGAATTCCAGCCGTCCTGCAATTTGGCTGCGTCATGCGCGACGGCCCAGTGGCGGTCCCAGGGCAGGCATTGGCCGGGTGTCAGCGTGACGCCCGCCAAATCCTCGCGCCCATGGCTTTTGATGGGGTGGCGCGTGATGCGGACCAGCCGTCCCGCTGCCGGCCCTGTCATTTCTTGCGGCCAGTGGGTTTGGTCGCGGTCGGTGCGCCGGACTTGTTTGCCGCAGGCTTGTTTGTGGCAGGCTTGGGTGCTGCAGGCCTGGGTGCTGCAGGTTTCGGCGTCGGCTTGGCCGCAACAGGTTTGGCGGCGGCGGGTTTGGCGCGCGCGGCTGGCGTTGCGGTCAGCGATGCCCCGACGGCGGCAGGCTCTTTCTTTTTGAACCCGCTTTTGATGTTGCCAAAGATGTCGGGCCGGTGCCCGTGGCTGCGCATTATCAGGTATTGCTGGCTGAAGGTGATGGTGTTGTTGGTGATCCAGTACAGCACCAGGCCCGACGCGAATCCGCCCAGCATGAACATGAAGACCCATGGCAGATAGGCGAACACCTGCTGTTGCACCGGGTCAGTGGGGGCGGGGTTCAGTTTTTGCTGCAGCCACATCGTGATGCCAAGGATGATCGGCAGGACGCCGATGAAGATCAGATGCAGCACGGAGCCCTGCACAGGGGCGTCCCATGGCAACAAGCCAAAGAAGTTGAACAGCGACGAGGTGTCGGGTGCGGAAAGGTCATTCAGCCAGCCAAAGAACGGCGCATGACGCAATTCGATGGTGACGAAGATCACCTTATAGAGCGCGAAAAAGATCGGGATCTGGATCAGGATCGGCAGACACCCCGCAGCAGGGTTCACCTTCTTATCCTTGTAAAGCTGCATCATTTCCTTTTGCAGCCGCTGCTTGTCGTCGCCGGCGCGTTCCTTCAGCGCCTCCATCTCGGGCTGGAGTTCCTTCATCCGCGCCATCGAGACATAGGATTTGTACGCCAGCGGCAGCACGAGAAGTTTCAGCACGAACGTCAGGCCGATGATCGCGAGACCCATGTTGCCGATCACCGCATTCAACCAGTGGAGCACAGCGAAGATCGGTTTCGTCAGGAAAAAGAACCAGCCCCAGTCGATGCTGTCGATGAACCCGGGGATAGGCGCGCGTGCCTCGTCAACCTTTGCGCCAAAGAGGCGGTCAAGGGCGCCGGGCTCGTTCTGATAGGCGCGGATCGTCGCCCATTCCTTGGCCCCCGCGAAAAGGCGGGTGCTGGTTTCGGCTTTGGTCCCGGGGGCGACAGCGATGACGGGCTGGCGGACCTCGGCCTGATAGATATCGCCTTCGGCCACGTGCTTGATGACAGATTTGTAGGGTTTGCCCTGTTCGGGCACCAGCGTCGTCATCCAGTAGTGATCGGTAAAGCCGACCCAGCCGTCGGTCGTGGCGTCCAGCACTTCGGCGGGGAAGCCTTCGGTGGTGTCGACGGGCAGTTCGACGACGTCCTTGTAGTCGACCTCTTCCAGCTTGCCATCGGTGCGGCGGACGACGCCTTCATGGACGACAAAGATGTTTTGCAGTTTCGGCAGGCCGTGGCGGGCGATGATGCCGTAAGGGGCAAGGCGCGCTTCGGTCGCCGTGGTGTTTTCAACGCCGTCCGTGACGGTAAAGAGGAAATCGGCGTCGACCGCGATGGTGCGGGTAAAGATCAAGCCTTTGCCGTTGTCCCAGCGGAGCGACACGGGCCGATCAGGGGAAAGCGTGGCCCCTGCGGCGATTTTCCATTCCGATTTTGGTCCGGGCACGTCCGCTGCGGTCAGACCCTTGCCGGGCAGCCAGCCGAAAACGGCGTAATAGGGCTGCGCTTCACCCACCGGGGACAACATCTGTACCTCGGGCGAGCCTGGCTCGATCGTTTCGCGGTAGGTCTTCAGCGCCAGGTCATCGATCCGGCCGCCCAGCATGGAAATGGAACCGGAGAGTTTTGGGGTGTCGATGGTCAGGCGTGGCGCGTCCGGCAGGGGTTCGGTCTGCATGGCGGTATCCGCTGCCGGGGCTGCCTCGGGTGTGACGGCTCCGGTGGTTGCGGTCGCGTCGGGAACGGTCAGGTCCTGCGTCACCTCGGGGGGCGGGAAAAGAAAGAACCAGACGACGATCACCAGAAAACTGAGGACCGAGGCCAAAATGAGGTTCTTGTTCTGATCGTCCATGACGTTCGTGCTCGCTGCCTGGAATGGGACAGGGTGCTTCAACGATAGGGGGCGGTAAAGGTCAAGCGGTTTTGGCGTGATCGGGGGCGCTGAGGCCGGAATGGCCGTCATCGTCCTGCCCGGCGACCGAGGACGTCATGCGGTGACTTGCCGTGATCAACCGGCGCTGTGGCCGATCCTTGGGCTGCGCGTGGCGCGGGCGTGCCGGTGGCGGATCCATTCCATCGCATCGTCAAAGGGCATCGGGCGCGCAATGCCAAAGCCCTGGACATGGCCGCAGCCAAGTTGTGACAGGACCGCGTGCTGGGCGGGTGTCTCGACCCCCTCGGCAAGGGTGTCGAGGCCAAGCCGTTCGGCCATGGACAGGATTGCAGAAACCATCTGCTGCTGTTCGCGATCCTGGTCGACGCGCAGAACGAAGCTGCGGTCGATCTTGATCCGTCCCACCGCAAAGCGGCGGATATTTGCAATGGCAGCCTGTCCGGTGCCGAAATCGTCAAGGTCGATGCGGCAGCCAAGACGCGACAGTGCCGCGATGTTGGTCACGACAACGTCATTGTCGGCATCGGCCACGACAGTCTCCAGAATTTCCACGGACAGACGGTCCGGAGACAGGTTGAACCGGTCAAGTTCCCATTTCAGTTTTTCGGCAAGCTTGGGATTGCGCAATTCCACCCCGGAAAAGTTGACGCCAATTGCGGGCACCGAAAACCCCGCCTTGTCCCAGCGCACCAGAGCACCGAGGGCATGATACAAGATGACCTCGCCCAGACGTTCGGTCAGGCCCGCCTCTTCGATCAGCGGCAGAAATTCCGCAGGGGCAACAAGGCCGCGTTCGGGGTGCTGCCAGCGGGCCAGCGCCTCAAACCCGGTGATCGCACCGGTATCGGTGGAGATCTGAGGCTGGAACCAGGGCAGGATCTGCCCGGTATCAAGGGCATTTTCCAGTTCGGCCCGAAACGCCTCGCGATCCGCACGTTTGCGGGTCATGTCGGGCTGAAAGGCGCGGATGGCGCCGGGGCCGTTGCGCAAAGCGTCCTCTGCGGCAAGGCGGGCTGCATCAAGCAAGGCAGTCCCCGTGCGTTCAGGGGCACGGGCGGCCAGGCAGAATCCGACCGATGCCGTCAGATAGACCCGTGTGGCATCAAGGCTGGTCGGAACCTGCACCGCCTCTTGTAGGCGGGCGGCGATCTGCACCAGACCTTCAAGATCAATCCGGCGGACCGGGGCAAGGGCCACGGCGAAACCGCCGCCTTCAAGCCGTGCGACGACATCGCCGCCACGCATGGCACCCATCATCCGGTCGGCATTGCGGGTCAATATTTCGACCCGTGCGGCGCGGCCATGGCGGTCGAGCATGCGGTCGGCATCGTCGAACAACACGACCAGACAGGCCGTGGTCTGACCGGTGTCTTCTTCGCGCGCCAGAATCGTGTCGATCATCGACAAAAACTGCGGGCGCTGGATCATGCCCGACAGCATGTCGGTCGGTGCCGCATGGGGAAGCAATCGAAAGGCCCCGGCAAAGGTCACGATGAAGGGCACGCCGATCGCCAGCGCCACCAGCACCTGTTCGCCCCCGAACCAGAAACCGGCCAAGGTGATGGCGGGCAGAAAGACCAGAAGTTCGGGTCGGCGAAGCCAGGCGGCCAAGCGCCGCAATTGCCCGATGGTCTGCATGTCGTTCCTCCGCAAGGTGCGGGCGGCAATCCATGCACCCGTTGCGGAAGGATTGAACGTCAAGGCTGATCGCTTCGTTAACGCACATCTCGAAGTTGCGTTGCATTTTCATGATCTCAGGGCGACGGGCCATCGGCGTCCTTTGACGGCGGGCGTCGTCATGTTAGGGTGACCCCATTGAGCGACCAATCATTTCACCAAGGCATGGGAGACGATCCATGGATTTCATTGTTTGTTGCCGCAGCACAAAAGGTGCGGATTTTGGCGACGAGGTCGGCACAGTCCGGCATCTGGCAGTTCCCGAAAACGCAGGAACGCATCGCCCGGTGCATCAGCTGGGTCTGAAAAGCTGGATGAAGGAGGTGACAGAGGAGTCGGAAACGTCGCGCAACGCGGATTCAGGCAATCCCGAAGGCGACGTTCTTTTCTTTGTGCACGGCTACAACATGAACGCGCAAGACGTGCTGAGGCGTCACCGGATGTTGCGCAAGGGTCTGAAAGATCAGGGATATGAAGGCGCGCTTGTCAGTTTCGACTGGCCGTCTGGCAGGGTAGCAGCCGCCTATCTGCTGGACCGTGAAAAGGCGGATCGGAGCGCATACAAGCTGGTCACGGGGGCGATCACGCCGTTTGTCCAGTTCAACGATCCGGTGCGCTGCGACGTGAAGGTGCATGTGCTGGCGCATTCGATGGGGGCCTATGTCGTGCGCGAGGCGTTCGACAAGGCGGACGATTCGGCTGAACCCAGTGCCAAGAACTGGTCGGTGTCACAGCTGATGTTCTGCGGCGGGGATGTCTCATCGGATTCGATGGGCCGTTCTGACAGCAGCAAGTCGCTTTATCTGCATGCCATCCGGTTCACCAATTACTACAACCGGCATGACGCGATCCTGAGTGTGTCAGGTGCCAAGCGGATCGGTATTTCGCCGCGCGTGGGCCGGGTCGGGCTGCCACAAGACACGCCGTCCAAGGCGGTGGATGTCGATTGCAGCGATCACTATGACGCCCATCGCGACGCGTTTGCCGCAGTTCCGAACAAGGACCACACCTTCTATTTCGCCGATCGGACTTTCTTGCGTGACCTGCATCAGACCATCCGCGGGGCGCAGGACAGGCTTGCCTTTGACACGAGAGAGCACCGCGAGAACAGGCTGCATCTGAAAACGACGGACCAGCGCTAACCTTTGCCGATGGACGCGTCGTGGTCGGGATCGGCGCCGGGGACGGGGTCATAGCCCTGCCCGCCCCAAGGATGACAACGGCAAAGGCGGTGGACCGTCAGGTAGCCGCCGGTGATCCCGCCATGCCGGGCAAGCGCCTCAAGCGCATAGGCTGAACAGGTGGGCTGGAACCGGCAGCCGTGGCCGACCATCGGGGACAGCACCAGCCGGTAGGCGCGGACGGGCAGCGCCAGCAGATAGGCAAAGGGGGTCACGGCCGGGCCTTGTGGACCGCGCGAAGGGCAGTGGCGAGGTCCGCTTGCAGGTCGGCAAAGGCGCGCGTGACGGTCGCTTCGGGGCGGGCCACAAGCACGTAATCCCATCCTTGCTGGCCAAGCTCTGGCAGGATGTCGCGGACAAGCGCGCGAAGCCGCCGCTTGGCGCGGTTGCGCAGCACGGCGTTGCCGATCTTTTTTGACGCCGTATAGCCGATGCGAATCTGTGGATTGTCGTCGCCCCGGGCGCGCGCCTGAAGCAGGAAACTGGCCGTGCCATGCCTGCGGGCCGAGGCGGCGCGCAGGAAATCGGCACGTTTGGCCAGCACCAAAAGCAAAACCGCCGGGGGATTGGCGGGCTTTTGGACGATGGCGTCCGGGCCCTGACCCTCCGGCGGTGTCATCTGGTCACCTCATTCCGGCCCTTGCGGGGCCAGGGTATCAGGCGGACAGCTTGTGACGGCCCTTGGCGCGGCGGGCGGCCAGAACCAGGCGGCCACCTTTGGTCGCCATGCGCGAGCGGAACCCGTGGCGACGCTTGCGCACCAGGTTCGAGGGTTGAAATGTGCGCTTCATCGCGATGCTCCATCCGTCACGTCGCCTGCTCTCCACCACATGGGGAGTCGCGGCTGTTCATTCAAAGCCCGTGCTTTACGGTCGGTTTCGGGGCAAGTCAACGCCGTGTCCGAAGATGGCACCGGGAATCTTGCAACATTCGACCCTGCAAATTGCCGAACGGGACCGCAAATGCCCGATGTATGTTTCAATCCGGTCACGCGAAGGCCGGAAACCGTCGTTTTGGTTCAACGTGGCGTGAGGGGGCTACCGGCAAGGCCCCGGCTAGGTGCATCTGTGACTTGCGACCACGGAGAGCCATCATGCCCAGCCTACAAATGCCGTCCCATCCGATCTGGCGCAAGCTGCCGATCTTGATCGTGCTTGCGGCGGCGGTGATCGGCGCGATCACCCTGCGCGACCAACTGAGTTTTGCCGCATTGGCCGACAACCGCGAACGTCTCTTGGCTTTTCGCGACGCACATTACCTGTGGGCGGTGTTGGGGTTCATGGCGGCCTATACGGTGATCGTCGCCTTCAGCCTGCCGGGTGCCACGGTGGCGACGCTGACGGGCGGGTTTCTGTTCGGGCTGTTTCCGGGGGTCTTTTTCAATGTGACAGCGGCAACTGTCGGGGCCATCGCGGTCTTTCTGGCGGCCCGCAGCGGGTTCGGGACGGCGATTGCGGCCAAGATCGAAAACGGTGGCGGGGCTGCGGCGCGCCTGCAGACGGGTCTGCGCGAGAACGAATGGTCGGTCCTGATGATCATGCGGCTGGTGCCGGCGGTGCCGTTCTTTCTGGCCAACCTGCTGCCGGCCTTTGTCGGCACGCGGTTGATGCCCTTTGCGGTGACGACCTTTTTCGGGATCATGCCGGGGGCTTTGGTCTATACGTGGGTGGGTGCGGGATTGGGCGAGGTCTTTGCGCGGGGCGAGACGCCCGATCTGTCGATCATCTTTCAGCCCTATGTGATCGGCCCGATCCTCGGGCTGGCGGCACTGTCGGCCTTGCCCATTCTGGTCAAGGCCATGCAAAAGCGGGGATAGGCGATGGTGACGCGGATCACGACGGATATCTGCATCATCGGTGCAGGGTCGGGCGGGCTTTCGGTCGCGGCGGGCGCGGTCCAGATGGGGGCAAAGGTCGTCCTGATCGAGGGCGGCGAGATGGGCGGCGATTGCCTGAACGCAGGCTGTGTGCCGTCGAAGGCGCTGATCGCGGCGGCCAAGGCAGCACATGCGATGCGTTCGGGCGCTGGGTTCGGGATCGCGCCGGTGGAGCCGGTGATCGATTACGGTGCCGTCAAGGACCATGTGGCGCGCGTGATCGAGGCGATTGCCCCGGTCGATAGCCAGGAGCGGTTCGAGGGTCTGGGCGTGCAGGTGATCCGCGACTGGGCCAAGTTCACCTCGCCCAACGAGGTGACGGCAGGGGACCACGTCATTCGCGCGCGAAGGTTCGTGATCGCGACCGGCTCGCGCCCCCTTGTGCCGCCGATCCCGGGGATCGACACGGTGCCGTACCTCACCAACGAGACGATCTTTGCGCTGCGCGAGCGGCCGGCGCATCTGATCATCATCGGGGGCGGACCGATCGGGATGGAGATGGCGCAGGCGCATCGGCGGCTCGGGTCCGAGGTCACGGTCATCGAGGGGGCGAAGGCCATGGGCCGCGATGATCCGGAGCTTGCGGGCATCGTGCTTGACGCCGTGCGCGCCGAAGGGGTGGCGATCATCGAGGGCCAGCCGGTGGTGCGCGTGGCGACAAGGCCGGAGGGTCTGGAGGTCGTACTGGGCGACGGCACGATGGTCACGGGGTCGCATCTTCTGGTCGCAGCGGGACGCGCGGTGACGGTGGATGGCCTGAACCTGGAGGCGGCGGGGGTTGAATACACGCGCAAGGGCGTGACCGTCGGCGCGAACCTGCGGTCGACCAACCGGCGCGTCTATGCGGTGGGGGATGCGGCGGGCGGACTGCAGTTCACCCATGTCGCGGGCTATCATGCGGGCGTGGTGATCCGGCAGATCGTGCTGGGGCTGCCTGCCAAGGCCAGCATGTCGCATATCCCCTGGGCCACCTATACCGATCCCGAACTGGCACAGGTGGGCCTGACCGAGGCGGATGCACGCAAGGCCCATGGCGACGCGCTGACGGTTCTGCGGGCCGAGCTTGCCCATAATGACCGCGCCCAGGCCGAGGCCAAGACCAAGGGTCTGGTCAAGGTCATGGTCGTCAAGGGCCGCCCCGTCGGGGCCAGCATCGTCGGCCCTGGAGCGGGCGAGCTGATCGCGCTTTGGGCGCTGGCGATTTCGGCGCGGGTCAAGCTGTCGGGTATCGCGGGTACGGTGCTGCCCTATCCGACCCTGAACGAGGTTTCCAAACGCGCGGTGGGCGCCTATTTTTCGCCCAAGCTTTTTGACAGCGCGCTGCTGAAGCGGGTGGTCCGGATAATACAGCGCTTGCTTCCCTGATCAGGGATGGCCAAGGTCTGATAGTCATACCGCAAAGGGCTGGGACAGAGTGGCAGGTCGAACCGGATTCCTGAGGACGCTTTCGGGGCGGTTCCTGATGCTGACGGTTGCGTTTGTCATGCTGGCCGAAGTGCTGATCTTTCTGCCGTCCATCGCGCGGTTCCGGTACGATTTCCTGGCCGAGCGGCTGAAGATGGCGCAGATCGCGGCGCTGACGCAGCTGGCGACAGAAGACATGATCATGCCCGAGCTTGAGGCCGAGCTTCTGGCCAATGCGCAGGTCTACAACGTCGTCTTGCGTCGGGATGAGGTGCGCCAGCTGGTGTTGTCCTCGCCGGTGCCGGGCGAGATGTGGGCCAGCTATGATTTGCGGATGGCGGGCGCGTGGGAGCTGATCCGGGATGCCCTTGTGGCGCTGACCGATCCGCAAACCCGCATCATCCGGGTGATCGGCAATCCGGTGCAGGACGCGGGCGAGCTGATCGAAGTGACGATGGACACCAAGGATCTGCGCCGTGTCATGCTGGATTACGGCCTGCGCATCCTGTTCCTGTCGGCGCTGATTTCGGTCGTCACGGCGTTCCTGCTGTTTCTGTCGGTGCAGCGGCTGCTGGTGCAACCCATCCGGCGCGTGGTGCGGCACATGCAGGCCTATGCCGCATCGCCAGAAGATGCGCGACAGGTGATCGAACCCTCTGCCAGCATAGATGAGCTGCGCATCGCCGAAGAGGCGCTGCAATCGTTGCAAACGCAGATGACGGGTGCGCTGCGGCAAAAAGAGCGGTTGGCGCAACTGGGTGGGGCGGTGGCCAAGATCAGTCACGATCTGCGCAACATCCTGACGACGGCGCAGCTTTTTGCGGACCGGCTGGAAAATTCAGCGGATCCGGTGGTGGCGCGCGCGGCACCCAAGCTGATCGGGTCGATCAGCCGGGCGGTGTCGCTGTGCGAGGCGACGCTGACCTTTGGCAAAGCAGAGGAAGCCCCGCCGCAGCTGAAACGCTTTTTGTTGCATCCCCTGGTGGATGAAGTGGTCGAGGGGGAAGGACTGGGCGGCGAGGGCGCCATATCGGTTCTGATCGACATCCCGCCAAGCCTTGCGGTGCGCGCGGACAGCGAACAGCTTTACCGCGTGCTCGGGAACCTTGCGCGCAATGCGCGGCAGGCGATTGAGGCCACCGGCCAGGCTGGCACCATCGAGTTCAGCGCAGGCGAAGGGGATCATGAGTGGTGGATCCGCGTCGGCGATACTGGCCCCGGTCTGCCGGCCCGTGCGCGAGAGCATCTGTTTACCGCGTTTCAGGGCGGCACCCGCAAGGGGGGATCAGGACTGGGTCTGGCCATCGCGCAGGAACTGGTGCGCGGTCATGGGGGTCGGCTGGAGCTAGCGCGCAGTGACAGCGACGGGACCGAGTTCATGATCCACCTGCCCAAGTCCGCCGAGGGAAATGGCGGCGGTTGATCCGTTTTCACCCTTGCATTGACGCCCCCACGGCGATACATCGCCCGTCATTGTGGACCCGTAGCTCAGCTGGATAGAGCATCAGACTACGAATCTGAGGGTCGGGCGTTCGAATCGCTCCGGGTTCACCAATTTCCCCAAAAATCTTGTCGTCTGCCGGTGTAACCGGTTGCCAGCGATGAAGTATCTGGCACAGTCTGGTCGCCAGATCGGAGATGAGATGCAGTCTTTTGACAACAAGGCGTGGCTGCTGTTGCTGCCAGCGATGCTGCTGTTGGGCGTCGTGGGGGCTTTGCCTTTGCTGGCGGTGTTCAACTATGCCTTTCACGACATCTTTACGCTGAGCAATATCCACTGGGTGGGAACAGACTGGTTCCGCGATATCCTGGGGTCGGACCGGTTTTTGGCCTCGTTCGGGCGCAGTCTGTTGTTTTCGGCGCTGGCGCTGGCGATCCAGGTGCCGCTCGGGATCGCGGTGGCGCGGTTGCTGCTGAGTTTTGGCAAACGCGCAATCTGGGGACTGATGCTGTGTGCGCTGCCGCTGGTGGTGCCGTGGAACATGATCGCGATGCTGTGGCTGGGCCTGATCAATCCCGATACCGGGCTGCTGGGGCCGGGACTGGCCGCGCTCGGGTTCGACTACAAGTTCACCTCAATTCATACGTGGCTGTTGATCCTGGCGATGGATACCTGGCACTGGCTGGGGCTGGTCGTGGTGATGACATTTGCGGGATTGTCTGCCATTCCACCGTCTTATCATCAGGCAGCGGCGATTGACGGCGCGTCGCGCTGGGCGGTGTTTCGCTATATCGAACTGCCAAAAATCGCGGGCGCGCTGGCCATTGTTTTCCTGCTGCGGTTTGTCGACAGCTTCATGATCTACACCGAGGCCTTTGCCATCAATGCAGGCGGGCCGGGTGATGCCACGCGGTTTTTGTCGATCGAGCTTGGCGAAGAGATCAAGGGCTTTTCCTATGGTCAGGCTGCGGCGCGCGCGACGCTGTATTTTCTGATCGTGCTGGCGGTTGTCTGGGCCTTTGTCGTGGCTACCCGCCGACCGGAGCAAAAGGGATGATGCGGGCGATGGCGGTGGTGCTGCTGGCGCTTTTCATCCTGTTGCCCTTGGCACAGGCCATCATGCTGAGCTTTACCGTCACGATGCCGGAGGGCGATATCGCGGCGGGTACGATCGGCTTGTTCAACTATGCACGGGTTCTTGGCGCACCCGAATTGCGCGCCGCGATGGTCAGTTCCGCGACCTATGTGGTGCTGAACGTGGCGATGTGCCTCGCGGTCGGGCTGCCCGCCGCCTATGCGCTGGCGCGCTACAGGTTCGTGGGCGACCGCCATTTCCTGCTGGCCATGCTGGTCTTTCGTGTGACGCCGCCGGTTGTTCTGTCGCTGCCCATCTTCATCATGTTTTCAAAGCTGGGGCTGGTAAATTCGCCGGTTGGCATCGCGCTGGTGCATTGCCTGTTCAACCTGCCGGTGGCGATCTGGATTCTGGAAAGCTTTATCCGCGCCGTCCCGCGAGAACTTGACGAGACCGCGTTTCTGGACGGGCATTCGGGGCCGTCGTTCTTTTTCCGCCATCTGATCCCGGCGATTGCCCCCGGGATCGGGGTTGCGGCCTTCTTTTGCTACATCTTTTCATGGGTCGAGGTGGTGTTTGCGCGCATCCTGACGGTGACGGGCGGCAAACCGATCACCATGGCGATCAATGCGATGTTCGGATTTCAAACCGATATCGGCATGGTAATGGCGATGACCTGCCTGTCGCTGCTGCCGGGCGTCGCGATGATCTGGTTCGTGCGCAATCACATCGCACGCGGGTTCACCTTGCGGGCCTGATTGCCCGTCGTCAGACCGTCATGCCGGCGTCAAGCTGGTGCAGAAACGTGCCCGCATCCTGCAGGACCCGCGTCTTGTGGCCATCCTCCATCCTGTCCCAGGTGCGGTACATCTGCGCCATCCTCGGATTACCCTGAAACCTTTCCCGGTGGCGCATCAGGAAATCCCAATAGAGCAGGTTGAAAGGGCAGGCATCGGGGCCGGACTTGTCTTTGACCTTGTAGCTGCAGGTATCGCAGTAATCCGACATCCGGTCGATATAGGCGCCGGAACTGACATAGGGTTTGGACCCCACGACGCCGCCATCAGCAAACTGGCTCATCCCGATGGTGTTGGGGGCCTCGACCCATTCGAAGGCGTCGATATAGACCGACAGGTACCATTCATGAACCTGGGCTGGGTCGACGCCCGCCAGCAGGGCAAAGTTGCCGGTGACCATCAGACGCTGGATGTGATGGGCATAGGCGAGGTCGCGGGTCTGGGCGACGGCGTGGGACAGGCAGTTCATGCGCGTCGGCGCGCCCCAGTATAGTGGCGGCAGGGCGCGGCGGTGGTGAAGGGCGTTCTGGCCGGTATATTCGGGGCCTTTGAGCATGTAGATCCCGCGCATGAATTCGCGCCAGCCAAGGATCTGGCGGATGAAGCCTTCAACGGCATTCAGGGGCGCATGGCCAGTGTGAAAGGCCTGTTCAGCGGCGCGGCAGACCTCCATCGGGGCAAGAAGGCCGATGTTGAGGTAAGGCGAGATCAGCGCGTGGCTGAGGGTTGGATCGCCCGTCAGCATCGCATCCTGTTCGTCGCCGAAACGGGGCAAAGCATGGCTGATAAAGTGGTCGAGCGCCTGCAGCGCGCCGGAGCGGTCCGTCGCCCAGCCAAAGGGTTCAGCCGTGCCAAAGTGGTTGGGAAAGCGCGCCTTCACCAGGGTGATGACATCGCGCGTCACCGCATCGGGGGCAAAGCGCAAGGGGCGGGGGCGCAGAAGGTCGGGCTTGGCCGCTTTGCGGTTGTAGTGGTCAAAGTTCCATTGCCCACCCGCAGGCTGGTCATCGTCCATCAGGAGGCCAATTTCGCGGCGCATCTCGCGGTAGAAATACTCCATCCGCAATTGCTTGCGCCCCTCGGCCCATTGGCCAAAGCGCGCGTCAGAGCATAGGAAACGGTCGTCGGAAAGCTGGGTGGCGGGCAAGGGCAGGTCGTCCAGTGCGCCGATCAGACGCCATTCCCCGGGTCGGGTGGCAATGATGCGGGTGGCACCGTGGTCGGCGGCACGACGGATCAGTTCGCCGGTGATCGTGTGGGTGTTGTCGGGATCATCAAGGGTCGAATAGGCGACCTGCCAGCCCTCATCGCGCAGCCTAGCCGCGAATTTGCGCATCGCGGACAGGATCAGGACGATCTTTTGCGGATGGTGGGGGACGTAGGTGCCTTCGCCCATCACCTCTGCCATCACCACCACATCGCGGGATTTGTCGGCGCTGCGCAGGGCGGCTATGTCGGGGGTGAGTTGGTCGCCAAGGATGAGGACGAGCGCTACCAAGGGATCGCCTCACCCTTCCAGTCGAAAAAGCCGCCCGTGTCGGCGGGTGTCAGCCGGTCGAGGACGACCAGCAGGTTCGTCGCAGCCTGATCCGGGGTGACGGTCGGATGGCCCCCGGCATGGGCGGCGGTCAGGGCGGTGTCGACGGTGCCGGGATGAAGCGCCACGACGATGGATTGCGGATGGGTACGGGTGATTTCAATCGAAGCGGTGTGGATCAGCTGGTTCAGTGCCGTCTTGGCGGCACGGTAGGAATACCAGCCGCCAAGCGCGTTGTCGCCGATTGACCCGACGCGGGCCGACAGGACGGCAAAGCGGCTGATCCGGTCACGCGGCAGGTGGCGCACCATATGCTTTAGCACCAAGGCCGGGCCGATGGCGTTCAGGGCAAGTTGTGCCCTCATGGTGTCTGCGGACAAGGCGCGCAACGATTTTTCCGGGCCCTGTCCGTCGATCACCAAAGCCCCGGTGGCCACGATGACCAGATCGAATGTGCCTTCAAGGGCGCCAATTGCCGTCGCGACCGTTGCTTCGTCCGTCAGGTCGAGACCGTTTTCGCGGCGCGACAGGGCGACCACGTCAGCGCGATTTTCCAAGGCGGAACACAGGGCGGCACCAATCCCGCCCGATGCCCCGAAGATGACTGCCCGCATGTATTCCTCACCGCGATTGAAGTAGGGCAACTAGCCTTTTGCGACCTGTCTGCAAGGCGTCATGTCCCCGATGCCAGCGGATTGCCAAGGTCGGCCTAGTTCGCGGCAAGGCGCGCGCTACGCTATCGCGAGGCAGCAACGGGTGATGGCCCCGACCGCATGGATCCGGTCTTTGCGCTGGGCGGAGGTATCTGGGTGACCGCCGTTATCGTGGGCGCGTATGGGACGCGCACCGATGTGGCAGCGATGCCGTGGCCCGGCGATCACCGGGCAGTGATGGCAGAAGGGATGGTCATCTAGACCGGGATCACCGCGCATTCGGGCAAAAGGCGCATGACGTCTTCGGGCCGGCAAAGCTGTGTGGCGTCGGTCATCACCGCAGCGGCGGCGGCGGCGGAACCCAGCGACAGCGCCTCGGCATGGGTCTGGCCGCGCGACATGGCCAGCACGAAGGCCGCAACAAAGCTGTCGCCCGCGCCCACGGTGGACTTGACCTTGACCTTGGCTGCGGCCGCAAAGAGGCGGCTGTCTGCATCGGCCAGCACATTGCCATCCGCACCGCGTGCGATGATCACCTGTTCGGCTACGCCGCGACGGACCAGAGACTGTGCAAACGCAGCAGTGTCCTCGCGGCTTTGGAGAGACGTGCCTGCAAGACCTTCGCCCTCTTCGCCGTCCATGCGCAAAACGGCAAGACCGGGGATCGGGTTGTTCACCGCTTCGTTCAACGCGGTCCCCGACGTATCCAGCACGACACGGCTGCCCGGCATCGACAAAGCCAGATCGCGGGGAAAATCGGCGGGCACACCGGGGGGCTGGCTGCCGGAAATGACCGAGATGCCGCCGGGACGCGAGGTGGCGCGCAGCAGGGTGAATACACGCGCGCGCTCCGCCTCGCCCCAGACGGGACCGGGCAGCATGAAGCGGTACTGTTTGCCGGTGCTGGCCTCGGTCACGGTCAGGGATTGCCGCGTCTCACCGGGCCCGAGGATCGACAGGAAGGTGACGCCCGCGCTGCGGATCAGTCCGGCAAGCCGGTCGCCGGTCAGACCACCCAGCGCCACGAGCGCCAGACTGTCGCCCCCGAGTGCGCGGATGGCGCGGCTGACATTCAGACCACCGCCACCGGGATCAAGCAGCGGATCGGTGCAGCGCAGCTTGTGGCCCGGGATGATTTCGGGAACCTCGGTCGCCATATCCAGCGCGGGGTTCAGGGTCAGCGTCAGGATCGGGGCAGGCTCGGCCATGGGGTCACCTTGGGGCAGCGGACTTGTTACCGCTATCATAGGTGGCGCGCTTGGCAAGGTGAAGCCTGCAAGTTCGGCAGTGCATTGCAGGGAATGACGGGATCGAGCGGCCCCTGGCCTGGTCGTGGCTAGGGGCCGCTGCGGTCAGGATCAGCCGTTCAGCATCATCTGATAGCTGGCAGGGACATAGCGGAACCCGTCGCCTGCAGCTTCGACATAGCCAAGACCGGGGAAGGGCATGTGATAGCCGATAAACGGCACACGGTCGGCAGCCAGCATGCCGAACACGGTCTTGCGGGTGGCAGCGGCGGTCGGTTTGTCGGCGTCGAAGCGGACCTCCCAGTCGGGTTTGGCCAGCGACCAGACATAATGGTTTGCCGTGTCGGCCGTGATCACCAAGCGCTGGCCTGCGCTTTCCAGATTGTAGATGAAGTGTCCCGGGGTATGGCCAAATGCGGCCATCGCAGTGATGCCGGGGGCCACTGTGCCGCCATCGTCAAGGAACGTCATCTGGTTGTTGAAGGGTTTGACGTTGGCATCAAAAAGTTCGTTGGCGGCGCCAGCCCAGAAGTTGTGCTCAATAGCGCCGGTCACATAGCGGGCATTCGGGAAGGTTGCCGTCCCGCCAGCCGCCATGCCCCCGATATGGTCAGGATGCATGTGGGTCAGCACAA
>JBKJVF010000011.1:0-13445 GCA_046589965.1 Paracoccaceae bacterium
TGCGATGTGGGAAGAGTATCGTGCAACGTATTCTGTTAGCGAAGAAATCTGCGATCCGGATCACTTCGTGCGCTGGACTTATGCGCGCGCGCTGGCACAACGTCAGCCGCGCTATGCTGCAATGGCGCGCTGGGGGGTGACCGTCACCGCCGAAGAGGTCGCGCGGGTCACAGGTCCCGCCGCCTTTGACGATCTGATGGCGACCGCCATTGATGGCAAGGCTGCGACTGCTTAACTCCTCACCTCCGCCACTTCCAAAGGACCTGCGACCGATGCCGATCACTCTGCCCCAGACCCTGCCCGCCTTTGACGTGCTGTCGCGCGAAGGTGTCATGGTCATGTCGCCCGAACGGGCGGCACGGCAGGACATCCGACCCTTGAGAATTGCACTGCTGAACCTGATGCCCAAGAAGATCCAGACCGAGACACAGTTTGCCCGACTGATCGGGGCCACGCCGTTGCAGATCGACCTGCACTTGATCCGCATGTCAGAACACCAGACCAAGACCACCGCCGCCGAGCATATGGAGGCGTTTTACCGCCCCTTTCACGAAGTGCGGGACGAAAAATTCGACGGCCTCATCATCACCGGTGCGCCAATCGAGCATCTGCCTTTTGAAGAGGTCACCTATTGGGATGAACTGGTCGAGGTGATGGACTGGACCCAGACCCACGTCCAATCGACCTTTGGCGTCTGCTGGGGTGGGATGGCGATGATCAACCATTTCCACGGCGTGCAGAAACATATGCTGCCGGCCAAGGCGTTCGGCTGTTTTCGCCATCGCAACCTGTCGCCCAGATCGCCGTTCCTTCGCGGGTTTTCGGACGATTTCATCATTCCGGTCAGCCGTTGGACTGAAATGCGCGAGGATGAGATCGCCGCCGCGCCCGGCCTGACCACGCTGCTGGGGTCTGACGAGGTCGGCCCCTGTCTGGTCGAGGACCCTGCGCACCGCGCGCTCTATATCTTCAACCACTTTGAATATGACAGCGACACGCTGAAGCAGGAATATGATCGCGACGTGGCGGCGGGCACGCCGATCAACGTGCCGCAGAACTATTATCCGCAGGACAATCCGGCCAATGCGCCCTTGAACCGTTGGCGCAGCCACGCACATCTCTTGTATGGCAACTGGATCAACGAAATCTACCAATCGACGCCGTATGAGCTGGATGCGATTGGTACTTAGTGGCGCCATCCTTTTGGGACTGGCTGCGGGGGCGACGCTGTGGCGCGCTCAATCGCGCGAGGCGTCGGCCTTGCAGGGGCAAAGCCATGAGGGGGCGTTTGTTACCGTCGACGGGGTCCGCGTCCACTATCTGCAGACGGGTCAGGGACCGGATCTTGTCCTGATCCACGGCGCATCGGGGTCCTTGCGCGAATTCACCTTTCGCTTGATCCCTGAACTGGCCAAGACCTACCGGGTGCTGGCTTTTGATCGCCCCGGGCTTGGCCTGTCTGACGCCCTGCCAGATGGCAACACAAGCCTTGCTGCACAAGCCACGCACCTGCGCGCCGCCGCGGCCCTGCTGGACGTCAAGCGTCCCGTCGTTTTCGGGCACAGCTATGGGGGATCGGTGGCCCTTGCCTGGGCGTTGCAGGAACCACCCGCTGCCTTGGTCCTTGTGTCCGCCCCGAGCCTGCCATGGCCCGGTACGCTGGACCCCTGGTACCGCCTCAACACCACCCCCGCCGGGCGCGCCGTCTTTGTCACCTTGGCGGCGGCATGGGTGCCGATGTCTTTTGTCCAAAGCGCCATCGACGGGGTCTTTGCCCCCGAGGCGACACCGCCCGGATATGCCGACCACATCGGCGTGGACTTTACCGCGCGGGCCTCGGTGGTGGCGATCAATGTGGCACAGGTGAACGCCCTGCGGGCCGAGCTGGTCGCGATGGAACCTGGCTATCCGACCCTCACCTTGCCGATCGAGATGGTGCATGGCGACGCCGATACCATCGTGCCCCTGGCCATCCATTCGGGCCCCCTGGCCCCGCGCCTTTCCTCGGCCAACCTGACAGTGATCCCAGGCGCCGGGCACATGCCGCACCAGACCCGCCCGGAGATCGTGATCGCCGCAATCGACCGTGCCGCCGCGCGCGCCGGATTGCGGTAACCGGGCCTGCCCGCCATACTGTGCGCCACAGATCACGGAGGGACCCATGGACTTGCCATTTGACGGCGCAATCAGCCGCTATTTCCGCGAAGGTGCACCAGCCAGCGTGCGCAAGGCCATCGAAAAGGCGGGCAAGGATGACATCCTGACCAAATCCTACCCTTACCGCGAAGAGATCAAGGGCAAGGAATACGACGCCCGGATGGAAGCCTTGCAGATCGAACTGGCCAAGATGCAGGCCGACGTCAAGGCGACGGGCAAGCGTGTGGTGGTGGTGTTCGAAGGGCGTGACGCCGCGGGCAAGGGCGGGGCCATCACGGCCGTGCGCGAAAACATGAACCCCCGCTTTTTATCTGTCGCGGCCTTGCCCAAACCCACCGACCGCGAGGCCGCCCAATGGTATTTCCAGCGCTATGTCGACTGGTTTCCTGCGGCCGGGGAAATGGTGCTGTTTGACCGCAGCTGGTACAACCGCGCCATGATCGAGCATGTGTTCGGGTTCTGCACCCCTGACCAACGTACGAAGTTCTTTCGCCAACTCCCTGAATTCGAGACAATGATCGTCGATGAAGGCATGGTGCTGATCAAGCTGTGGCTGGAGGTCGGGCGCGCCGAACAACTGCGCCGGTTCCTCGCGCGGGAGGGGGATCCGCTGAAACAGTGGAAGCTCAGCCAGATCGACGTCGACGGGTTGGGCAAATGGGATGACTATTGCACCGCCATCGACGAGACGATGAAAAAGACCAGCTTCAAGTTTGCGCCCTGGACCGTGATCCTGTCGGACGACAAGAAACGCGCGCGGATCGCGGCCATCCAAACCATCCTGAACGCGGTCGACTACAAAGGCAAAGACAAGGATGCCGTCGGCAAGGTCGATGCATCGATCTGCGGCGGCCCGGCCCTGCGGCCAAAGGATGACGTGTGAAACGAGGATACCATCACGGCAATCTGCGTCAGGCGCTGGTCGATGCAACGCTGGCACTGATCGCCGAAAAAGGCCCCCAAGGCTTTACCGTGTCCGAGGCGGCTAAGGTTGCCGATGTAACCCCCGCCGCAGTCTATCGCCATTTCGCGGGCCGTGACGATCTGTTGGCTGAAGTGGCGCGCCAGGGGTTTGATATCTTTGCCGCGCTGATGGAATATGCCTATGACAATGGCCGCCCCTCGCCGCTGGCCGCGTTCGAGGCGACGGGGCGCGCTTATCTGGCCTTTGCGCGCAAATATCCCGGGCATTATCAGGCGATGTTCGAAAGCGGCCTGTCGCCCGCGAACCATCCCGATCTGGCCCATGTGGCGACCAAGGCGCGCGCGGTGCTCGAACGCGCCGCCGAGGCGCTGTCGTTGCAACTGCCCCCGACCAAACGCCCCCCCGCCTCGATGTTTGCCGCCCATATCTGGGCATTGAGCCATGGCGTGGTGGAATTGTTCACGCGCGGCAACGGCGGCAATTCGCAATTCCCGCCCGAAGACCTGCTGGAGGCGGGGATCGGGATCTACCTGCGGGGATTGGGTCTGCTGGCGGCGGATAACTAGAGTTTACCGAAACAGCATCAACGCCCCGGGGCTCCACGCGACCTTGGTCCGCGTGCCGATGTCAAGCACCGGGCGGCCAAAGACGTTGCGCATGGAAAGGCGCATGGGCTTTTCCGTGCCATCCAGCTTGATGTCGTAATAGGTCATATCGCCGTAATAGACGACCTCGGTCACCGTGGCCTCGCTTTCGCGGTCCACCGCTTTTTGTCCGTCAAAAAGGATCGTCAACG
Organism: Paracoccaceae bacterium; assembly: GCA_046589965.1. Lineage (GTDB taxonomy): Bacteria > Pseudomonadota > Alphaproteobacteria > Rhodobacterales > Rhodobacteraceae > JAJNPS01. The sequence goes on from JBKJVF010000011.1 coordinate 3,879, forward strand.
TTTCGGGACGGAACCCGATTGCCGCACTTTCGCTGGTCGCGGCCGAGATCTGGGTGGCATCCAGCGTCAGGTTGCCGAACCCTTGGGCATCGACCTCAACCTTGCCGCCCGCCTCCGAGACAATCTTGGCGGGAAGAAAGTTCATTGTCCCGATGAAATCGGCGACCTTGCGGCTCGCCGGACGGCGATAGAGCGTTTCGGGATCGGCCAGCTGCGCAATTTCGCCCTCGAACATCACCGCAATGCGGTCCGACATCACCAGCGCCTCTTCCTGGTCATGGGTCACCAGCACAAAGGTGATGCCGACCTGGCGTTGCAGCTTGATCAGTTCTTCCTGCATCGTCTCGCGCATCTTCTTGTCGAGCGCGGACAAAGGTTCGTCGAGCAGGAGCACCTTGGGCTTCAGGATCAGCGCGCGGGCAAGCGCCACACGCTGGCGCAGGCCGCCCGACAGCGCATGGGCGGAACGCGCACCGTATCCCTTCAGGCCAACCATCTCCAGCGACTCTTCGACCGCGCGGGCCTTTTCCGTCGCCGAACGCGGGTCCTTGCGTAGACCGAAACCGACATTCTGTTCCACCGTCAGATGCGGAAAGATCGCGTAGGACTGAAACACCATGTTGGTGGGCCGGATGTTTGCAGGCACGCCAGCCATGTTCTTGCCGTCCAGAAGGACCGCCCCCGAAGAGATATCTTCAAACCCAGCGATGGTGCGCAAAAGCGTGGTCTTGCCGCATCCCGACGGGCCAAGCAGCGAAAAGAACTCCCCCTCCCGGATGGTCGCCGAAATCCCGCGCAGGGCGTGATAGTCGCCATAGTATTTATGGACGTCCTGAAACTCGATCATGGTCTGTTTGTCGGTCACAAGACGCCTCCAGAAGTGTTGCCACCGGCCTTGGCGATGCCACGGCGGCGCATGTATTCGGCAAATGCCAGCAAGATGATCGAGATCAGCACCAAGATCGTCCCCAGCGCCAGCACGGCGGGCACCTTGGCCGGGAACCGGAACTGGCCAAAGATGTAGGTCGAAAGCACCGGCTGCGTCCCGCCAAGGAAGGACGCGATGATGTATTCGTCCAGACTGATGATGAAGCAGATGAGGAAGGAAGAGATGATGCCCGGCATGACCAGCGGCAGGATGATCAGCCGGAATGTCGACGCAGCCGTTTCGCCCAGGTCATAGGCCGCCTCTTCCAGTGATCGGTCCAGGGTCTGAAACGCCGAAGACAGGATCGTCACGGCAAAGGGCGTGGTGATCAGCACATGGCCAAGGATGATGGTAAAGATCGACAGCGGCACCCCGATGGCGACCAGCACCACAATCAGCGACATCGCCACCACAATCTCGGGCAGGACCAGCGGCAGCATGATCAGGCCCAGGATGCCGGTTTGGCCCGGAAAGCGGTAGCGTGTGCTGGCGCGGGCGGCGAAAAGCCCCAACACGGTCGAGATGGCGGCCACGATGGTTGAAATGAACAGACTGTTGCGCAGGGCATTCCACAACTGCGGGTCCTCCCACATCGTGACGAACCACTTGGTCGTGAAGCCTTCAAGCGGAAACGCGATGACCACCGCGTCATTGAACGCAAAGAGCGGCAACAGCGCGATCGGGGCATAAAGGAAGACCAGATACAGGATCGCATAGGCGCGCAGACCCGGAGCTTTCATCGCTGGTTCCCCCGCAGAAAGCGCCGGTTGAGAACCAGGAACGCGATGGAAATCACCGCCACGATCAACATGGCCATGACCACGATGGCGGACCCGACGGGCCGGTTGTCCTGGCCAAGCATCTTGGCCTCCATCATGTTGGCAATCATCGGCAGCTTGCCACCGCCGATCAGGTTCGGCGTCACATAATCCCCGATGGTCGGAATGAACACGATCAGTACCGCCGCAATGACGCCTGCCATGGATAGCGGCAGCGTCACGCGCAGGAAGGTGCGGAACCGGCCCTCGCCCAGATCCTGTCCGGCCTCCAGCAAGGAACGGTCGATCTTTTCCAAGACCACAAAGATCGGCAGAATGGCAAACGGCGCATAGGCATGGGCCAGCGTCATGATCAGCGCGCCGACATTGTAGTTGATGGCCTGCAGCGGTTCGTCGATGATGCCAAGGCTCATCAGGCCGGAATTGATCACACCGTTATAGCCAAGGATCACCTTCCACAAAAACACGCGGATGATGTAGCTGGTCCAGAACGGGATGGTGATCAGGAAAAGCCACAAGGATTTGCGTTCGGGCTTGACGTGAAAGCTGACGAAATACGCGACCGGATAGGCCAGAAGGACAGTCACCAGCGTGACGGCGACAGCGACCATCAACGAGCGCAGCATCAGCGCGCGGTAGACGGGTTCGGTCAGGACTTCCTTGTAATTTTCCAGCGTCGGCGTCCATTCGACGCCCGACTGCGCGTCGGTCAGAAAGCTGAACAGCACAATCGTGGCCATGGGTGCGGCCAGCAGCAGGATCGCATAAAGCGCCGGTGGTGCGACCAGCCTAAGGCCGCTTCGCGCCTCCGGGTTGGCGACCCTGCGGGCGGTGCCTTGCGCCATCTGTCCCCCTGTCGGCCGTTGTGGTCGGCCCTATCGTTACGCCGGCATAGCCCGACATTTGATCAAAGTTAGACAAAAGCAAGCGTCGGGCGCAAGGCCCTGAATTCAGCAACGTCAGTCAGATGGGACGAAGCTGGGCCAGAATTGCCTTAGCCTGCGACACGCTCGATCGCGATTGCCCGCTTCTTCAGCTCATCATGAAGCGACGGGACGACTTTCAGCGCCTCGACCGCGACACGCAGCGCATCCGACAGACGCGCCTCGCTGGGATTGTCGTCAGCGACGCGCCACACCATGCGGCGGGCCACGCCGTCGTCATAAATGATTTCGGTGGTTCCGGTGCGGGTCTTGCGCCAACCCAGAAAATCCGCGCCACCATGCGCGGCATGAAACGTTGCCTGAATTCCCATTTTTTTACTGCCTGCTCGTGTTTTTTGTTTTTGATCTTGTGAAAAAGATGCGGCATCGCAGGGCTTTAGGCAACCGATCCCGGAACAATTGGGCGCGAACGCGGCAGGATGGTCACAGTCATGAGCTGTCGGCGGGTGATCTTAGTAAGCGCCGGGCGCCTCTGGACTAGACAGAAGGCTCGTAGACCGGGCTTTGCAGCAGGCTGGCCAGTCGCCCAAGAGCCGCCTGATAGTCGTCAAGCGGCACATTTCCCGCCAGCGCCAACCGGACGGCGTTGGGCGCACGCCCATGCGAGAGGGCATATTCATCCGCCATGCGCAGCAATATCCCCGCCGCCTCGGCCCGGGGCTGCAGGCTGGAGGCGCGCCACCCCGGCGGCAAACGCAGATAGACAAAGCGCAAGCCCGGCAACCACGCCATGTCAAAGGCCCCCAGGGCATTCACCGTGGTCTGCAGGCGCAATGCCAGTTCCTGACGAACCTTTTCGCGCAAATCCCACGCCGCGCGTGTCTGAAAAAGATCAAAGCACAGGTCCGACACCGTCCGTGACAGCGCGAAATAGGAGTGCTGCGCCGTCAGGCGTCCCGCCTCGCCAAGGCCCGTCGGACAGATGATATAGCCAAACCGCAAGGCCGCCGAGATCGTCTTGGAAAAGCTGCCGACATACCATGTGCGCTCTGGTGCCAGCGCCCGGATCGCGGGCCAGTCGCTGTTGTCGATGGTGTAGCAGTCATCCTCGATGATCTGGCAATCATAGCGGCGCGCGATGGCGGCAATCGCCGCGCGGCGGTCAGGTGGCATACGCACAGCGGTCGGGTTTTGCGCCTCGGTCGTCAGGCACAGGACCTGTGGTCCGTGCCTGCGGCAGGCCGCCTCCAGCGCATCGGGGACCATGCCATGGGCATCCAGTTCCACCGCCACCACTTCGGCCCGGACCAGCCGGCCGGCATAGCGAAACCCCGGATAAGCAAGATCTTCGACCAGTACCACCGGACGGTCCCCCCTGAGACAGCACATCAGGATGGTCAAAATGGCATTCTGCCCGCCATGGGTCAGGGCGATATCATCGGTCGTGACAGGGCCAAGAACACGGTCGTTGACCCAGTTCACCAGATGATGGCGCAAGGTCGCCTCTTTGCGCTGCGAGGGGTAATCCGTCCAGTCCCCTGCCCGCCCCGCGCTGACCCGGGCCATCGCCTCTTCGAACGCCCCCGCCTGTCCAACCTCCGGCAGGATGGGAGAGCGCAGATCGACGAGCCCCTTTGTCTCGATGGGTCTTTCGATGAACAAGGGCTGCGTCGGGCCAAGCCGGGGGTTGCGTTCGGCCACAAAGGTGCCGCGACCGACATTGGCCTGCAGCATGCCTTCCTGAATGGCCATCTGGTAGGCCCGCGCGACCGTCCCCGGCGTGACCGACAACCGCCATGCCAGATCACGCACCGTGGGCAGTTGTGTCCCCTCGCCCAGATCACCCATCCGGATCGCGTCCCGCAAGGCGCGATTGAGGGCGAGATACTTGGGTCCGGGAAACTGCGACAGGTCAGGCTGCCAATTTGTATCCATCACAAGTCTTTCATGGCGACTCAATAGCCGATATTGTACCAATAACCTTAGCAGTATTCAAATTTGTATCAATACAAAACGAGGTCGCGACATGCGGTTTCTATCCACCCACAGCCACGAAGCGCTGCATCGGTTCCGCCGCACGCCGAGCTGGACGCGTGTTCTTGCCGTTCTGGCGGTGCGGCGCAAAGGTCGTCATGACCTGTCCCGTCTTGATGATCATCTGCTTGAGGACATCGGATTGACCCGCGCAATGGCGCAATCAGAGGCGTCAAAGCAGTTCTGGCGTGACTGACCGTCAGCGCGCCACATCCTGACATTGCGGCCTGACCTGCGATGATCAGGCTGGGCGTGTCCCAATCGGCGCTTAGGTCAATGCTTTAGCCACAAAGGCCAGCGCCTCCCGGACCGCCGCGACCACCAAGGCCTCGTCGGGCACTTCAGCGCGGCGCTGGGGATCACCACGACCGGGGCGCCAGAGGCGAATGGGATGTTCGATCCCGATCGACAAGCGCGGGGGAAGGCTGCCCAGGCCAAGCGTCGTGCCGTACCCGATGTCACCCTGCCCGACCGGGCAAAAAAGCCAGTCTTCGCCCACGGATTTCAGATCTTTCAGATGCAGGTGGACGGTGACTGGCAGGGCTGCCGCAAGGTCGTCCGCAGCACTTGTGGCCCGGGCGCCGTAGCTCTGGGCATTGCCGATGTCATAATTCATCCGGATGCGCGGATCGTCCAGCGAGGCCACCAACGCGGCCCCTTGCAGGCCATTCGGCATAAGGGCGTTTGCGCCATGCCCGGGGTTCTCCAGCGCCAGGATCATGTCGCGGGCGGCAAGGTCAGGCTGGACTGCCGCGATGGTCTGCAGAAAGGTCGCCTTCTGATCGGCGGTGGTGGCATTGCTGACAACGACCCGCGCGCCAGCCGCCGCCGCGAAATCCAGCCGACGTCGCAGCTTGTCTACGCTGTTGGTTTGGCCAAGGTCGGTATGAGCCGACAAGGCGCGAATGCCCAAACCCGCGTTGCGGAGGGTGCGCGCCAGCTGAAGGCCTGCCTTTTCGCTGAAACTGTCCTCGTCAAAGGGCATGTAGCCCTCGATGAAGGCCGGCTCGACCGCGGTGACGCCCGCCATCGCCAGCAGATCCAGTCCCCGTTCGAAGGCTTGCCCGTCCAGCACCACGGTCGAAACAGAGAGGCGTGCGATTTCGGCCATGGGATTCCTTTCAACAGGGTGGAGAAACGGCGTGACAACCTAGATAATGGTATACTACCTTACCTAGTATCACGTCGCAAATGAGTCGGAGGTCGACGCGACCTCATCCGGGAGACATGTAGATGAGACGATCGGTCGCCGTCCTAGGCGCAGGCGGAAAGATGGGGTTCCGCGTCACCAAAAAACTGTTCGACGCAGGCCATGATCTGCGTGCGATCGAGATCGGCGACGTTGGTCGCGTCCGGCTGGCCGAGGCGGGGATCGCGGCGATGGATGTGGCCACCGGGCTGAAGGGCGCGGACATCGTGGTCCTTGCCCTGCCCGACAACATCATCGGCCAAGTGGCCGCCGACATCGCACCGCAGTTGGCCGCAGGCACCATGCTTTTGATCCTGGACGCCGCTGCACCCTATGCCGATGTCTTGCCGAAGGACCGCCCGGACCTGACCTATTTCGTCGGCCACCCCTGCCACCCGCCGCTTTACAACGACGAGACTGAGTGGGACGCCCGGCGCGACTATCACGGCGGCATCGCCAAGCAGGCCATCGTTTGCGCCCTGATGCAGGGCCCCGAAGCGCACTATGCCATCGGTGCCGAGATCTGCGAGGCGATGTGGTCGCCGGTGACCAGGACCCACCGCGTCACGGTCGAGCAACTGGCGATTCTGGAGCCCGGCCTGTCGGAGATGCTGGCCATGTGCATGGTCGACATCATGACCGAGGCGGTGGACGAATGTGCGGACCGCTACGCCATCCCACGCGAAGCGGCGAAGGATTTCCTGATCGGGCATCTGAATGTCGAGATCGCGATGTGGTTCGGCTATTCGCCCAAGGTGCCGTCGGATGCGGCCCTGCGGCTGCTGGAGTTCGGCAAGTCGCGGATCATGCAGCCGAACTGGCGCGAGGCGCTGTCCCCCGCGGTGGTGCGGCAGGCCGCCGACCTGATCGTCCACGGCAAGGGCAGACCGGGATCATGAGGCAGACAGGTCCATGTCAGAACGCTTTGCGCCGGGGACCCAGATGACCCTGCGCGGCGCGTTGATCGGTTGTGGTTTCTTTGCCCGCAATCACATGCTGGCCTGGGCTGACGTGGACGGCGCGAAGATCGTGGCGGTCTGCGATACCGACGCGGCCAAAGCGCAGGCCTTTGCGGCCGAATTCGGCGCCAAGGCCTATACCGATGCCGCCGCGATGCTTCTCGCCGAAACGCCCGACTTCACCGACATCGCGACCACGGTCGCTTCGCACCGCGCGCTGGTCACGTTGGCCGCGCGCCACAGCCGCGCCGTCATCTGCCAAAAGCCCTTTGCCGAAACGCTCGAGGATGGCCGCGCCATGGTCGAGGCCTGCGCCGATGCAGGCGTCCCGTTGCTGGTGCATGAAAACTTTCGCTGGCAATCGCCCTACCGCGCGCTGGGGGCAGCACTGGCATCGGGCGTGATCGGGCCGCCGACATTCCTGCGGCTCAGCTTTCGGCATGCCTTCGACATCTATGCCAACCAGCCCTATCTGGCCCAGATCGAGGATCTGGCGCTGACCGATGTGGGCCTCCACCTTTTCGACATGGCACGGTTCCTGATGGGCGATGTGACGCGCATCTATTGCCAGACCCAAAGGCTGAACCCCCGCGTGGCCGGGCAGGATGCGTTTCTGGCCTCGCTGCGCCACGGATCGGGTGCCGTGACCAGTGTCGAATGCAGCTTTTACAGCCATTACGCGCCCGACCCTTTTGTCCAGACGCTGGCCGTCGCCGAGGGGCCTCTGGGGTCCATCGAACTGCTGCAGGGCTACCGGATGCGCCTGCATAAGGATGGCCTTGTGGTCGAGACGGACGTGGAACCCGCCCTGCCCGCCTGGGGCGAAAAGCCGTGGCATCTGGTGCAGGATTCTGTCCTGGCCTTTCAGCGCCATGCCGTCGAGGTGATGCAGGGCCGCGCCCAGGCCCAACCCTCCGGGGCGGACAATCTACGCACTCTGGCGGTGACGCTGGCCGCCATCCGGTCGGCAAAATCCGGCCAGACGGTCGAGATGGAGGCCACCCCGTGACCGCGAACAGACCCAGTCCAAACCGCCAAGATCGCGTTGCGCAATAGGGCGGTGGCTGACCCGAAGTCGACCCGGCCGCACCCTTTTGCGGACGAACTGAACCAGAAGACCAGCTTATCCAGGGAGGATACCATGAAGCTGCTGAGAACGACCGCAACACTCGCCCTGATCGCCGCCGGCGCAAGCCTTGCATCCGGCGCACAGGCCGCCAACATCTGCTTTGCATTCCAGGATCTGGAGACAGAGTTCTGGGTTGCAGGCCACAAGGCCATCACCACCACCCTGACCGAAGCCGGCCACACGGTGATCGAAAAGAATGCCAACGAGGACGCCAACAAACAGCTGGAACAGGTGCGTGACTGCATCGCCCAGGGCGTCGACGGCATCATCGTCATCCCGCAGGACGGCGAAAGCGCCGTGACAATCGTGAAAGAGGCGCAGGACGCCGACACACCCATCGCGATCTTCAACCGCCCGCCGACCGACCTGTCCAAGGGCATCATCGTGGTTGCTGACAACGCCACCATCGCCGAGGCTGCGACCGATTACGTGATCGGCGAGGCACTGGCCAAGGCCCCCGCCGATGCCAAGCTGAACGCCGTGATCATCGTGGGCGACCTTGGGGACCCGAACGCCGTCGGCCGCCGCGATGGCTTCATGGCGGCAGTGGCCAAACAAGCCGACCGCATCAATGTGATCGAAGTGGCGTCCGAATGGGATGCGGCAACCGCACTGGCCAACCTTGAGGCAGCAGTGACGGCAACCCCGCAGATCGACGTGATGTTCACCTCATCCGACTTTCTGTTCCCCACCATCCGTTCGGTTTTGGAACCGCGCGGCATGTGGAAGAAGGCGGGCGAAGACGGTCATATCCCGCTGGCAGGCCTTGATGGGGACGCCACTGCCTGCAAGCTGATCAAGGAAGGCTATGTGTCGGCAACCGGGGTGCAGGATCTGTATTTCGAGGCTGAATCCGCGCTGAACGCGATCCTCAAGGCGGTCGAGGACGGAAGTGCCCAGCCGAACGAAGTGATTGCAGATCCAGGCTTTGCGCTGACCCAAGCGAACCTTGGCGAACGCGAGATGGACATGTGGGGCTGCGTGCTGTTGGCGGAAGGCTTCCTAGACAAGTAAGCCTTAGTTGGCCCGGCCGGGGTTTCTCTGGCCGGGCCACCCTTCAGCATTGGATCCAAGCCTGATGAGCGCATCCCCCATGCCGCGACGGCCTTTGTCCGACCGGGCGGCCGACCTGTTCCTGTCGGACTATTTCATTCTTTACATGTCGCTCGCCTTTGTCGCGGTTCTGGCGCCGTTTCTGCCAACGCTCATTGCGCCGGGCAACGTCGTCAACGTGTTGTCGAACATGTGGCCGCTGTTGATCGTGGCCATCGGGCAGACCTTTGTGCTGGCGATTGCCGGGATCGACCTCAGCCAAGGCTCGGTCATCGCGGTGACCTCTGTCATCGGGGCGGCGCTGGTCACGCTGGTGGCCGACCCCGTGGTGCTGTCCAAGGCGCCGCTTTGGGGGGTGATGATCACCGAAAACGGCGGCCCCCTCGCCGGGGTAACCGGGGGCGTGTTCGTCGCCATCTGTGTGATGATCGCACTGGCCGCGCTGATCGGGCTGATGAATGGCCTCGCGATTGCGGTGCTGGAGATGCCCGCCTTCATGGTGACGCTGGTCAGCATGATGACGATCAGTGCGCTGGCGATCTATCTGACCCAGTCTGAAAACATCGCGCAACTGCCCGAAAGCTTTGTGCGCCTTGGCAAGGGCGATCTGGT
>JBKJVF010000164.1:0-9889 GCA_046589965.1 Paracoccaceae bacterium
GGCTTCTTCGATTTCGGGGGGCACGGTGGACAGGCCTGCCAGCAGGACGAGGGCCACGAAGGGCGTCCACTGCCAGATATCCCAAAGGATGACAGCGATGAATGCATTTGTCGGGTCACCGATGAAATTGATTGCATCGACGCCGATCCAGCCCAGCATCTGGTTAATGACGCCGTATTTCTGGTTGAGCATGACCTGCGCCAAAAGGCCCACAACGGCATAGGTCGTGGCCATCGGCAGCACCAGCGACAGGCGGGTCAGGGTCTTGAACAAGGTCAGGCCGGGACGGTGCAGGACCAGAGCGATGGTCAAGCCCAGTGCGATCTGCACGGGAACGGCAATGATGAACAACGTCGCGGTGCGGCCCATCGCCTGCCAGAAAACGGGGTCGGTCAGTACCTCGGCATAGTTTGACAGACCCACGAACTTTTGCTGCGCAAGCTTCGTCAGATTGAAGTCGTGCAGGCTTTTCCACACCGCATAAAGCAAGGGGGCGATCCCCACGATCACCAACGCGAATACCGCCGGGCCAAGAAAGGCCGCGATGGTGCGGCGGCTGGTGCGGGTGGTCATTGGGGCGGCCTCTGGCGTCAAGGATGGAACGACCCCGGCGATAGCTTGCCGGGGTCGCGAGGTCAGTCAAACAGGCGTCGCCTTACTGCGCCAGAGGTTTTTTGCCGTCGTAGTAGCCAGCCTCGGCCAGAACCTCTTCCATCTTGGTGCCGATGGTCTTGGCACCCTCTTCGATCGACACTTCGCCCAGCATCATCTTGGTGCCCCACTCCTGCACGATCTCCGTGATGGCGGGCCATTCAGCGAAACGCGGACGGAATTCCGGCACGCCTTCTTGCCAGGATTCCACCAGCGCCGGGATGAACTTGTAGGTCTCAGCCAGCGCGGGGTCTGCATAAGCCGACTGTCGGGCCGGCACACCGCCGAGTTCCAGATACTTTCCGGCATTGGCCTTGGAAGTCACCCACTGGATAAAGAGGTAACCTGCGGCCTTTTCAGCGTCATCGGCTTGCGTTGCAACGGCCAGCGAGAAGCCACCCAAGGCCGGTTTGCGGCCTGCGGGTCCGGTCGGTTCCGGCGCAACTGCCAAGCAATCCCCGAGGGTTGAGGTCTCGGGCGAGGCCAGCGTCGAATAAAACGCCGACCATTCGGTGATGAAGGCCACATCCCCTTGCGCCAGCGCGTTGACCGTTTCGGAGTGGTCATAGGCGACGATGCCTTCGGGCATGAACTTCATCAGGTCCTGGCGGAACTGCAGACCTGCCTGGCTTTCGGGCGAGTTCAGGTTGGACTTGAACTCCGCATTCAGGAACGACCCGCCAAAGGGCCACAGCATGCGCGCGAAGCTGTCCGCCGACTGGGTCTCATTACGCTTGGATTGCAGGGCATAGGCATATTTGCCGTCCTTGGTCAGCGCCGGCCCATAGGTGTTCATGACCTCATCCCATGTGGCGGGCGGGGCGTCGAAACCGGCATCCTTCAACATGCAGCTGTTGTAAAACAGAAGGCCGGAATAGTTGTCAAAGGGCAGACCGTAGGTCACGCCGTTCCAGCCACCGAACGCGTTCAGAACCAGCGGGAAAAAGTCCGCGATGTCCAGAGCAGGATCGGCAAGCGCTGCATCGGCGGTGAATTTGTCGATCGGTTCGATCCATCCGTTTTCGGCAAAGTTGCCGATCCAGACAAGGTCGATCAACGCGATATCAAGATCACCCCCGGCGACAAAATCGCGGACCTGTTCGCCCAGCGCGTTTTCATAAGGCACGGTGGTGTAGTTCACCTTAATGCCGGTCGCGGCCTCAAACTCCGGCAGCATGGTGATGGCCGCGTTATAGCCCGGGCGGTCAAGGAACAGGACCTCCAGCTCGGTCCCGGCATAGGGTTTGGCGGCTTCTTCAAGGGTCCAGGCCCCTGCCCCGCCCGCGCCACCCATTACGGCAGCGGATGCCAGTGCAAGGACACTGGACTGCATCTTGGTTTTCATGGTTTCTCCCTCCCAAAGGATCAGCGTTTCGCGATTGACTTCCATTTGTAACGCTGTCGATATAAATGTATCGAATTGGCGTTGAGTCAATCGGGAAAATGAAGGCGTGCGCCGGATCGGCGGCAATGCGAGGGGCAGTACGGAATGGCCGAGGTCAGGCTGGCAGGGGTCGACAAGTTCTATGGCTCGGCGCAGGCGCTGCATGCAATCACGCTGGATATTGCGGATGGCGAATTTGCGGTATTCGTCGGGCCCTCGGGTTGCGGCAAGTCCACGTTGCTGCGTGCGATTGCGGGGCTGGAGGATATCTCGGGCGGGGCGATCACCATCGGCGGGGCGAATGTCACGGGGCTGGCCCCCAGTGACCGCGATGTGGCGATGGTGTTCCAGTCCTATGCGCTTTATCCGCATATGACGGTGCGCGAAAACATGGAATTCGGCATGAAGGTCAACAATGTGGCGGTTGGCGAACGCACGAAACGGGTGGCCGAGGCGGCGCGCGTGCTCCAACTGGAACCATATCTTGACCGCAAGCCCGCGCATCTGTCGGGTGGGCAGCGCCAGCGTGTGGCAATCGGGCGCGCCATCGTCAAAAGTCCCAAGGTGTTTCTCTTTGATGAACCGCTGTCGAACCTGGATGCGAAACTGCGCGTCCAGATGCGGGTGGAACTGGAGGCGCTGCACCGCGACCTGAAGGCCACGATGATCTACGTCACGCATGATCAGGTCGAGGCGATGACGATGGCCGACAAGATCGTCGTTCTGCAGGCAGGCCGCGTGGAGCAGGTCGGCAGTCCGATGGACCTTTATCATCGCCCGGCGACAGAGTTTGTGGCCGGGTTCATCGGGGCCCCCGCGATGAATTTCTTGTCCATGACCGACGAAGGCGGGCAGATCGCTGCGGCCGGCATCAGGCTGGCCGCGATGGCGGCACCGGGGGCAGTGCGCCTGGGCATCCGTCCTGAACATATTGTGCTGACGCCCGCCGGGTCGGGTGATCTGCCCGCAACTGTCACCTTGCGAGAAACACTTGGCGGGGACGCGTATCTTTACGTCGTGACCACGGACGGCCAGACGATCGTGGTGCGCGCCGAAGGGGATACAGCGCTGAACCATGGCGACAAGGTCGGGCTCGGATTGCCTGCCGCGCGCCTGCACCAGTTTGGCGCGGATGGTGCGACCTTGCGGTCGGGGACGGCGTGATGGCGGGCGATGATATCGCCCGCGCCGTCGCTCTGTCGCGCAATGTGGCCGAAGTGCTGGTCGGACCGGGTGTCGTCGCCGAGGCGGGGGCGCTGTTCCGGCGGCAGTTCGGCACGGGTCCTGCCTGCATCATTGCCGATGACAATACGTGGGCGGCGGCAGGTCACGCGGTGGAGGCGGCGCTGGTCGGCGCGGGGATCGCGGTGCGACGGCATGTCCTGCCCGGCTTGCCCCGACCCAAGCCGAGTGTCGAACTCGCCGACCGGTTGCAGGCGGTGCTGGCCCAGGATGCGGCGGTGCCGGTTGCCGTGGGGTCCGGCGTCATCAATGACGTGGTCAAACATGCGGCCTATGGTCTGAACCGACCCTATCTATGTGTGGCAACGGCGGCCTCGATGGACGGCTATACATCGGCCGGGGCGCCCCTGTCCGACAAGGGGTTCAAGAAGACCATCCAGTGCCGCCCTGCCCGCGCTGTGCTGGGCGATCTGGATATCATCGCGGCCGCACCACGCGCGATGACCGGCTGGGGTTACGGCGATCTTGCGGGCAAGGTGCCTGCAGGGGGCGACTGGATTCTGGCCGACGCGATGGGCGTGGAAGCCATCGACGATGTCGCCTGGCCGATGGTGCAGGGACCATTGCGCGGCTGGCTGGCAAATCCCGAAAAGGTGGCGGCGGGGGAGCGGGCTGCAATCGAAGGATTGTTTTCGGGCCTGACGATGGTCGGCCTCGCGATGGAGCTGCACGGCTCATCCCGGCCCGCATCCGGGGCGGACCATCAGATCGCGCATCTGTGGGAGATGGATGACCTGCAGCAGGATGGCGAGCGGGTCAGCCATGGGGCCTGCGTCGCCGTGGGCACGGTCGCGTCACTGCGGCTCTATGACTGGCTTGCAGTGCAGGACCTGACGGGGCTCGATGTCGCGGCGCTGGTCGCAGGGGCGCCGTCCATGGCGGACAAGGCGGCCGAAATCCGAACCGAACTCGGATCGGGGGAGATTGCCGCGCGCGCCATCGAAGAAACGGCGGCCAAACATCTGTCGCCGCAGGCGTTGCGCGACCGGCTGGCGCGGGTCCGCAGCGTCTGGCCGGAACTACGCGGTCGGCTGGCGGCACAACTCGGGTCTGCAACCGACATGGTCACAGCCCTACAAAAGGCCGGGGCGCCGGCCGAGGCCGCCGAAATCAGTGTCGACCGCGACTATCTGCACCGCACCATTCTGAACGCGCGGTTCCTGCGCAGCCGCTATACTGTGCTGGATTTTCTGGACGAGACGGGCCTTTTGCGGTCCGCTGTTGCGGCAACCTTGCCAGGGATGCCGGTCAGGGCAAAGCGGGGGTAGACATGCCGGACTACGCGATGATGGCGGGGCGCGCCGCCGAAGAAATCCGCAGCGCCACCGCCGGAGTGGATGCGGGCCAGATGGACGCCCTTGTGATAGCATTGGCACGGGCGGCGCGCGTCGTCTGCTATGGTGTGGGCCGCGAAGGCCTGATGATGCGGGCGCTGGCGATGCGCCTTTACCATATGGGCCTCGATGCGCATGTCGTCGGCGACATGTCCTGCCCTCCGGTCGGGGCGCAGGACCTTTTGGTGGTCAGTGCCGGTCCGGGCACGTTCTCGACCGTGAAGGGGCTGATGGGGGTCGCACAGGGCGCAGGCGCCAAGGTCGCCTGTGTCACCGCGACACCGGACGGCGAGGCTGCGCGCGCCGCCGATCTGGTGCTTTTCATCCCGGCCCAAACGATGGCCAGCGATCAAGGGGCGGTGACATCCGTCCTGCCCATGGGTTCATTGTTCGAGGGCGCGCAGTACCTGACGTTTGAGATTTTGATCCTTGGTTTGCGTAATCATCTGGGCGTCGAACCGGCAGCAATGCGCGCGCGGCACACCAATCTGGAGTAGGCGATGGGTTGGCAGGATCGATTTTCGCTGGCGGGCCGCAAGGCGCTGATCACCGGGGCGTCCAAAGGCATCGGGGCTGAGATCGCATCGGTCTTTGCCGAGGCAGGTGCCGATATCGTGGCACTGGGTCGGGATGAGGCGGACCTGAGGGCGACGGCCGACGTGGTCCGCGCGCAGGGTCGTCGCTGCTTGACACTGGTGGCCGAGATGGCAGACGCGATGGATCCCGTGACGGCATGTCAGCGCGCGCTGGCCGAATGGGGGACGATCGACATCCTGGTGAACTCGGCGGGGATGGCGAATGTTGCCCCGGCAGTGGAGCTCACGACCGAGGCTTGGGACCAGATGATGGCCGTGAACCTGCGCGCGCCGTTTCTGACCGCGCGGACCCTGGCGCCCGCGATGATCGCGCAACGTTGGGGCAAGGTGATCAATATCAGCAGCCAGACCGGGGTAATCGCACTGGATGACCACGCGGCCTATGCGGCCTCAAAAGGCGGCCTCAATGCGCTGACGAAATCGCTGTGCGCCGAATGGGCGCGGCACAATGTGCAGGTGAATGCGATCTGCCCGACCGTGGTGATGACACCAATGGGGATCAAGGTCTGGGGCGAGCCGGAAAAGGGCGACCCCTTCCGCAACGCCACCCCCGCGCGGCGGTTCGCCGAACCGGTGGAAATCGCAGATGCAGCACTTTATCTGGCCTCCGATGCGTCGGCCATGGTAAACGGCGCGCTTTTGATGGTCGAAGGCGGGTTCACCAGTGTTTGACGGGCCCGGCGCGGCGGAGGCCGCGTTCCATCGGTACGAGGGAGTTCGGCCCCGCCTGCCGGTCGCACGGTTTCCGGCATCCTCGCGGCATCTGGCGCATCTGAGTGAGGCGGCCGATCATTATGACGGGTTCATTCTTGACGCATTTGGCGTGCTGAACGTGGGGGAAACCGCCATTCCGGGTGCGGTGGCGCGCATGGCGGACCTGCGGGCGCGGGGCAAAAGGCTGGTCGTGCTGACCAATGCGGCCAGCTATACGCGGGTGCAGATTCTGGCCAAGTATCATCGGCTGGGCTTCGACTTTTCGGGTGATGATGTGGTGTCATCGCGCGATGTGGCGGTAGCGCGGCTGGACATGGTGGCCCCCGGGGCGACATGGGCCGCGATTTCGGCAGAGGGCGACACGTTCACCGATATTCCGGCCTGCATCGTGGATGCCATCGCCGATTCTGCCGCGTTCGACAGCGCCGATGCGATCCTGTTCCTGTCGACGGCGCGCTGGACCCCTGCCCTTCAGCTGCAACTACACCGAGCGCTGGAAAAACGCTCTCGCCCGATGGTGGTGGCCAATCCCGACCTTGTTGCCCCGCGCGAAGAAGGTCTGAGCCAGGAACCGGGGCTGTTCGCGCATGACCTGATCGACGCCCTGGGATGCGATGTGCATTGGTTCGGCAAGCCTTTCGCAGAGGCCTTCGGCGATGCCATTGCGCGGACCGGCCTTGCGCCGGAACGTCTGGCCATGGTCGGGGACACGCTGCATACCGATGTGCTGGGCGGGGCGGCCGCAGGGTGCGGGACGGTGCTGATCACCGATCACGGGTTGTTCCGGGGGCTGGACGTTGCCTCTTACATCACCGCCTCGGGCATCGTGCCCGACATCATCATTCCCACGACCTGAAAGGCGCCGGTCATGCAGGGTTTCGGCATCCATTCCAGCATCTGGACCATGCGCTGGACCCCCGAGGCGGCAGAACATGCCGTGGGCGAGGCGGTCAATCATGGCTTTGATTTCATCGAGGTGGCACTGCTCGATCCCCCCATCGTCGATGCGGTCCATTCGCGGCGGCTATTTGAACGCAAGGGGATGCGGGCGGTCTGTTCGCTCGGGTTGCCCGAGGCGTGCTGGCCTTCGCGCCATCCCGATGCCGGGACCGAATTCCTGAAAACCGCGCTCGACAAGACGGCCGCCATGGGCGCCGAGGCCCTGACGGGCGTCACCTATGGCGGCATCGGAGAGCGGTCAGGCCTGCCACCGACGGAAACCGAGCTTGAAAATGTCGCGACCTGCCTGCGCGCCACCGCTGCCCATGCCAAGACGCTGGGGATAGCCTTCGGGATCGAGCCGGTCAATCGCTACGAGACGCATCTGATCAACACCGGCGCCCAAGCTGCAGCAATGCTGGACCGGGTCAAGGCGGACAATCTGTTCATTCACCTCGACACCTATCACATGAACATCGAGGAAAAGGGCGCAGGCAACGGCATTCTTTCCAGCCGCAACCATCTGAAATATATACATTTGTCTGAAAGTGACCGAGGGGTTCCGGGCAAAGGCACATGTGACTGGGATGAGATTTTCGCCACCCTCGCCGCCATCGGGTTCACAGGCGGTCTGGCGATGGAAAGCTTCATCAACATGCCGCCCGAACTGGCCTGGGGCCTGTCGATATGGCGCCCGGTGGCCGACAGCACGGATCAGGTCATTGGCGAAGGATTACCCTTTCTGCGCGGCAAGGCGAAGCAATACGGGCTGATTTGACGGCTCCCTTTCACCTTTGCACAAATATCCCGCTGGGGTCCGGGGATGCGAAATCCCCGGCCTTTGACCAGACGCGGATCAGCCACCATTGGTGGCGGGCACGGCAGGTTCCTCTGTAGCAGGGGCATCCGTCGCCGGGGCCTCGGACGGGGCGCTCAGCACACCCGCGCGCCAGATGCCAATGGCCACATCGCCCGAGGCATAGCGCAGCGTTCCCTGGCCTTCGCGTTTGGCATTGGCAAACATACCTTCATAGACGTCGCCCGTCGGATAGGTCGCGATGCCCATGCCGTCGATCTCACCGGCCTTCCAGTTGCCGACATACTTGAACCCGTCGGGCATGGTCATTTCACCCTTGCCGTCCCGCAGGCCTGCGCGGAATGTGCCGGTATAGACCGTGCCATCGGCAAAGGTGGCAATGCCCTGGCCTTCGCGGACCCCTGCCTTCCAGTCGCCCTCGTAACGATAACCGTCGGGATAGGTCATGACGCCCTTGCCTTCGGGCAGCGCATTCACGAAACCGCCCTCATAGACCTGACCTGCCAAATAGGTGGCGCGACCCTGGCCTGCGATCTTGCCATCGGCCCAGACGCCTTCGAACACCGTGCCATCAGGATAGGTGATGGCCCCGGTGCCATGGGCGCGGTCGGCCTTGACCTGGCCCACATAAACAGACCTGTCGGCATAGGTCATCGTGCCGGTGCCTTCCATCCGGCCCTCGACCCAGGACCCTTGATAGGCAAAACCGCCCTTGGCGCGGAACGTGCCCTGGCCATGTCGTTTGTCGGCCTTGAAAGCGCCCTCATACAGATCCCCGTTGGCATAAGTGACCTTGCCCTGACCTTCGCGCAGACCTGCGGCAAAATCGCCCTCGTAGACATCGCCGTTGGCTTGCGTCAGCTTGCCCTTGCCGTTGATCTGGCCACCAGCCCAGGTCCCGGCAAAGATCAGACCATCAGGCATGGTCAGGTTGCCCTGCCCCTCACGCTGATCGGCCTTGAGCGCGCCTGTATAGACCGCGCCGTCGGGATAGGTGATCGCGCCCCGGCCTTCCTTGACACCCGTGACCCAGGACCCGTCATAGATATAGCCGCCGGGGTTTACCAACTTGCCTTGTCCGTTGCGCTGACCGTCCAGAAAGCTGCCCGTATAGACCGAGCCATCGGCATAGGTCGCAACGCCGGCGCCAGACATCGCACCGTCTGTCCAGTCACCCTCATAAGACCCGCCATCGGCAAAATCGATCTTGCCCTTGCCGTCCGGCTGGCCTGCCACGAACGTTCCGACATAGACAGCACCATTGGCAAAGCGGGCACGGCCCTGACCCTCGATCTTGCCGTCGACCCAGTCGCCAGAATATTCATAGCCGTTTGGCAGGGTGTAGGTGCCGGTCCCATGCTGGCGACCCGCGCGGAACGTGCCCTCGTAGACCGACCCGTCATCATACTGCTTGGTGATGACCTCGCCCTCGGACTGGGCAAAGGCAGGGGCGACGGCCCCCAGCGCAAGAAACAACGCCAAGACTTTGGCAGCATTCAGGTTTTGACCAAACACGATCGGTATTCCTATCTGGCCCGCAAGTGGTGCCGTGAGTCTGTTGCACAAGCCTAGACCGCCCGGACGGGGCCTGACAAGAAGCGGTGGACCGCCACGGCGCGCATCATGCCCAGTTTTCGGCGCTTTCCCTTGGGATGGTTCCTGCTAGAACCAACCCAACAGACGCAACCGACCCGCCGTGAGTGTGCAGATGACCGACCGTTTCCGCCTGACGATTGCGCAATTAAACCCGGTGCTGGGCGACCTTGCGGGCAACGCGGCCATGGCGCGCAAGGCATGGCAAGCGGGAGCGGAGGCCAAGGCGGACATGGTCGCGCTGACAGAGATGTTCATCACGGGCTACCAGACACAGGACTTGATCCTGAAGCCCGCTTTTGTCGCGGACGCGATCCGCGTGATCGAAGCGCTGGCGGCCGACTGCGCCAATGGTCCGGCTTTGGGGATTGGCGGACCTGCGGTTGTCGGCGAACGGCTGCACAACGCCTATTATGTCCTGCAAGGCGGCAAGGTCAGCGCGACTGTCCTCAAACACCATTTGCCGAATGATGCGGTGTTTGATGAAAAGCGCGTGTTTGTTCCGGCCGAAGTCAGTGGACCCTACGTTGTCAACGGCGTGCGGATCGGGACGCCCATCTGCGAGGATGCCTGGCATCCGGACGTGGTGGAAACGCTTGCCGAGACGGGGGCCGAGATT
>JBKJVF010000147.1:0-3623 GCA_046589965.1 Paracoccaceae bacterium
CGGAACGGGACACCGCGATGGGGTTCTGCTTTTTTGGCAATGTCGCGATTGGCGCGATGCGGGCGTTGGACCACCACGGCCTGACCCGTGTGGCTGTCCTCGATTTCGACGTCCACCACGGCAACGGGACGCAAGACCTGCTGTGGGATGAGCCACGCGTCCGGTTTTTGTCGTCTCACCAGATGCCGTTTTATCCCGGCAGTGGCGAGGCGTCAGAACGCGGTGCACATGGCCAGATCACCAATCTGCCCCTGCGCGCTGGCACAGACGGGGCGGCGATGCGGGCGGTGTGGGAGCCCGCGCTGGCGGACCTGGCGCTGTGGCAGCCGGAACTGGTGCTGATCTCGGCCGGGTTCGATGCGCATCGCGACGATCCCTTGGCGAACCTGTGCTGGGCATCCGCAGATTATGCACATCTGATGCACGCTATCTGCGATCTTGCCGATGCAAGTTGTGCAGGCCGGGTGGTATCCGCGCTTGAGGGTGGTTATGATCTTGACGCGCTGGCAGCTTCAGTTGCTGCACATGTGGGCGTGATGGAGGAGCGGGGCAGATGACCGACAAACCAGTGGCAGAAATGTCCTTTGAAGAGGCGATGGCGGCACTGGAACAGGTCGTGGGCCAACTGGAAAAGGGCGATGTCGAACTTGACAAGTCCATCGCGCTTTATGAACGGGGTGCCGCTCTCAAGGCGCATTGTGCGGCCAAGCTGAAGGACGCCGAGGAAAAGGTCGAACTGATCCGCGCCCAGGAAGGCCGCGCCATCGGCACCACCCCGGTGGAGGGGATGTGACACTTCCAGGTTCCGCCCAAGGGATCATCCTGTCCGAGGCTATGGCATTGGCACGCAAGGGCGTGGAGGCGCATATCCGCACCGCCTTGCAGGACCTGCAGCAGCCCGTGGCCGAGGCGATGATCTATGCCGTCGCCGGCGGCAAGACCTTGCGCGGGTTTCTGGTGCTGGAGGGCGCGCGCCTGCACGGGCTCGCGGCCGGGGATGCGCTGCCTGCCGCCGCTGCCATTGAATGCATCCATGCCTATTCGCTGGTCCATGACGACCTGCCTTGCATGGATGATGACGACCTGCGC
Source organism: Paracoccaceae bacterium (assembly GCA_046589965.1). Classification (GTDB taxonomy): domain Bacteria; phylum Pseudomonadota; class Alphaproteobacteria; order Rhodobacterales; family Rhodobacteraceae; genus JAJNPS01. Next base: position 1,090 of record JBKJVF010000147.1, read on the forward strand.
CGTGGTCAACCCACGGTTCATCGCCGATGGGACGAGGCCACCGCTGTTCTTGCGGGCGACGGGCTGCAGGCGCTGGCGTTCGAATTGATCGCCCGGACCAATTGCCCGCCCGATGCACGGCTGGACCTCGTGACAACCCTGTCCCGCGCTGCCGGCATCCGCGGCATGGTCGGCGGTCAGGCGCTGGACATCGCCGCAGAAACGGCGGCGACACCGCTGACGCTGGATCAGATCACCACTCTGCAAGCGGGCAAGACCGGTGCACTGATCACATGGTCGGCAACCGCAGGTGCCCGAATGGCAGGCGCGGATACCGGACCCCTGACTGCCTATGGCGATGCGCTGGGCCTGGCGTTCCAGATCGCCGACGACATCCTGGATGTAACCGGCGATGCCGCCAAGACGGGCAAGGCCGTCGGCAAGGACGCGGGTGCTGGCAAGGCGACGTTCGTTTCGCTCTTGGGCCTGGATGCCGCGCGGGCGCGGGCGAGGGCGCTGGTCGATGCAGCCGAGGCCGCCCTGTCGCCTTATGGTGCGACAGCGGCAACCTTGATCGAGGCTGCGCGTTTCGTTATCTCGCGGGACAACTGACAGGTGCGCCATGGCTGATCGACCCACGACCCCCCTCCTGGACCGGGTGACCCTGCCGTCGGATGTGAAATCCTTGACGGACCGCGAACTGCGCCAACTGGCCGACGAATTGCGTGCCGAGACGATTTCAGCCGTCAGCGTGACCGGCGGTCATTTGGGTGCGGGCCTCGGCGTGGTGGAACTGACGGTCGCACTTCACGCCGTTTTCGATGCGCCGCGCGACAAGATCATCTGGGACGTCGGCCATCAATGTTATCCCCACAAGATCCTGACAGGTCGTCGCGATCGCATCCGCACATTGCGGACCGAAGGGGGCCTCAGCGGTTTTACCAAGCGCAGCGAAAGCCCGTATGACCCGTTTGGCGCCGCGCATTCCTCGACCTCGATTTCTGCGGCTTTGGGCTTTGCGATGGCGGCTGATCTGGGCGGCGATCCGGGCGATGCGGTGGCCGTTATCGGTGACGGCGCGATGAGCGCGGGTATGGCATTCGAGGCGATGAACAACGCAGGCCACCTGAAAAAGCGCATTTTTGTCATACTTAATGATAACGAGATGTCGATCGCCCCGCCCGTGGGGGCATTGTCATCCTATCTGAGCCGCCTGTACGCCGAGGCGCCCTTTCAGGAGCTGAAGAACGCCGCAAAGGGCATGGTCAGTCTTTTGCCCGAACCCCTTCAGGAAGGGGCCCGCCGCGCCAAAGAAATGCTCAAGGGCATGACCGTAGGCGGCACCTTGTTTGAAGAACTGGGCTTTTCCTATGTCGGCCCGATTGATGGCCACGACCTTGACCAGTTGCTGCCCGTGTTGCGCACGGTGCACGACCGCGCCACCGGGCCGACGCTGATCCACGTGATCACGAAAAAGGGCAAGGGCTATGCCCCGGCCGAGGCTGCCCGCGACAAGGGCCATGCGACGGCCAAGTTCGACGTGTTGACCGGCGTGCAGGCCAAAGCCGCATCGAACGCTCCGAGCTATACCAAGGTGTTCGCCCAATCGCTGATCGCCGAGGCGGAACGCGATGACAAGATCGTGGCCATCACCGCGGCCATGCCCGATGGCACAGGGCTGGACGCTTTTGCCACCCGCTTTCCGCGTCGCCTTTTCGATGTGGGCATCGCCGAGCAACACGCTGTGACGTTCAGTGCGGGACTTGCTGCGGGAGGGATGAAACCCTTTTGCGCGGTCTACTCCACATTCCTGCAGCGCGGCTATGATCAGGTCGTCCACGACGTCGCGATCCAGCGTCTGCCGGTGCGCTTTGCGATCGATCGCGCGGGGCTGGTCGGGGCCGACGGGGCCACGCATGCGGGCGCATTCGATGTCGCGTTCCTTGCCAATCTGCCGGGCTTTGTCGTGATGGCCGCCGCGGATGAGGCCGAGCTTGTCCATATGGTCGCCACCGCCGCTGCCCACGACGCAGGGCCCATCGCATTCCGCTATCCGCGCGGAGAAGGCATGGGCGTCGACATGCCCGCGCGCGGTGTTCCGCTGGACATCGGCAAGGGTCGAATTCTGCGCCAAGGGTCGCGCGTCGCGATCTTATCCTTTGGCACCCGGCTGGCCGAAGTTCTGAAAGCCGCCGAAGCGCTGGCCCAGCGCGGCCTTTCGGCGACCATCGCCGACGCCCGTTTTGCCAAACCACTTGACCGGGAAATGATCCTGCAACTCGCCGCCCACCACGAGGCGCTGATCACGGTGGAAGAGGGGGCGATTGGCGGTTTTGGATCCCATGTCGCCCAACTCCTCGCGAATGAAGGCGTGTTCGATCGGGGTCTCAAGTATCGCTCCATGGTGCTGCCGGACATTTTCATCGATCAGGCCTCGCCTGAGGCGATGTACCGCGTCGCGGGTATGGACGCGGCCCAGATCGAGGCGCGCGTGCTCGAAACTCTGGGCGTCGCCGTAGTTGGTCTGCGCGCATGATCGGCGGGATCAAGCGCCG
>JBKJVF010000092.1:0-10794 GCA_046589965.1 Paracoccaceae bacterium
AAGCGTCTCGCATCGGGCTTTCTCGTCAAGTTGAAGAAGTGGTTACGAAACCGTTGCGAGACGCTTGGTTGAATCTCGATCGGCCTGACGGACCAAAAATCGTCGCGGTCGATGTGCCTTCTGGCCTGTCAAGCGACACGGGCGCGCTCGGCGCTCAGATGTTGCGGATTGACCTTACAGTCACGTTTCAGTTCCCGAAGATCGGCCACTTTCTTGATTGCGGACCAAGCGTTTGCGGACGGGTCAAAGTTGTCGACTTGGGGATCGCCAAGTTTCATCAGCGCCGAGACATCAGGGAGACTGGGTTCTTTAGTCGCTTGACGCTCGCCACGCCGAAGCCAGCTTACAGAAAGAGATTGGACGCCCACAAATACTCCCACGGCCACGCCCTCATCCTCTCCGGCTCCTCTGGTCGTGGCGGGGCGGCTCGGCTTGCCGCGCGGGGCGCTCTGAGGATCGGGGCGGGGGTGGTGACGGTGGGGTGCCCGCTTGATGCCATCGCGGAGAACGCCGCGCGGTTGGATGCGGTGATGCTGCGGGGGGTGGCGGATGGCTTGGCGCTGGCGGTGGTGCTGACGGACAAGCGGATCAATGCGCTGTGCCTTGGGCCGGGATTGGGGCTGGACGCGCGGGCGGTGGAGTTGGTGGCGGTGGCATTGCAAAGCCGGGCTTCAGCCCGGCACCCATTGCCGAACCTTGTCCTCGATGCCGACGCCCTGACGATCCTGTCGCAACATCCCGACATTTTTGCCGCCCTGCACGGGAACTGCATTCTCCCCCCCACGCCGGAGAATTCGCGCGTCTGTTTCCCGACATCGCGGAAAAACTGGACGCCCCGGCGACCAAGGGCCCGGCTTATTCCAAAGTCGATGCCACGCGCGAGGCGGCGGCGCGGGCGGGCTGCGTGGTGCTGTTCAAGGGCCCGGACACGGTGATCGCCGACCCGTCAGGGCGCTGCGCGATCAATTCCGCTCATTACGAGCGCGCAGCACCTTGGCTGGCCACGGCGGGGTCAGGCGATGTGCTCGCGGGCTTCATCACCGGCCTTCTGGCGCGGGGGTTTTCGCCGTTCGATGCGGCTTGCACGGCGGCCTGGCTGCATGTGGAATGCGCGCTGTCGTTCGGACCCGGTCTGATCGCCGAGGATCTGCCCGAGGAATTGCCGAAGGTGTTTCGGGCCTTGGGGATGTGAGCGCATGAAAAAGCCGCCCGAAGGCGGCTTGGGATCGCGATGGTACCGGGTTCAGGCGAAGACGATTTCCGGCGTGCAGACCAGTTCCAGCCCGCCGGCATAGATCACCTCTTCGCGGTCAAAGCGCAGGGTGAAAAGGCGCATTTCGGCAAAGATTTCAGCGCGGATATGCTCGCCGTCCATCAGCTTGCGCACCGGCACGACGCCCTGGCGAAGGCCCATCAGCGCAGGCGCGCGCCAGTCGCGCACAAAGACCGGCTGGTCGGGTGGCAGGATCACATCATCTTGCGGGCTGTCTGGGGTCAGCGACCGAGCCGAGACACGCACGAGACGCACTTGTTCGGCGAAGGTCACGGCGATATTGCGCAGCGTTCGCGCACCGGCACGGGTGATGACACGGTCGCCGATGGACAGAAACTGTACTGGCAGCGCGCCGTCCAAAGTCAGAACCACGGTTCCCGCAGACAGCGCCTGCGACGGCAGCTTGACGCGTGGGGCCGTATCGATGGCCAAAAGGTCACTGACGGAAAACTGGGACATCGGCGCAACCTCTGCACTGTTCACCGTCCCGTTTTCGGCGTCCAATGTGGCGAGATTGGGGTGCGGGTCACGCCTTTTCCTGTCCCTTTTCAAGGCGTTTGTAAGGCATGCTTTTCCTACTCGCCTCTGGGGCGGCGCTTTGCTAGAAGGGCGCGGCGTTGGTTCTCCGACGCAGGTGGCGGGTGTGGCGAAATTGGCAGACGCACCAGATTTAGGTTCTGGCGCCGCAAGGCGTGGGGGTTCAAGTCCCTCCACCCGCACCACTTTGACCTTGTTGGCGGGCGTAACCGCCGGGAGCAAGAAACCTCTTACGTCGCCCGGAAAGACTTGCTAGAAGGCGCGCGACCCGCGTGGGGCCCGGCCTCGCGTGTAATGCCCATTGCGTGCCGTGCAGTCGCGATGGACAGAGATGACAGAACAAAAAGGACACCAGACCATGCAGGTCACCGAGACCCTGAACGACGGCCTGAAGCGCGGCTATACGATCACCGTGACAGCGGCAGAACTGGCCGAAAAGGTGCAGGAAAAGCTGCTCGAGGCGCAGCCCGATGTGGAAATCAAGGGTTTTCGCAAGGGCAAGGTGCCGCTGGCGATCCTGAAAAAGCAGTTCGGCCAGCGCCTGATGGGCGACGCGATGCAGGAAAGCATCGACTCCGCCATGAAGGGGCATTTCGATGCCTCGGGCGACCGTCCGTCGCTGCAGCCCGAGGTCAAGATGGTCGGTGGCGAAACCTGGGCCGAGGGCCAGGACGTCGTGGTCGAGATGAGCTATGAAGCGCTGCCGCCGATCCCTGAGCTGGATGCGTCCAAGGTCAAGCTGGACAAGTTGATCGTCAAGGCTGACGACAAGGCGATCGACGAGGCGCTGGACAATCTGGCCGGCAGTGCCAAGGCGTTCGACGACCGCAAGAAGGGCGCCAAGGCCAAGGACGGCGATCAGGTCGTGATCGACTTCAAGGGGTCGGTCGATGGTGACTTCTTTGAAGGTGGTTCGGGCGAGGATTACCCGCTGGTTCTGGGGTCAAATTCGTTCATCCCGGGGTTCGAGGCGCAGCTTGTCGGCACCAAGGCGGGCGACGAAGTGTCGGTCGACGTGACCTTCCCGGAAAGCTACGGGGCCAAGCATCTGGCGGGCAAGGCGGCAGTGTTCGCCTGCACGGTCAAGGCCGTCAAGGAGCCGAAACCGGCCGAGATCAATGACGAGCTGGCCACCAAGTTCGGTGCGGCCGATCTGGCAGCGTTGAAAGCGCAGATCGCCGAGCGGCTGGAGGCCGAATATAGCGGTGCGGCGCGCGCGGTGATGAAGCGGTCCCTGCTGGATCAGCTGGACGACATGGTCAAGTTCGACCTGCCGGCCAACCTGGTCGACGCCGAGGCTTCGCAGATCGCGCATCAACTTTGGCACGAAGACAACCCGGAAGTGCATGACCACAACCACGGGTCGGTCGAAACCACCGAAGAGCACAAGACATTGGCCGAACGCCGGGTCCGTCTGGGGCTGCTGCTGGCAGAAATCGGACGCAAGGCCGAAGTCACGGTCACGGACGCCGAAATGACGCAGGCGGTTCTGGCTGCGGCTCGCCAATATCCGGGGCAGGAGCGCCAGTACTTTGAATTCGTGCAGAAAAATCCGCAAATGCAGCAACAGTTGCGCGCGCCGATTTTCGAAGACAAGGTGGTGGATCACATTGTCGGTTTGGCCAAGGTCAGCGAAAAGACGGTGACCAAGGAAAAACTGCAAAAGGCCATCGAAGCGCTCGACGAGATGTAAGGTCGCCTTGCGCCCTGAATGAAAGATGGGCCGCGCCGATGGGTGCGGCCTTTTTCATGGGGCGGTGGCAGGCTCCGGCGCGCGCAGAACATAGATGCCAGCGGCCACGATGATGCCGATCCCGAGCCATCCCACGCCGTCCGGCAACTGGTCCCAGAAGAGCCAGCCCCAAAGCAAACCCCAGAAGGCAAAGGTGAACTCGAACGGGGCGACGACCGACGACTCGCCGATGCGGTAGGCCTGTGTCAGCAATGTCAGACCGATGGCCGCGATGACGCCGCAAAGGCACATGAGTGACAGATCGACCGCGTTGGGGGTCGTCCAGCCGCGCGTGAGGAAGGCCAGGCTTGGATGCGCGGCACCGCCATGCTGGCCGGTCCCGTAATAGGCAGAAAGTGCCAGTGCGCAGCCAAGAAAGGCGATATTGCCCCAAAACGCCATGGCTGCCGCGCTGTCCCTTGCGCCCATGATGCGGGCCAGGATCATTGTCAGCGCATAGGCAAATCCGCAGAACACCGGCAGCAGGGCGGCCCAGTCGAAAAGATCACCACCCGGGCGCACCATCAGCACGACACCGCAAAATCCCGCGACGACCGCCATCCACCGGCTGAGCGCGACGCGTTCGTGCAAGATGACGACCGACAGCACGGTAATGATCAGCGGCGCCGTGAAGTAAAGCGCGACCGTGGTTGCCATCGGCAGGGCCGCAAGTGCCAGATAATAAGAGGTATAGGCCAGAAAGTTCAGCGCACCGCGGCCCAGCATCGCGGGCCAGCTGGGGCTGAGCAGGGTCTTGAGCGTGCCATCCATCCACCAGACGATGCCCAACATGATCGGCACGGCCGTCAGGCTTCGCAGAACCATCGCCTGATGCAACGGATAGGTGTCCGACAAGAGTTTCAGGATCAGATCCTGCACCGAAAAGACCGCGATCCCGGCGCAGAGGCAGAAGATGCCGGAAAGGTTGCTTTGCGTTTTCATGCCCTAGGCTTAGGGGCGCTATTGAAGGCAAGCTGTCACGTTTTCGACGGGCCTCGGCTACACTAGGTCGCAAAATGAGAAAACCGCGCGCAGGTTTTGCCCGCGCGCGGTTTTGTCTTTGTTATGACACAGGGTCAGTCGCGAGTCAGGTCTTCGCCGTCCTGGGCCGAACCCATTTCGTCGAACAGGTTCGCGATCTCGAACTCGGCTTCGGCCTCGGCGGCGGCTGCCAGTTCCTGGATCGACTTGCCCGAGGCCTGAAGTTCGGCCTCTTCGACCGAACGAGCGACGTTCAGGCGGACCTTGGCGATCACCTCGGGGTGCAGCACGACCGAAATCGTGTGCATGCCCAGTTCCTTGATCGGACGGTCCAGCACGACCTGGCCCTTGCCGACGGTGAAGCCACCTGCGATTGCAGCGTCTGCCGCATCGCGGGTTGTCACCGAGCCGTAAAGCGCGCCGGCGTCGGAGGCCGAGCGGATCACTACAAAGGTCTGGCCGTCGAGTTTGACATGAGCGGCCTCGGCCTCTTTCTTGGTCTCGAGGTTCTGGGCCTCAAGATGCACTTTCTTGGCCTCGAACGATTTGATGTTGCCATCATTGGCGCGCAACGCCTTGCCCTGTGGCAAGAGGTAGTTGCGGCCGTAGCCGTCCTTGACGTTGACGACATCGCCCATCTGGCCAAGTTTCGGCACACGCTGGAGAAGGATCACTTGCATATCTGGTGCTCCTCTTATTTCACGGCATAGGGAAGAAGAGCGAGAAAGCGCGCGCGCTTGATCGCAGCGGCCAGTTCGCGCTGCTTTTTCGCCGAGACGGCGGTGATGCGCGACGGCACGATCTTGCCGCGTTCAGACACGTAACGCTGCAAAAGGCGGGTGTCTTTGTAGTCGATGACCGGAGCATTGTCGCCCGAGAAGGGGCAAACCTTGCGGCGGCGGAAAAACGGTTTGTTCGCCATGGTTTAAATCCTTTGCCTACCTGATCAACGACGCGGTGCGCCGAACGACGGACGATCAGCCCCGAAGGACGGACGGTCGCCACGGTCGGGACGGTCACCAAAGGCCGGGCGTTCGCGGCGTTCGCCACCAAAGCCACCCTCGCGCGGGCCATCACGGTCGCCGCGTTCGCGGTCATCGCGTTTCTGCATCTGGACCGAGGGTCCCTCGACATGCGCGTCGACCTTAATGGTCAGAATACGCATGACGTCGTCGTGCAGACGCATCAGGCGTTCCATTTCCTGCACGGCGGCCGGGGGCGCATCCGATTTCAGAAAGGCATAGTGGCCCTTGCGGTTCTTGTTGATCTTGTAGGCCATCGTCTTGACGCCCCAGTATTCGTTTTCAACGACTTTGCCGCCGTTGTCCGAAAGGACGGTCGAGAAGTGTTCGATAAGGCCTTCGGCTTGCGTGTTGGACAAGTCCTGACGCGCAATAAAGACATGCTCATAAAGCGGCATGCGGGCTCCAGCTTTTCAAGGCGCATTTCATAGGGCGGGCCAATTCTTTGCAGCGGCCCGTCCACGAGAGCCTGCGCCGGTTCATGGGATTGCTGCAAAGATGCGGCCTTATACAGGGTCGCCATCAGGATGCAAGGTGCCGTCGTGATTGCACAGGGCCGCGTGCCAAGCTATGCCAAACGGGGTCAGATGGGGAGATCAGGATGAGCCGCGCGTTTGTGTTTCCGGGGCAGGGTGCCCAGACGGTGGGTATGGGGCGGGCGCTGGCCGAAGCCTATCCTGCGGCGCGCGCTGTCTATGACGAGGTCGATGATGCCTTGGGCGAAAAGCTGTCGGCATTGATCTGGGAGGGGGATCAGGACACCCTGACGATGACCCAGAACGCCCAACCCGCATTGATGGCGACGTCCATGGCCGCCTTGCGGGCGCTGGAGGCCGAGGGCATGGGTTTGGACATGGCCAGCTTTGTCGCGGGGCATTCTTTGGGCGAATATTCGGCGCTGTGTGCGGTCGGTGCGTTGGGGCTGTCTGATACGGCCAGGCTGTTGCGCATTCGCGGCAAGGCCATGCAAGAAGCCGTGCCGGTGGGCGTAGGCGCGATGGCGGCCTTGCTGGGGCTGGATTTCGCGACGGCGACGGACGTGGCGGCGGAGGCGGCGCAGGGGCAGGTTTGCCAGGCCGCCAACGACAACGATCCGATGCAGGTCGTCGTGTCGGGACATCGCGAGGCGGTAGAGCGCGCGTTGGATATCGCCAAGGCGCGCGGGGCCAAGCGGGCGCTGTTGCTGCCGGTATCGGCCCCTTTCCATTGTGCATTGATGCAACCGGCGGCGGCGGTCATGTCCGAAGCGCTGGCGGGCGTGGTAATCTCGGCGCCGGCATTGCCGGTGGTGGTCAATGTGCGGGCCGAAGCGGTGACCGAACCCGACAGGATCAGGGCGCTTTTGGTGGCGCAGATCACGGGATCGGTGCGGTGGCGCGAAAGCGTGCTTTGGATGCAAGGGGCAGGCGTCACCGAGTATTGGGAGATCGGCGCAGGCAAGGCGCTGTCGGGCATGATCAAGCGGATCGCGGACGGGGCGGTGACGCGGGTGGTGGGAATGCCCGAGGATGTGGTGGCGGCAAAGGAAGCGACGCATGTTTGATCTGACGGGCAAATCGGCACTGATCACAGGTGCCTCGGGCGGTATCGGTGCGGAAATCGCGCGGGTGCTGCATGCTGCAGGTGCGACGGTCGCGCTGTCGGGGACGCGGGTGGAGCCGTTGGAGGCGCTGGCCTCAGACCTGGGTAGCCGGGCGCATGTGCTGCCGTGCAACCTGTCGGTGCCAGACGAGGTTGAGGCGCTGATCAAGCGCGGCGTCGAGGCGATGGGGTCTGTCGATATCCTCGTCAACAACGCGGGCATCACCAAGGATGGCCTTGCGATGCGGATGTCGGACGAAGATTGGGCATCGGTGATCGATGTCAACCTGACGGCGACGTTCCGGCTGTGCCGCGCGGCCATCCGGGGCATGATGAAGGCGCGCTGGGGCCGGATCGTCAACATATCCTCGATCGTCGGCACCACGGGAAATGCGGGGCAGGTGAACTACGCGGCCTCCAAGGCGGGGATGGTGGGGCTGTCCAAATCGCTGGCCGCCGAAGTGGCCAGCCGGGGGATCACCGTCAACGCGGTCGCACCGGGGTTTATTGCGACTGCGATGACCGACAAACTGAACGACGCGCAAAAGGCTGCGATCTTGGGTGTGGTGCCGGCGGGGCGGATGGGTGAGCCTGCGGAAATCGCGGCGGCGGTGCTGTATCTGGCCTCGACCGAGGCGGCCTATGTCACGGGGGCGACGTTGCATGTGAATGGCGGGATGGACATGGTCTGACTGTCCGGGGTGGCCCTCCTTGTGATCCATGCACCTTGCCGCCGATGTCGATGGGAAAGCGTTTGCCTTGGCGCATCGGCCTTGCTATAGGCGCTGCGAAACCGTGGAGGGGGAAAGCCTCTGCCGTCGGTCACGTCACGAGAGAGCGGGTTAAAGGCCCGTCAACCACAGAGGAAAGAACATGAGCGACATCGCGACCCGTGTGAAGAAGATCGTCGTCGAGCATCTGGGCGTCGAAGAGGACAAGGTGACTGAAAACGCTTCGTTCATCGACGATCTGGGCGCAGACAGCCTTGACACCGTGGAACTGGTGATGGCGTTCGAAGAAGAGTTCGGCATCGAGATCCCCGATGACGCCGCCGAAACGATCCAGACCTTTGGCGACGCGGTGAAGTTCATCTCCGAAGCCGCCTGATCCTAACGGATCAAGTGCAGAATGCCAGAGCGGCGCCCTTAGGGGCGCCGTTTTGCATTTTCTGCGTGTCAGCCATGGGCCGCGCATCAAACGGCGGTCCCTTGCCGCTGCCGCGCGCAGCCGGAAAAGAGACGCTTGTCCTGCTGCAATGCTTGGACGCACTCTGTGCTTCAAAGCAGGCAGCGAGGCTGGATTGGAAAACAAGGCGACACTTGGAACGATGTTCGGGTCCGGATCGGTCGACACTTTTCTGGGACTGCCGCGATGCCGTGATCTGAACCGTCTGACAGCCCCCATCGTGGTGATCGGTGCAGATGGCTGCACCCCCTATCCGTCGGTGGGGTTTTACTGCGCAGGCGGGCCTGCGGCCATACGGACCGCGGGCGCGGTCTATGCCGCAAATGCGAACCATGTGAATTTTGATCTGGGCGGGCAGGTCCTGCCGGATGGGATCGAGGCCGTCGATGCGGGCGATCTGCCGCAGGACGAGGCCGACCCTGCGGGCAACCGGGCACGGATTTTCGGAGCGATCAGCATGGCCCTAGATCGGGGGGCGGTCCCGGTCCTGATCGGAGGCGATGACAGCCTGCCGATTCCGATGCTGGAAGCCTATGGCGCGCGGGGGCGGCGGTTCACCATTTTGCAGATCGACGCGCATATCGACTGGCGCGATGAGGTTCAGGGGGAAAGGCAGGGGCTGTCTTCGACCATGCGGCGGGCATCCGAGATGGCGCATGTCGAACGCATCATCCAGGTCGGCAGCCGTGGGATCGGGTCTGCGCGCGCGGGCGATCTCGCGGATGCGCTGGCCTGGGGCGTGCAGTTTCTGCCGGCCGGTGAAGTGGCGCGTTCGGGGGTCTGGCGGGCGGTCGACCTGATTCCGGAAGGGGCTGAGGTCATTATCTGTCTGGACCTTGATGCGATGGATCCCGCGATCATGCCGGCGGTCATCGGGCGGACGGCGGGGGGCCTCAGCTATTGGCAGGTGCTGGAGCTGATCGGGGCCGTGGCGGAAAAAGCGAGGATCGCGGGGTTCGACATGGTGGAATTCATGCCGGACCGGGATGTAGACGGCCTTGGCGCCATGACGGCGGCACAGTTGCTGGCGGCGGTGCTGGGGGTGATCGCGCGCGGGGTGAAGGGGTGAGCTGGCATGACGGCGCCGGTCGTGCCTTTGCCTGTCCAGGATGGCGTGAGTTGCGCGCTATCGGACGGGCGTGTATCACCCCCGGAGGGCAAGAGCCGAGGGAGTTGTCTGAATGCGGCGTGTTGTGATCACGGGATTGGGGATGGTCACGCCGCTGGCGTGTGGCGTGGACGAGACGTGGACAAGGTTGGTTGCGGGGCATTCGGGCGCTGGTCCGATCACGCGGTTCGATCCGGCGAACGTGGTGACGCAATATGCCTGCGAGATTCCACGCGGCGACGGCACGGGCGGTACGTTCAATCCTGATGACTGGATGGAACCGAAAGACCAGCGCAAGGTCGATGATTTCATAATTTATGGCATGGCGGCGGCGGTGCAGGCGGTGCGGGATTCCGGCTGGGAACCGCAGGACGAGGACGCGCGTTGCCGCACCGGTGTGATGATCGGATCAGGGATCGGGGGCTTGCAGTCCATTGCGGAAACCGCGTTGCTGATTGCCGAAAAGGGACCCAAGCGGGTGAGCCCGTTCTTTATCCCCGGCGCGCTGATCAATCTGATTTCGGGGCAGGTCAGTATCCGGTTCGGTTTCAAGGGGCCGAACCATGCGGTGGTGACGGCCTGTTCGACGGGGGCCCATGCCATCGGGGATGCCGCGCGGCTGATCCAATGGGGCGATGCGGATGTGATGGTAGCCGGTGGCGCGGAAAGCCCGATTTGCGAGATCGGTATCGCGGGGTTCAACGCCTGCAAGGCATTGTCGACCAAGCGCGCGGACGACCCTGCCAAGGCAAGCCGCCCTTATGACGCGGACCGCGACGGGTTCGTGATGGGCGAAGGTGCGGGTGTTGTCGTGCTGGAAGAATACGAACACGCCAAGGCGCGTGGTGCGAAGATTTATGCCGAGGTGCTGGGCTATGGCCTGTCGGGCGATGCCTATCACATCACCGCCCCGTCGGAGGATGGCGAAGGCGGCTACCGGTCGATGCAGATGGCGCTGAAGCGGGCAGGGCTGACGCCTGCGGATGTGGATTACATCAACGCGCATGGCACCAGCACGATGGCCGACACGATCGAGCTTGGTGCGGTGGAACGATTGCTTGGCGATGCTGCGACCAAGGCCACGATGTCCTCGACCAAATCGAGCATCGGGCACCTTCTGGGCGCCGCCGGGGCGGTCGAGGCGATATTCTGTGTGCTGGCGATCCGCGATCAGGTGGCCCCACCGACGATCAACCTTGATAATCCGGCAGTCGCGCCAAAGCTGGACCTCGCGGCAAACAAGGCGGTGAAGCGCAAGATTGATGTGGCGCTGTCGAATTCCTTTGGGTTTGGCGGCACCAATGCGAGCCTCGTCCTGGGCAAGGTGGCGGGCTGATGTGGCGGTCTGTCGCCTCCAACGCGCTGACGCTGTTCA
>JBKJVF010000016.1:0-6794 GCA_046589965.1 Paracoccaceae bacterium
TAGTCTTCCCACCAGCGGATGCGGTCGAGCAGCTTTTCCCCAACCGCCGTAGTCACCGCGCGGCGGGTCAGCAAGTGTTCCGCGCCATAGATTTCCGGCGTCTCGGACAGGATTGTCGTGCCGCCCATGCGCACCAACAGGTCGCTGGCAGCACCCAGCGCAGGATTGGCCGTGATCCCGGAATATCCATCCGATCCGCCACATTGCAGGCCGATGATCAACTTGGACACTGGCGCCGGCGCCCGCACAGCGCGCTGCGCCACGACAGCCATATCGCGCAGGACCTTCAGGCCCGCCTCGATCGTCGCGCGCGTGCCACCCGTGCCCTGAATGGTCATGTAACGGAAGTTGCCATCGGGCCGGAGGCGTCCTTGCCCCACCAGATCGGGCACCTGCATCACCTCGCAGCCAAGTCCCACCAGCAGGATGCCGCCAAAATTGGCATTGCGCGCATAGCCTTTCAGCGTGCGCATCAGCGTCTCGTAGCCTTCGTTCACCCCGGACATGCCGCAGCCCGTTGCATGCACGATGGGCACGACCCCGTCGATGCCTTCCATGATGGCGGGGTCTTTCTCGGCGGCTTCGGCAATGAAGCGTGCGACTGAACCCGAACAGTTCACCGATGTCAGGATGCCCAGATAATTGCGCGTGCCGACTGACCCGTCGGGGCGGTGATAGCCAAGAAACGTGCGCGGCGTGAGCGCCGGCAGCGGCACGGCCCCTTGGGCGATTGCATAGTCTGCACTGTGCGGCCCCATGCCAAGGTTGTGGGTATGGACATGGGCTCCGGCGGGAATATCCGTTGTCGCTTGCCCGATGATCTGGCCGTATCGGATCACCTTTTGGCCCATCGGTATCGCCTGTATCGCAATCTTGTGACCCCGCGGCACCGCGTCGACCGTCATCTGGTTCAGGCCGTCAGGCTGGACCCCCCGCGGCAAATCAGAGAGCGCGATCACCACATTGTCGGTACTGTGAAGCTGGATCGTCATTGCCGTCATCGCGTGCCCCCGGGTCCCCGCTTTCTTGACAGCAGAGAGATGTGATCTAACATGTTAGTATGTTACAGGCATCCTATCCCCGTCCACAAGACCCGACACCCAAAGCGCGATTGACGCCTTTGGATCGGCTGCAGGGGTCCTTGGGCAACCGCGTCTATCTGACACTGCGCGAGGCGATCCTGTCGCTAGCCTTTCGTCCGGGCGAGATTCTGCGCAAGCCAGAGATTTGCGCCGAACTGCAAGTGTCGCGCAGCCCGGTCGCGGATGCGGTGGCGCGTCTGTCGGGCGAAGGGCTGGTCGATGTCGTGCCGCAGGCCGGAACCTATGTTGCGCGGTTTTCGATGGACGAGATTCGTGAGGGCGCGTTTCTGCGCGAAGCAATCGAGGTCGCGGCCATCGAACGCGTCGCCGTGACCATCACCGACGATCAGCTGATGCTGCTGCGCCGCAACGTGGCGATGCAGGGGCTATTGGTCGAGGCAGGTGATTTCACCGGCTTTTACCAGCAAGATGCCGATATGCATGAGCTTTTGCTCGGCTTTACCGGATTTCGCAAGCTGTCGGCCTTTACCGATACGGCGTGGGTCCATGTGAACCGCGCGCGCAAGCTGGTGCTGCCGATCCCGGGGCGGGTCGATGAGACTCTGGCCGAACACAAGCAGATCCTTGCCGCACTGGAGGCACGCGATCCCGCATCCGCCCGCCATGCGGTCCGCCATCACCTTGGCCAGCTGGTACGGCTTTTGGAACCTCTGGAACGCGAACGCCCCGACCTTTTTGCCTGACCGGGGTGTCGCCCTGTCCTGCTGCGGTGTCGCGGGTTGCTATGACGTCAGGCGATAGAACGCATCTGCCGTGCCACCGAACACGCGGGCGCGGGCTGCGTCCGGCAAATGTTGGGTCAGCTCTAACGCGGCGCGGTGCCAGTCGGCATATTCGCCGCGCAGACGACAGACCGGCCAGTCGGACCCCCACATGACGCGGCCCGGGCCACACGCCTGCAGGACATGCCCCGCGTAAGGGGCAAGGTCCGCGGTGGTCCAGCCGGGATCGGCCTCGGTGATCAGGGCCGAAAACTTGCAACAGGCGTTGGTGTCGCGGGCGATGCGGGCGATCCCGTCGGCCCAAGGCTGGTAACTCTCTGGCGCCTTGATCTGCGGCTTCATGCAATGGTCGATCACGGCGCGAAGGCCGGGATAGCGCGTCAGGATGGTGTGAAAATTCGCCAGATGGCGCGGAAAACCAAGCGCGTCAAAGGTCAGGTCCAGATCGATCAGCGCCTGAAACCCCCATTGCACATCGGCGCGCAGCATCCAGTCATCATCCGCAATGTCCTGGATCATCGGGCGCACGCCCTTGAACTTTGGATGTCGGGCCAGCCGCGTAAGTTGCGCCAGATGTTCAGGCTTTTCAAAATCGATCCAGCCGACCACGCCGAGGACCCAAGGTGTGGCATCCGCGATGCCCAGCATGTATTCGGTTTCCTCGATCGTCGGGGCGGCCTGCACAAGAACCGTACCATTGATGCCAGCGGCGGCCAGATCCGGCATCAGATGCGACGGATCATAGGGGCGCGTCAGGATCGGGTCGTCTTGCGGCATCCAGCCGTAGTCGCCACGAAGCGGTTGCCAGAAATGCTGATGGGCGTCGATCTGCATAGGTCGGTCCTTGTCGTGATGGGCCGGGACAACGCCCCGGACCCCGTGATGTATCCACCCGGACACCCTCAAGGGCTGTCGGGGTCGATCAGGCCTTGTGCACGCAGATCGTCCCATAGCGCATCGGGGATGCTGGCGGTTGCCGCCGCAAGGTTGGAGGACATCTCGACCGTTGTCTGTCCGCCCGGGATGACCGACACCACGGCCTTGTGGCGCAAGGGGAACTGGAACGCGGCATCAACAAGCCGCACGCCATGGGCCGCGCAGACCGCTTGCAAGGCGCCCGCCCGGTCCAGCACCCATTGCGGGGCCAGATCATAGTTGTAATACGCGCCGGGTCGCGGCCCGGTGGCCAGAACGCCGGAATTGTACGGCCCGCCGATCACCACGCCCACACCCCTTGCAAGGGCCGGGTTCATGAATCCCGCCAGCGACGCCTGTTCCAACAACGTGTAGCGCCCGGCCAACAGGAAGATGTCGAAATCCCCCTGATCCAGCATCTGCCGGCAGGGTTCCCACTCATTGATGCCGGCACCAAAGGCCTTGATCACGCCCTGATCGCGCAACGTCAAAAGCGCCTTGTAACCACCTGACATAAATGCAGAAAAATACCCCTCCAATACCTCTTGCGACTTGTGGGTGAAGATGTCCAGATCATGCGCATAGAGGATGTCGACATAATCGATCCCCAGACGTTCGAGCGAAAGCTCCAGTGATCGCATCACCCCGTCATAGCTGTAGTCGTAGATTTCATTGCGCGACGGCACGTCGAACCATTTGCCGAACCCGTCGCGTTTGTCGGGGGTGGTGGCGCGGAACAACCGCCCGACCTTGGTCGAGATCACGTAATCGGAGCGCTGTTTGCCGCGAAGGAAATGGTTGATCCGGGATTCCGACAGTCCAAGCCCATATAGCGGCGCGGTATCGAAATAACGCACGCCCGCATCCCAGGCGCGCTGCAGCGTCGCCTGCGCCTCGTCTTCGGTGACGGCGCGAAAGAGGTTGCCCAAGGGTGCGGCCCCGAACCCGAGCGTGGTAAAGTCGATCCCGCCGTTCCCCAGCCGATCCCAATGACGTCGTGCGAGCATGGTTTTCCCCCGATGTGAACTGACATGCTAGTGTGATCGCTCTTCCCGGCCAATCCCTTTCAAGCTAGCGTTGCGATGCGAATTTGGCGTGTTGGGGGGATGATGACACGGTTTCAACGGGTCTTTGGGCAGGCAAAGCCGGTCATTGCGATGGTCCATCTGGGGGCAATGCCGGGCACGCCTCTTTATGATGCGGCCAGAGGCGTCGAAGGGATCGTGGCGGGCGCGCTTGCGGACCTTGCGGCGCTGCAGGCCGCGGGGGTCGATGCTGTGATGTTCGGCAATGAAAATGACCGTCCCTATGAACTCAAGGTGGATACGGCGGCCACCGCGACCATGGCTGCGGTGATCGGGCGACTGCGCGACCGCATCACCGTACCCTTTGGCGTGAACGTGCTCTGGGACCCGATGGCGACGATGGCGCTGGCGGTGGGCACAGGGGCGTCTTTCGTGCGCGAGATTTTCACCGGGACCTATGCCAGCGACATGGGTGTCTGGGCCCCCGATGCAGGGGCGGCACGGCGCTATCAGGCGCGGCTCGGGATCGGGGATGTGGTCACGCTTTACAACGTCTCGGCCGAATTTGCGGGTTCGCTGGACCCCCGCAGCCTGTCTGACCGCGCACGCTCGGCGGTCTTTTCCTCCATCCCCGATGCGGTGCTCGTCTCGGGTGCTATCACCGGCGAGGCTGCCGCGATGTCGGACCTTGAGGCGGTGAAACGTGTGCTGCCCAACACCCCCGTTCTCGCCAATACCGGGGTCAAGCATGACACTGTGGCCGATGTGTTGGCTGTTGCCGATGGCTGCATCGTGGGGTCCGCGCTGAAGCATGGCGGTGACACCTGGGCCGCCGTCAATCCCGAACGCGCGCGTGACTTCATGGACCGTGTCAGAAAGCTGCGCACATGACGATTCGCGATGATCTGATCGCCCTGATGGGCATACCGGGCCTTTCGGGCCACGAAGAACGCGTGGCAGCGTGGTTGCGCGACCGTTTGACCGGCATCGGCATCGCCTCGCGCACGGACCGGCTTGGCAACCTGATTGCGACGCTTCCCGGTGATCCCAAGGCCCCCTCGGTGATGGTGTTTGCCCATATGGATCAGCTTGGCTTTGTGGTGCGCAAGATCGAGGTCGACGGGTTGATCCGGGTCGAACGTCTGGGCGGCGTGTCGGAACGCGCGATGGCCGCACAAGCCGTCCTGCTCTGCCCGCCGGACCAGCCTGACGTGCCCGGCGTGATCATGAACAAGGCCCATCACGCGACCACGCCCGACGAAAAGTACAAGGTCCTGACCACGCCCGAAATTCGCATCGATACCGGCCATGGCTCCAAGGCGGCGGTGGAGGCTGCGGGCATCAGGATCGGCACGCCGGTCATCTATTACCCCCGCGTGCTGCCCATGGCTGCTGACCGCATTGCCGGGACCGCCATCGACGACCGCGCCGGCTGCGCCATCATGCTGGCCATGGCCGAGGCGTTGCAATCCCGCACCAAGGGTCCGACCGTCCACTTGGTCTGGTCGACCTTGGAAGAGTTCAATTTGCGGGGCGCTGTCGTCGCGGCGCAGGTTCTGCAGCCCGACATCGCCATCCAGATCGACCTGATGCTGGCGACCGACACGCCCGACATGGCCGACCGGGGCGAGATGGCACTGGGTGGCGGGCCGGGCATGGCGCTTTATTCCTTTCACGGGCGCGGCACGCTCAATGGCGTCATCCCCCATCCGGCCCTTGTGCGGCTGATGGAAAATACCGCAGCCCATCTGAAAATGCCGCTGCAGCGCTCCGCCCATATCGGTGCGCTGACCGACCTTTCCTATGTCCAGACCGTCGGGCAGGGGGTGGCTGCCATCGACATGGGGTATCCGATGCGCCAATCCCATTCCGCGCTGGAGGTCTGTGATATCCGTGACCTTGAGGCGCTGACGACGCTGCTGCTAGCGGCCCTCGCCCGCATCGATGCCTCCCTGACGTTGGAGCGGGGCTGACATGACCTATACGCTCGGCCTCGATATCGGCACGTTCGAGACCAAGGGCGTTCTCGTTGATGCGCAAGGCAAGATTTGCGCCACAGCCACCCACCCCCACAAGATGATCGTGCCGCGTCCCGGCTGGGCCGAACACCGCGCGGAAGAGGATTGGTGGGGTGATTTCGTGGCCGTCACCCGGGCACTGCTGGCACAATCGGGGATCGATCCCGCGCGCATCGCCTGTGTCGCGACCTCGGCCATCGGTCCGTGCATGCTGCCGGTCGATGCCGCCGGCGCGCCCCTGATGAACGGCGTCCTTTACGGTGTGGATACCCGCGCCAGCACCCAGATCGACGCGCTTGACGCCCGGATCGGCAAGGACCGCATCCTTGCCACCTGCGGCAATGCGCTGACCTCGCAGTCGGTGGGGCCAAAAATCCTGTGGCTGAAGGAAACCCTTCCAGAGGTTTTTGCCCGCACGGCCATGGTTCTGACCTCGACCAGCTATGTCACCTGGAAACTGACCGGCGAATATGTGATCGACCACTATACCGCCGCCAACTTCTCGCCCCTTTATGACGTCAACCGGCTGGAATGGACCGATGCCCTTGCCGGGGACATCATCCCCCTGGACCGCCTGCCGCGCCTGATGTGGTCGACCGAGATTGCAGGCCATGTGACCGCCGCCGCCGCCGCCGAGACGGGCCTTGCCATCGGCACGCCCGTCACCTGCGGCACCATCGACGCGGCCGCCGAGGCGGTGTCGGTCGGGGTCCAGGCCCCCGGCGAGATGATGATGATGTACGGCTCCACCATCTTCATCATTCAGGTGACCGGTCGCCCGGTGCGTGATCCGCGCCTGTGGTATGCGCCCTGGCTCTTCCCCGGCATGCATGCCTCGATGGCGGGGCTGGCGACCTCTGGCACGCTGACGCACTGGTTTCGCGATCAGCTGGCCCGCGACGCCGATTTCGCCGCACTAGCAGTTGAGGCCGAGGCATCGCCCAAGGGGGCCAAGGGTCTGATCTGCCTTCCCTATTTTTCGGGTGAACGTACGCCGATCCACGACCCGCA
>JBKJVF010000033.1:0-3874 GCA_046589965.1 Paracoccaceae bacterium
CAGGATGTCGCCCAAAAGCGTGCCGAGCATCACCGCCATCGCCAGGATCAACAGGCTGGCCTGCACCACCGGATAGTCATGCTGGTTCAACGCCTTGATCAGCAGGGTGCCAAGGCCCGGGCGCGCAAACACCACCTCGATGGTCACCGCACCCCCCAGTACCCAGCCGATCCGCAGCGCCAGGATCGTGACCACCGGGATCAGCGCGTGGCGCAGCACATGGCGCAACTGGATCCGCATCGGGTGCATCCCCTTGGCGTGCAAGAGCATGACAAAATCCCGCCCCGATGCCTCGATCATCGCCACGCGAGTGACGCGGGCGACCAGTGCGGTGCCGCCCAGCCCGATGGTCAGCACTGGCAGCACCAAGGACGACCAGCCGCGTGCGCCGGAGACAGGGAACCACTGGAAGTATACCGAAAAGGTCAGGATCATGAGCAGGCCCAGCCAGAAACTCGGCACGGTTGATCCCAGCAACACCCCCGTCATGATCGTCTGATCGGCCAGCTTGTCGCGGTTCAGCGCCGCAATCACGCCCAGTACGATCCCCACAACCGTCGAAAACAGCAGCGCCAGACTTCCAAGCGCCAGCGAATAGGGCAGGGCCTGCAGCACAAGGTCGGCGACCGGGCGGCGGCCGACGATGGCGGTGCCCAGATCGCCGGTCAGCACATTCCCGAGCCAGATCGCGTATTGGACGGGCAGGGGCCGGTCCAGCCCGTAGCGCGCCTCGATGATGGCGCGCTGTTCGGGGCCGGAACCGATTTTCAGCAGATTGTCCACCGGGTCGCCGGGTATCAGGTGGATGATCGCAAAGATGATCACAGACACCGCAAGAAAGACGGGGATCAACAGCAAAAGCCGTCGCAAAGTATAGCTCAGCATGCCGATCCCCCGATCAGACGGCTACTCGATCACTTCCATCGACAGGATCGTCTGCCCGTTGACTGAAGTGCCTGCAATCACGGCGGGCATTTTGAGGCGCGCGGTGTTGTAGCCGTAGTTTGCCACGGGCTGGTAGATCGGCGCCATGACGAACTGCGACAGGATGTATTCGTGATAGGCCTTGAAGTTCGCCTGCCGCTCGGCCTGATTGGCCGATCCGGTCATGGCTTTCGCGCGCAGTTCTTCTGCCTTGGGGTCGTTGTACATCGAGATGTTGGGATAGCCCAGACGGTCGCCGCCAAAGAACCAGTCGACGATGTCGGCGTTGTTCCAATAGTAGGACCGCACCGCCAGTTGCTGCTCTCCGGTCTTGTACTGGTCGCGGATGGTGGAGCTGTCGAAATTGGTGATCTCGGACCCGATGCCCACCGCCTTGAGTTCAGCCTGAACGACCTCGGTCAGGCGACGAAAGACGCTGTCGCTTTGCGTCCAAAGGCTGACGTTCAGCGGCACGCCATCCTTGGCGCGCACCCCGTCGGCGCCCATCACCCAGCCTGCTTCGTCCAACAGTTTGGCGGAACGCGCAGGGTCATAACTGATCAGGTATTTCGGATCGACCTGGCTTTCGGGCAAAGACGAGATCAGGAACTGGTTTGCCGCCGAGCCGACGCCGCCATAGACCGATTCCAGAATTTCGGGCTGGTTGATGGCAAAGGCAGCGGCTTCACGCACCTTGATGTCGTCAAAGGGCGCCTTGGTCACGTTGATCGGCATATAGACCACTTCCTGCCCCGGCAGGGTCAGGGTGGTGATTGTGGGTTCCTTGGCCAGTTCCCCCAGAAAATCAGTGGGCACCGACATCAGCATGTCCACGCCGCCGGTTTTCAGTTCCAGAAACGCGGTGCTTTCCTCGGCAATCTCGCGCAGCGTGACCTTGGCGATTTTCGCCGGGCCCTTGTTTTCGGCAAGCTCTGATCCCCAGGTGTAGTCGTCATTGCGCACCAGGACGGTTTCAGACCCGATGGAAAAGCTTTCGAATTTGAACGGCCCGGTGCCGACAGCGCCGGTCACGCCATAATCCGCGCCCATTTCGACAAAGGCCTTGGGTTCGACCACGCCCATGAAGCTGCTCGACAGGTTATAAAGCAGGTTCGGATCGGGGTTCTTCATCGTCATCTTGACGGTCAGGTCATCGACTGCTTCGACGCCTGCGATTGATTGGGTCATGTAGCTGTTGTCGCTATCGGTAAAAAAACCGATCCAGGTCACAATGGTCGCGGCGGTCAGCGGCTCGCCGTTGTGGAACGTGACGCCCGGTTTCAACTTGAATGTCCAGGACATGCCGTCGGCGGCCTCTTCCCAGCTTTCGGCAAGGCCCGGGTGAAACGACTGATCCGCCGCCTGCACCACCAGCGTGTCATAAAGCATC
This sequence comes from Paracoccaceae bacterium, assembly GCA_046589965.1. Lineage (GTDB taxonomy): Bacteria > Pseudomonadota > Alphaproteobacteria > Rhodobacterales > Rhodobacteraceae > JAJNPS01. The sequence continues at coordinate 2,315 of JBKJVF010000033.1, forward strand.
GTCGCACCGGTGTTGGTGTTGCCGGTCATGATGACGTTGTAGGTCGGCACACCAACCTGATCCTGGCTCAAGACAAAGACCGCTTCTTGGGCAAAGACCGCGGTGGAGCCTAGCAGGGTCGCAAAACTGACGCTTGCCGCTATGGCCGCGCGTCGAAATGTTAGGGTCATGGAAACCTCCGGGTTTTGTTGTTTTGGTATTGGCTGCGTGATTTATCGCGTGGTGAATCGCGAACTGCGGGCATCACCGGTATGGCCGATGAAGTCGTCGTAAAGCGCCGAAACCTGGGCCATACGGGCCTCAACCTCGGCACCCAATTGATTGAAGACGCCGTTGATGATCAGGCTGATAAGGCTGGCAAAACCGCTGGTCGCATCCCAGAAATGATTGAGTGCTGTGGGTACTGCGAACATTTCGGTCGCGGCGGTCCGGCCCCAGTCGCAATAGGGGTCGGTGATCAGGGTGACGGGAATGCCGCGCGCCCGGGCATCAAGGCTCAGCTTCTGTGCCAGGCGCGAATAGCGACGGCCCTCGATCACCACAAGACAGGTCGAGGCGGGGTCCGACAGCAAGATTTCAGAGAAATTTGCGCCGGCACCATCGGCCAGATGCACGCCGGGGCGCAGATACTGCAACCCATGGGCCAAAAGGTCCGCATGGCCGCGTTCGGTCTGAAAGCCCGCGACAAAGACCGTCGCACGGGTCGCCAGCCGTTCGACACAGGCAGCAAATTCCGGGCCGGCGGCCATCTCATGCACCGCGACGATCGCGGCCAGTTCCAGTTCCAGCGCCCGCGCGGCTTCGGACTTGCCCGATTGTGATCGTTCATGAAAATCGCGCAGCCGGTCGCCGATGAGCCAGGCCTTGTCGCCCAGATCGGCCTGCAACTCGGCCTTGAGCGCCTTGAAGTGCTGCAAGCCGATGCCCCGGCAATACCGTCCGATCGACGCCTCGGACACACCGATCTTTTGCGCCACCGAAGCGGCCGTCTCGAACGGCAGGCTTTGCAGGTTGGTCAGCATGTAGCTTGCGATCGACGCCTCGGTCTTGGTCGCCGCTGCAAGACTTGCCTGCAGGCGCTGCTGCAGCGCGGCAGGACGTTCCAATGCGGTGTCGTTGTCGACTCGTGCCATGCCAATCCTTCCTTTGAAAGACGAGCGTGTCAGAAATCTATCTTCGCGTCAATCTTGCAAGAAAGCTGATTTTTAGCCCGATCCGACCCAAACCGGCAAAGGTTGCTATGGAAAGGCGTGTGCTACAGGAAAGCCTACGGTCAGGCGGGCCGGAGGGACAGGCTGTTTCACCAAGCCCGACCAACATCCGCCCAAACATCGGTCTGAATGCACCTTTGGTGCGGCGAGAATCACGGCTTTGGGCTGGATCACGATCAAGCAGCGTCACGAAAACCTTGCGATTATTGGAATTTCATGTGCATTGCGTCGGCGCAGCGGGGCAAAGCGGTGACGTTCGGGTGTGCCTAGGGCTGCCACTGTCCGGCCAACAGTTTGAGACGACCAGAAAAGATGACGACGCATCAAGATCATAGATTGTCCGTCGCGC
>JBKJVF010000239.1:0-5828 GCA_046589965.1 Paracoccaceae bacterium
AGTGGCAGGACCATCCGGAACCATCGGCCGGAGCCACGCCTCAAATCACGTCTGTTCACCTGATAAAAGAGCGAAACCGCCGTATCGAAAGGGTTCCTGTACAAAAATACCATCGGACGGTCGGCCAGTATCGGTGGAATTCCACAAAAAGGCGTACCCAGTTCACGCCGGTTGGTCGACGCTCCAGCATGGGTCGTGGCGACGTTGATTCCGCACGTTGTAAGTGCATAGCGGAGCCAGGTTCGGCCAGATTTCGGGAAACTCACGATCAGCCGCCCGTCGGACGGCACTTCGGCAAGCTTAACGCCCAGTTTGCTGTTCATATTCCTGCACTCCTACCACCAGACGCTTTCTGCTCGACACGAATTCCCCCCGCTTTGCAAGCCACAAGGCCCGTCGCAGATAGTTGGTCACCTTGAGACGGTAATACGGCAGACGTTTCAGTCGCGGAAATTTCCGCACGTCGCCAAAAGCAGTCCCGGTGATGAGGCTGACATTGCCATCGTCGACATGACTGGGCCATGGCTCAAGCCCACGTAGGCGAAAATCGTGGACGTAAAAGCGGTTGATTTCGTGGTCCGTCGCCCGAGTGACTGGCAGCATCGCGGCGCGCAGTTTTGCCGCCGTTGCCCTGTTGATCAGATAGGCGGCGGTACCAGTGGCTGGGCCAATATAGGCGTTCAGGCGATAGTTGCCGACGGTGCCTTGCTCAACAGGGATTTTGGCGCGGATGCAGTTCAGCTTCAAGAAGTCCCAATGCGCAGAGGCGGCGATGCCCAAACGAACTGCATGAACAAAGTCGTCGTGAAAGACGACATCGTCCTCCATGACAAGCGCGATGGGGGCATCAGACGCCAGAAAAGCATCCCAGACGGCTAAGTGGCTGTGATAGCAAGCAATCCCGCCGATCAGGATCTTGCGACCCATGTTGCTCTCAAACGCCGGGATGTCTACCGACTGTAATAGCCGTGCTTCTTCCGCACGACCGTCGATTCCGGCAAACAGGCGGTAAGGCAAACCCATACCGTCGAGTTGTGCTTCCATTTTGGCGCGCCGTTCGGTGGCGCGAGGTAGGTTGATGACCCAGGCGGGGGGAAGGGGGTCAGCCAATCCATGCCTCTTTAAGCCAGCGGCAGGGGCGGGTGCTGTGCAGCGGATCAGAGCGAAACCCGGCGACCGCCTCCTCCATCTTGGGTGCTCCGTGAAAGCAGACAACGCGGGCGTCCCGCGGCTTGTGCGGCGGCAAAACAAGGTTAAGTGGGCGCATCGGGCGGCAATCGTATTTGAAGCTGACGATCCAGGCGTCGGGGAAGGGCGTGAAATCGCCATACATCTCGGCGCTGCGCGAGGTGTAGGTCTGTTCCGAGCCGCGCCCTCGTGCGACGGCGGCCTCAGGATCGCGTGCCATGTCTTCATAAAGATAGGGGTGCAGGGCAGGGTCGAACCGCATGACCGACCCATGCCCAAGCGCGTGGTTCTCAGCTGTCGCCCCCCACTCCCTGCGCATGCATACCTTGCCGGGCCCATAGCTGTTCAGCTCATCGATATTGCCGGTGATCACCACATCAATGTCAAACACCATCAACGGTCCGTCCAAGTCGGGCACCAGACCGGGGCGAAACATAGAAACCTTGCGCAGCCGCCCCCGTTTTTGTGCGGTTTCCATCGCTTTGGTCATACGCGGATGGAAAGGCTCATCGGGAAGCGACAGGATGTTGATACTCCGGTCGATGCCACTGCGGTCTTCAGTCATGCAAAAAAACCGCAGATCGCCGACCACGTTTCGGGTCAGACCGTGATACAACCTATTGACATACTCGGGCCCGTAGGTCGTGCCGTATTTGATGCAGATTGCGTTGACCATACTTAATAGCGCCCGTCCATTTAGAACATGAATTCCCACCTCACCGGATTGGTGTCAAGCAAAGGCGAGGGCGACGTCTTGCCTGTCAGTGATTGGCCTCCTATCGTCCCGATCCATGATCACCCCTCCCATGACCCACCACCTCCTCTTCCTCACCGGCACGCGCGCCGACTTCGGCAAGCTTGAACCGCTTGCCGCCGCGGCACGAGATGCTGGGCACCGGGTGACGTTCTTTGTCACGGGCATGCACATGATGGAGGCTTACGGACTGACCAAGCTGGAAGTGGCCCGCATGGCCGGCGTCAAGGTGCACGAATTCCTGAACCAGCGGCCAGGCGATCCGCAGGACGTGATCCTGGCCAAGACGATCCTTGGGTTCTCGGACTATGTCACCGAATATCGCCCCGATCTGATCGTCGTGCATGGTGACCGGATCGAGGCGCTGGCGGGCGCGCTGGTCGGGGCCACCAACTACATCATGACCGCGCATGTCGAGGGGGGCGAGGTGTCGGGTACCATCGACGAGGTGATCCGTCACTGCAATACCAAGCTCGCGCATGTGCATTTCGTGTCGTCCGAGGCGGCGGGGCGGCGGGTGCTGGCATTGGGCGAGCCGCAAGTCACCGTCCATGCGATCGGATCGCCAGAGCTTGACTTTCACTCCGGGCCATCAGGCGTCAGCCTTGCCGAGGTCAAGGCGCGCTATGACATTCCGTTTGCTGAATATGGCATTGCGGTCTTTCATCCGGTCACGTCGGAGGCAGCCTCCATGGGGCTTCAGGCGCAGGCGCTGTTTGGCACGCTCGCGGCGTCGGGGCGGTGTTTCGTGGTGATTGCACCGAACAATGATCCGGGGTCGGACGCGATCTTCAAGGTTGTCGAGGGGTTGCCGCGCGACAGGTTCCGCTTGATCCCGTCGATGCGGTTCGCGCATTTTTCCGAACTGATGAAGAATGCCGCCTGCATGGTCGGCAATTCAAGCGCGGGCGTGCGTGAGGCCCCGTTTCTGGGCATCCCGTCGTTGGATGTGGGCACGAGGCAGACCAATCGTGCGGCGGCGCCCTCGGTGGAGGCCTGTCTTGCCAGTGACGCCGTCGCCATCGCGGCGTTCCTGCGTGACCATTGGGGAAAGGTCGTGCCGCGCCATGACGGGTTCGGGCAAGGTCGTGCTGCTGATCGCTTTGTGCGCGTCCTGGCGGACGATGCATTCTGGACGCAAGACCTGCAGAAGTCTTTTCAGGATGCGGGCTAGGGATGGCTTGGCAAGTTGCCGGCTATCTGGCGTTGGCGCGGGCCCTTGGGGTGATTGCGCCCATGTATCTGCGCCGCAGGCTTGGCAAAGGCCGCGAGGACCCTCATCGCTGGCGTGAAAAACTTGGGCATGCGACTGCAAAACGGCCTGACGGGCGGTTGGTGTGGCTGCACGCAGTGGGGCTTGGCGAAGTGATGGCGCTGCGCGGTCTGATCCAGTCCATGACCGCAGAAGATGCAGAATTGAGCTATTTGATCACCTCGATGGCGCGGTCGTCCGCGCAGGTTGTACAGGGCAATTTGCCGCCCCGCACGCAGCACCAGTACTTGCCGCTGGATGCGCCGAGTTTTGTGGCGCGGTTCCTTGATCATTGGCGACCGGATGTTGCAATCTGGTCCGAACAGGACCTGTGGCCGGCGGCTGTACTGGCCGCTGACCGTCGGGGCATTCCTCTGGCACTGGTGAACGCCCGGATGAACGGGGCTGCCTTTCAGCGCCGCCGCCGCATGCGCGGCCTTCTGGCCCAGCTTTACCCGCTGTTCAGCATCACCACCGCGCAGGATGTTGAAACGGCGCACCATCTGGCCCTGCTTGGGGCCGAAGATGTCGAGGTGTCGGGATCGTTCAAGGCCACATCCCCGCCGCTTGGTCATGATCCGGAGATGCTGTCCGCCCTGCAACGACAGGTCTTTGGGCGAAACTTGTGGGTCTTGTCCTCATCCCATGCCGAGGATGAGGCGGTGGCGCTGCAGGTTCAGTCCGAGCTTTATGCGCAGGACAAAAGCTGGCTTTTGATCATCGTACCCCGCCAAACTGACCGAGGGAGCGAGATTGCCGCTGCTGCGCAATCGCTCCAACTGCCGGTTACACGCCGGATGGCGGGCGAGGAGCCGGGCGGGGCGGTCCATGTGGCCGACACCTATGGCGAGCTTGGCCTTTGGTACCGCCTGTGTCCGGTGACGCTGATCGGGGGTACTTTTGGTCCAGTCGAGGGGCATAACCCGTGGGAGCCTGCGGCCCTTGGGTCGGCGATCCTGCATGGCCCGCGCCTGCGCAATTTCGCCGCCGATTATGCGGTGCTGGACGGGTCGGGGGCGGCGCTGGAGGTCAGTGCGCTGACGCTGGCTGACGCGCTGGACCGTGACCTGAGCGAAAACGCGACCCGTGCACAAAACCTGTGGCAGGGGGCCGCGGGCAGTCTTGCGCCTTTGGCACGCAGGCTGGTGGCGCTGGTGGACCCGCGATGAAGCTGCGGGTTTTCCTGGCGGCATGGTCGCTGCTCTGGACGTTTGGCCTGCCGCTGATCCTGGGCTATCTTTGGTGGCGCGGACGAAAGGATGCGCTTTATCGCCAGCGGATCGGCGAACGTTTCGGCAGCTACGATCGTGCGCAACCGGGGTCGGTCTGGGTCCACGCGGTCAGTCTGGGCGAAGTGCGGTCCGCTGTGCCGCTGATCCAAGCCTTGATGGCGCGGGGCGAAAACGTCGTCATCACCGCCTTTACGCCCGCTGGGCGCCGGGAGGGGGAACGGGTCCTTGCGCCCGACATCGCGGCAGGGCGGGCGACGGTTATCTGGGTTCCATTGGACACCGGCTGGGCCTATCGGCGCTTTTTTCGCGCCTTTTCCCCGAAACTGGGCCTGGTGATGGAGATCGAGATCTGGCCCCGCATGGTGGCGGCCGCAGCGGCCGCAGGGGTGCCCCTGTTCATGTGCAATGCACAATATCCGACGCCGTCGATGGAACGCGATGCCCAAGGAACCTTGCGCCATGCCGTGATGCGGGAGTTTGCCGGGGCGCTGGTCAAGTCCGACCTTCAGGCGGCGCGCTTTGCAAGCGTTGGGGTCCGCAACATCCATGTCACGGGAGAATTGCGGTTCGATCAGCCGATCCCGCCCGCGCTCGTGGCAGCGGGGCTGGCGGCGCGGATGGCGCTGGCGCAGGATCGGCGCGTGATCGCCTTTGCCTCGGTGGTGGAGGGGGAGGACGGCATCTACATGCGCGTCTGCGAGGCCCTGCTTGCCGCCGACCGCTCACTTGGCCGCGCGCCGAGCCTTATCGTCTATGTGCCGCGCAAACCCGAACGGTTCGACGACGTGGCGATGCTGCTTGTGTCAAAAGGTTTCGCAGTTGGCAGACGCAGCGAGTTGCTCGATGCGGAATTTGCGCTGACCCGTGACGCCCCGTCAATCAACGTGCTTTTGGGCGACAGTTTGGGCGAGATGTATGCCTATCTGGCAATGGCCGACATGGTGATCGTGGGTGGCGGCTTCACCCCGCACGGCGCGCACAACATCATCGAGCCTCTGGCCATGCGCAAACCTGTGATCGTCGGGCCGAACATCCACACCATTGAATATCCTGCGAAAGAGGCCATTGCGGCGGGCGTCTGCACAAGCGTCACATCCGAGGACGATCTGCGCGAAATCCTGCTGTTAGGCAGCGCTGGCGCGCCGGAGACTGCTGCAATCGAGGCCTTTCTGGACGCGCATTCTGGTGTGGTGGACAGGACCCTTGCGGTCCTGGTCCCTTACCTTACCAACCAGAAAAGCCACCATCCACATTGACCAGCTGCCCGGTCATGTATCCCGCTTGGGGGCTGCACAGAAACAGCATCGCATCGGCAATCTCGTCGGGTTTGGCCATGCGGTTCATCATGATCAACTCGCCCACGCGGCGCTGGAATTCATCCGAATGGCCATTGAAGACCGCA
>JBKJVF010000045.1:0-17865 GCA_046589965.1 Paracoccaceae bacterium
ACCACTCAAGTTCTGGAACGACTAGAAACACGACCGGACGCCGAACCGCTGGTCTTCCCCTCCTCCGCCCGAGCTGCCTAGGCGCTTGTTCGGAATTGACGAGCCGCACTCGTGAAGGTCAGCCGAGGTATTGGCTGCAGCCCCTTTACGAATGCAGATTGACAGGCGAGGACCCCTTGGGCAGGTGAGCCGGTGTCTGGCATTGGTCGAAAGCTGCAGAGAGAAGTTTGGCCTTTGTGAACTGAAACTATCCGCCTTGAGGTCTGCTTACATAGGATAATGCCTGACGCGAGTTAAACGGCAAGACTGGGGCCGGCGAAGGTCCTTCGTTGCAGAAAGCCCGAACGACCGCTTCGGAGAAGGCCTCGCAACGTGCCGAGAGGCGGCTTTGGGCCGAACGCGTCCTTCCTACGCACGGTGCGGGAGACTGCAGCTGCGGGTCTGATTGACCGGGTAGTGCCCTTGTCCTTATCTGAGAGTTGGCTCTTTGCTGTAGCCGCGCCCTCTGCCAAGGTCCGTGCATGAGCAATCTGGCGAAATCGCCGTGACTACCACACTTCTGCCAGCTGCCGAGCGGCCTTCCTTTCGGGCACGGTTTTCTGCGCTGCGCAATATCGGGCCATTCCTGAAGCTGGTGTGGCAAGCCAGCCCGTCATTGCTGCTGGCGTCCATGGTTTTGCGCCTGACACGGGCCGTGCTTCCGGTGTCGGCACTCTGGATCGGCAAGCTTATCATCGACGAGGTGGTTCGGCTGTCCGCGCTGCCTGACCGCCCCGCTGACCTGTGGGGGTGGTGGGCCAGCGACACGCTGGGGTTGCTGATCACCTATGTCTTGGCGGAACTGGCGCTTGCGATCTTGTCCGATGTCCTCGGCCGCGTGGTCGGGCTGGTGGATACCTTGCTGTCCGACCGGCTGACGATGTCGTCCTCGATCCGGCTGATGGAACATGCCGCGACGCTCGATCTGGAAGATTTCGAGGATGCCGGTTTTCAGGACAAGCTGGAGCGGGCGCGCCGCCAGGCCAGTGGGCGCATGACGCTGATGGGCCTCCTGTTTACCCAGATGCAGAACCTTGTCACCGTCGCGACCTTTGCGGCGGGTTTGGTGATCTTCAATCCATGGCTGATCCTGCTCTTGGCCTTGGCCCTGATCCCGGCCTTTATCGGGGAGGCACATTTCAACGCCCAGACCTATTCCTTGGATTTTGGCCGCACGCCGGAACGCCGCGAACTGGACTATGTGCGCCAGACGGCGGCGAGTGTTGAATCGGCCAAAGAGGTCAAGATTTTCGGGTTGAACGCCTTTCTGACGGACCGCTATCGGGTGCTGTCCGAAAGCTTCTATTCGGCCAGCCGCAAGATCGCGCAAGGCCGGGCGCTGTGGGGTGGTGTTCTGACAGCCCTTGGCACACTGGGTTACTATGCCGCTTATGCGTGGATCATCGTGGCGACCCTGACGGGGCAGTTGTCGCTCGGCGATCTGACCTTTCTGTCGGGGTCCTTTCTGCGGCTGCGCGGCTTGCTGGAGGGTCTGCTCACCTCGTTTTCCTCAACGGCTTCGCAGGCACTGTATCTGGACGACCTGTTCAGCTTTTTCGAGGTGCAGCCCGAGATCCTGTCGCCTCCGGACGCCCTGCCGTTTCCCTTGCCGGTCCGGCAGGGCTTCGTGTTCGAGAATGTCGGCTTCCGCTATCCGGGGGCGGAACGGTGGGCGGTGCAGGGGTTGAACTTTACGCTGCATGCGGGGGAAACCCTTGCGCTTGTCGGCTGCAAAGCGCAGTTTGGCCCATCAGGTAATCGAACGTCTGCCAGGCCAATACGACCAGATGATTGGCAAGCGCTTCCGGAACGGGGTCGAGCTTTCAGGCGGGGAATGGCAAAAGCTGGCCATCGCCCGCGCCTACATGCGTGGCGCCGAGGTGCTGATCCTGGATGAGCCGACCGCTGCCCTCGATGCCCGCTCCGAATTCGAGGTATTCCAGCGTTTCAAGGAACTCAGCGCCCGCAAAACCGCCGTGCTGATCTCGCACCGCTTCAGTTCCGTGCGGATGGCCGACCGGATTCTGGTGTTGGCCGACGGTCGTGTCGAGGCGTCCGGAACACATGAGGAGCTGCTCGCCCAATCCGGCCGGTATGCCGAGCTTTTTGAGCTTCAGGCGGCCGGATATCGCTGAACGGCCCAAGAGCCATACTAGCCCATCTCGACGGTTGCCTGAGGCACGGTGGTCGCTGCGATAAGCACTTGCGGCCGCTTCGGCGATCCTATGCTGCGGCGCTACTTGAGTTCGTACGGCCGCAATGGAGCGAGAGCAACCCTAGCTGCCACGGCGTATCGAGCGCCAGCTCAGCAACGCCAGGGGGCGGAGGAAACGCGACTGCGGGCGAACCTTCTCTGGGGCGTAAGTCATTGATTGTATTGTACAGCATACCGGTTCGAATCCCGCTTGACGCAATGACGACCTAGATCCAAACGGGTTGGCCTAGCCAATTTCGCCGTAATGATCGACCGTCCGCTGAGAAAATGACCGGCCGCCATCAATATCCGCGAAGACCTCACCCAAGTGCCACCGCCGGGAGCTCGGACGCATCCCCAAAACACGATGTTTCTAGCGGCTAACATCGGACCGAACCAATGCCACCAAAATCACACAGTCTCGTGGCTGATCTCGATACCGCTCTCGTGCAGAAGGTCCTCGACGTTGCGCAGCGATAGCGGGTACCGGATGTAGAGCATCACCGCCAGCCGGATTATCTCCGGGCTCGTCTTGAAATACCGGGAAAAGAGCGTTTGGTCATGCCTGCAGGGTAAGGGGCGCCCTGCCCCACCACAAACGAAGTTCCTGACAGCACCGGGGTCGAAGCTCTCAGAGTGGCTGGGCACCCACCGGCAGCGACCAGCTAGTGAATTGGCTTTCCTAAGAGGCGCTGTCGACCTCAGGTTTTCGCCGTCCTGAGGATCCCAAGTGAGAGATCGATCTTCACCTCAAACACTTAGGTGTTCAGAAAACACGGGTGCACCACTTTTCTTCGGAATCCGGGCTCGGCAGGAGCGCGTAGGTGTGCGTCGGATTCCGGATGGCTTGGCCTTTGCATCTGGCCCTGGCAGACGCAAAGTTTGGTTCATCAGGGCCTACTGACAAACGACACAGCGGAACTGTCCATGGGTACAGAATTTTCTTTTTGGATGTGCCGGGGCACCTCGTCCCGACCGGATTACACAAGGGCCTAGCCCTTTTTGACTTCTTTCAGTTTGTCGATGCCAAGCACCTTCAGCGCCAGGCTTTCGTAAAAGGGCTCGCTTTTGCCCTGACGCAGCTTGCGCAGGAAATATTTCTCGAACCCGACTTTGGCGAGGTGGACCCATTTGCCAGATGACGACCAGTTGACGTTGCGCGGCGGGATTTGCGGTTGGGCCACAAAAGCGATGCCTCCGTCGCCGAAATCAGCCAGACAGATGGCGTTCCAGGTGCCGACTTGATCGGGCTCTTTGCCGCGCACAAGGTTGCCGATGTTATGCGCGGTGGCGGTCACCATGCTTTCAATCATGAAACCTGTTTTGGGTACACCACAGGCGACGGGAGTGGGGGCCAAGGGCGGAATCGCCACACAGACGCCGACTGCGAAAACGTTCTTGAACTTGGGGTTCTGCTGATGCTGATCCACGATGGTGAAACCGCGCGGATTGGACAGACCTTCGATCCCTGACACCGGCTTGATGCCCCGAAACGCTGGCAGCATCATCGAATAGACGAATGGCAACACCTTTTCAGGCTTGGCCACACCGTCATCGCCCACCTCCTCGACCGTCATCTTGCCGTCCTCGACCTTTTTGACCCGAGTTGAGGTCATCCATTTGATGGTCTTTGACCGCATTTCGGATTCCAGCAGGCCCTTGGTATCCCCGACCCCGTCCAGCCCCAGATGGCCGATATAGGGTTCTGGCGTCACAAAGGTCATCGGCACCTTGTCACGGATCTTGGCCTTGCGCAGGGCGGTTTCGAGGATGAACAGGAACTCATAGGCCGGGCCAAAGCAACTGGCCCCCTGGACCGCGCCGATGACGACGGGGCCGGGGTTTTTCAAGAGAATCTGGAAGGCGGCCTCGGCCTTCTCGGCGTGGTCGATGTGGCAGACCGATTGCGTGAAACCACCATCGGGGCCCAACCCCTCGATCTCGTCAAACGCCAGTTCCGGCCCGGTCGCGATGACCAGATAGTCATAAGACACCGACTGGCCGTCGATCAGCTCAATCCGGTTTTCCTGCGCAAAAAGTTGCCGGGCCGCCACCGGAATGAAATTGATCTTCCGTTTCGCCATCGCAGAGGTCAGGTCAACGGTGATGTCGTCGCGCTTGCGCCAACCCACTGCAATCCACGGGTTTGAGGGCACGAAGTGATACTTCGGGTCCTTGGTCACCACCGTGACCGTATCTTCGGGGCGCAGTTGATCTTTCAACTCGTAAGCCATGATGGCCCCGCCCAACCCTGCGCCAAGTACAACGACATGTGCCATGATCTTCTCCCTTTGCGGCGCTGTGAGCCACCGGCCCCAACTGCTGGGCCGGCGGCATTTCACGTCTTGCCCCCCAGGACCGAACCGACACGGCGCCAGCGGGAGGCGTCGTGAACCGTGGCGGGGCGTTCAGTTCCAGTTCTGGGCGCGGATTTCCCACGGGGTGGTATTGCCATCACCATCAGCGTCGGCCGCGTCGAAATGCGCCTTGGAGGCTGCGATGAACTCCGCTTTGGAAACTGTCCCGTTGGTGTCTTGGTCCATCGGGTCAAAGCGTGCCGCCTGGGATGCGGCTTCTTCTGCAGTGACCGTACCATCTTCGTTGGCATCCATCATCGCAAGGCGCCCGCGTCCCGGTGCACTGGGATCGCGCCAACCCATCACCGGACCACTGCCGCCGCCCATCATGCCGCCACCCGGGCCCCAAGGCTGGCCCCCTTGCGGGCCGCCGCCATATCCGGGGGCCATTCCGTACCCCTGCTGCGGGCCGTTCCACCACCACCAACCGCCGTTGCCGGGCATATTTTGGGCCAAGGCGGGGGATCCCGCCAAAAGGCGCGCAAACAAGACAATTCCATGAAATCGCATCATCTAAACTCCTGCTGAGGGATTAAAGGACCTACGAGACCAGATTCCCACTCGTTCTGCTGACCTGGGGTCGCCTGGGGCAGACAATTCGGCATTCAGCCGAACTTTGCGAACAGCTTGGCATATGGCACTTTCAACTGCCCGACTGCCGCCTTTGCGGCCGCCGGATCGCTTGCCTGTGCGGCTGTCTGAAGGGCAAGCACGCTTTGGCGAACAGCATCCACGAGCGGCGCATAGCCGGGGTCCGACGCCTCTGGCGCAGGATGGGCGGCGATATCCTCAACAAGGTAGGTCAGCACCGCTGCATCCTCCAGCAGCACGACCGTGCCCTTGTCGCCAAGTGCGGCCATATCGCGACCCAGCACCTCTTCCATTTTTGCGTGATAGGCATTCATCCGGTCCGAGAACGTCATAACACCATTGCGGATATGCAGCGCGCCAAGCTCGGCGCGGATACCTTCCAGCGTCACATGGGCCTTGGCCAGATCGCCCGCCGCCACGTCCTTGGACGCTGCGGCGATGATGGTGCCGACCGTCGTCAGTGTGTCCGGAAAGGCCGCGTCATCGGCATATTGCGGCGGAGGCTGCGTGCCCCAGTTTTGTTCAAGGACAGCCCACTTTTCCGACAAGGCCTGCATGGCCTTTGTCGTGGCATCGGAATTGCCGGTATTGCTTTGAAACAAGGCCGCGCGATATTGCCCGTAGGCATCCCGTAGACCCGTTTCAAATTCCGTGAACGGACCCACAGCGAAAGCTGCAATCGGCATAGCGATTGTAGCAACAAGGCCAGTCCAAAGCAGTGAATATCTCATTTCGTTCTCCTGTCATTTACAAAGCGCTCTGGCATTTCGTATTCATGGACGTTTTGGCCAGCGCACGCGCTGATCCAGGTCAAGGTGCGGCGAACTCATCGGGTTGCCGGGCGGTTTGAAACTACTTGATGATCGGGGGCCAGCGCTTCCCAGGCATCCCATTGCGACTGAAAGACTTTGCCGGTCAGCCGGCTCAGCAGATGCGTGCGTTCAAGCCGGTCCATCACCGGGCCTTTCACTTCACTGAAATTCAGGGTCACGCCGCTGTCGCTCAGGCGATGGTTCAGCGCCTCCAGACTTTCTAGTGCCGACAGGTCGACCTCATTCACTGCCGAGAACATCAAGATCACGTGCTGCACCGCGCGGTCGTCTGCCAGCCGGCGCAGCAGATGGTTTTCCAGAAAGGCTGCATTGGCGAACCACAGGCTTTCGTCCACCCGCAGGGTCAGTATTGCGGGATCGGTCTGCACGTCATGGCGCAGGATGTTGCGGAAATGCTGGGTGCCGGGGACCAGACCCACTTCGGCGATATGCGGGCGCGACGACCGCCAGAGGTGCAGCAGGATCGACAGCGCGACCCCCGCAGTCACCCCCGCCTCGACCCCCATCCCCAGCGTCAGCAGGATGGTCACCGCGACAGCTGCGAAATCGGCGCGGGAATAGCTCCAGGCAGTGCGCAGGATGGTGAAATCGACCAGACTGAGGACGGCGACGATGATCGTCGCAGCCAGTGTCGCGGTAGGCAGGAAATGGATCAGCGGGGTCAGGGCCACGGCGGCAACAGTCAGCCCGATGGCGGTAAAAGCCCCGGCAGCGGGTGTTGCGGCACCTGCGTCAAAGTTCACCACCGACCGCGCGAATCCGCCCGTTACCGGATAGCCGCCGGTAAAGGCCGCCCCCAGATTGGCCGCCCCCAGCCCGATCAGCTCCTGATCCGGGTCGATGCGCTGGCGCTTCTTGGCGGCAAGGGTTTGCGCGACCGAGATGGATTCGACAAACCCGATGACCGAAATCAGCAGCGCAGGCAGGGCCAGCGACCGGATCAGATCGGGCGACAGGTCCGGTAAGGTCAGCGGCGGCAGGCTTTGCGGCACCGCACCCACGATGGCTACTCCGGCGGACCCAAGATCATACCGCGCGACCAGCAATGTTGTGACCACCACCGCCAGAATCGGTCCGGTCTTGACCATAATGCCCGCCAGCCCCGCAGGCGTGCCCAGCCGCAACAGCGCGCCCTTCATGCCCTTGCGGACCCAGAACAGAAACAGGGTGGCCCCTGCCCCCAATGCCAGCGTAATCAGGTTCACGTCTTTGAGATGCTGCCCCAGCGACAAAAGCATTTCGGGCAGGGTCTGCCCTGACGCTTTGACCCCAAGGATGTGCTTGACCTGCCCCGCGGCAATCAGGATGCCGCTGGCGGTGATGAACCCTGCGATCACCGGATGGCTGAGGAAATTGGCGATGAACCCCAGCCGCAACACCCCCATCACCAGCAATATCGCCCCCGACAGACCCGCGAGGGTCAGCGCGGCTGCGGCATATCCGACGGTGCCCTGCGCGGCCACCTGCCCGACGGCCGCTGCAGTCATCAGCGACACCACCGCTACCGGTCCCACCGCCAACGCATTGCTGGTGCCGAAGATCGCATAGAGCAGGATGGGTGCGATCGAGGCGTAGATCCCTGCCTCGGGCGGCAATCCCGCCAGCATCGCATAGGCCAGCGATTGCGGAATCAGCATGATCGTCACGATCACCGCCGCCGTCAGGTCGCTTGACAGCAACTTGCGGTCATAGTGACGACCCCAGGTCAGGATCGGGAGGTAGTGCGCGATGGACAAGGCGGACATTTGCGGGGTCTTTCTGGAAAATGGAGGCCGGGCGCAAAGCGGCGCCAGGCCGCACTTCAGTGCCGTGTTGCGTCAAACAGGCTTTGTGCCCGCCCTCCGGAACGGCAATAGGCGAGGACCTTGCCCTCGGCCGAGGTCACGGCCGTATCAAAGGCATCCACGTCCCCCTTCGTCGCGCGACCGGGCGAAATCGGGATGTGATGTGCCTCAAGCCCGGCGGCCTCGGCTGCGGCCTTGATCTCGGCAAAGGTCGGCTGACCCGCGTCCTCGTGGTCAGGACGGTTGCAGATCACGGTGCTAAAGCCTGCGGCCTTCAGTTGCGCCAACTGAACCGCCGTGATCTGTGGGCTGATCGCGAAGTTTGGAGTTATATGCTTGATATTGTGCATTTCTGTGGTCCTCTATTGGCGTTTTTCGGAACGGGTCAAAGCCCGTTGACCGGAACTTTCAGCATCGGGCGGCCATCCTTATCGGTGGGCAATTCCCCCGCGCGCATGTTCACCTGCAAAGACGGGATGATCAGCCGTGGCATCGCCAGCGTCGCATCGCGTTCGGTACGGAAGGTCACGAACTGCTCTTTCGTGGCACCGTGTCCCACATGGATGTTGTGGGCCTTTTCGGCACCCACCGTGGCTTCCCACTGGATGTCGCGACCGTTCGGGCCGTAATCATGGCACATGAACAGGCGCATATCGTCGGGCAGGGCCAGCACCTTTTGAATGCTGTCATACAAGGTGGCCGCATCGCCGCCGGGAAAGTCGGCGCGGGCCGATCCGCCATCGGGCATGAACAGCGTATCACCCACAAAAGCCGCATCCCCCATGACATGTACCATGCAGGCAGGCGTATGGCCCGGGGTATAGATCGCCACCGCGTCCATGGTGCCGATCCTGTAAGTGTCGCCATCTTTGAACAGGGCGTCGAATTGCGACCCGTCGCGCTGGAATTCCGTGCCTTCGTTGAAGACCTTTCCGAACGTCTCCTGGACCACCATGATCTGGTCACCGATGCCGATCTTGCCGCCCAGCTTGCCCTGGATATAGGGTGCGGCTGACAGATGGTCGGCGTGGACATGGGTCTCGATGATCCAGTCCAGTTTAAGGTCGCGTTTCTGAATATAAGCGATCATCGCATCGGCGTGGTCATAGGTGATGCGTCCTGCGGCATAGTCGATGTCCATGACGGAATCGATGACGGCGCAGGCGCTGGAGGCCGGGTCCTTCACCACATAGCTTATCGTGTTTGTGGCCGCGTCGAAGAACGCCTCGACCTCCGGCTTGACAGACATTTTGATCGGATAGTTGGTCATCATGGTCTCCTTCAAGATCAGGTTTCGCGGCGAAGCACGCGGGCTGCGCGCGCGTGCGTCAGGGCCATCAGGACCTTGGCGGCGAAGATTCCCGCGATCAGGGCGGCCACGAACGCGATGACTTCAAATCGACCGGTGCCCAATGCAGGCAAGGCACCACCGGGGCAAAAACCCGCAATGCCCCAGCCGACGCCGAACACCGCCGCCCCGCCCAGCAACCGGGCATCCAAATGCCGGTTTTCCGGCAGATGGAATTTGGCGTCGAGCATCGGAGTGGTCCGGTGCAGGACAAGGCGGTAGCCGACAAAAGTCACGACCAGCGCGCCGCCCATGACAAAGATGAGTGAGGGATCCCAGTTGCCCGCGACATCGAAGAAGTTCAGCACCTTGGCCGGATTGGCCATGCCGGAAATCGAGATGCCGATGCCGAAGATCAGTCCGATCACGTAGCTGGACAAAAGACGCATGGCTCAGGCCCCCAAAACATGGCGGATGACGAAAACTGTGATCGCGGTGGTAACCATGAAGGTCGCTGTCGCAGCGATAGACCTGCGCGACAGCCGCGCCATGCCACAAACTCCGTGGCCCGAGGTGCAGCCCGAACCGTAGGTCACACCGATTCCCACCAGAAACCCGCCGACCAGCAGCAGGGGCAGCGACACGGGCACCTGAATTTCCGGCATTTGCCCGGTCAGGGTCAGCACCGCCAAGGGCCCGCTGACCATTCCGGCCAGCACCGCCAGCCGCCAGCCGGTGTCGGGGTGGGTGCGGGGCGTCAGCACGCCCGCCAGAATGCCCGTCGCCCCCATGATGCGCCCCAAGGTCAGCATCAGCAGCACCGAGGCCACGCCGATCAGCGCGCCCCCGGCGAGCGACTGCCAGGGCGTAAAAATGGTGTCGATCGTCATCATTTGGCGCAAGTCCGGATGCCCAGCAGCGTGTACAGCGGACAGAATCGCAGCGCTGCCGTGGCGATCATCACCGCCCCAACCGCAAGGGCCGCGACCTTCCACGCCCCGAACAGCCCAGCGCCAAACACTCCCGCGCCCCCGAACAGCGCCACGGCGATCAGCGCCACACCGACAGCCAGCCGCAGCACCCGGTCCACAGTTCCCATATTCGCAGTCATCGCCAAATCTCCTCTTGGATTCGGGAAATGAATACGCGCTTGCGACAAAGGCTTCAGTGATGATGTCACCAAAA
Source organism: Paracoccaceae bacterium (assembly GCA_046589965.1). Classification (GTDB taxonomy): domain Bacteria; phylum Pseudomonadota; class Alphaproteobacteria; order Rhodobacterales; family Rhodobacteraceae; genus JAJNPS01. Next base: position 10,272 of record JBKJVF010000045.1, read on the forward strand.
CTCCGTTTGACCGATCATTATATCAGTTTGTGGTCTGGCCTGCGGTCTGGCCCTAATGCGGATCAAGCGCCGCAAGTTTTTCCAGCCCCGCACGGTCGATCAGATCGACCACCCCACGCGACTGCCCGATCCAGCCGCGCCGCTGAAATTCACCCAACTGCCGCGAGATCACCTCGCGCGCAGAGCCAAGTTCGACCGACAGTTGCTGATGCGTGGCGCGGACCTGATCAGTCATCCGGGCAAGTTCTAGAAGTTTCTGCGCCAGGCGGATGTCGACCCGCTGAAACGCGATGTCCTCGATCACCTGAAACAGATCAGTGATCCGTCTGGAATAGGCGGTGAAGATGAAATTACGGAACGCGACGGATTGCGACACCAGTTCATCAAAGACAGTGCGCGGGATGGCAACGGCACGTATGTGAGTTTCGGCGATGCCTTCCGCCGAATAGTCTTCGTGGGCCAGGAGGCAGGCCGTGGTCAGCACGCAGCTTTGTCCCGCCTCAACCCGGTAAAGCACGATCTCGCGGCCCGCTTCAGAGACTTGCTGCACCCTGACACGACCTTCCAACAGGAGAAGCAGGTTTTCAGGAGGTTTTCCTGGACCAAAGATCACCGTGCCCTCCGAGACGGTGACCACGGCACTCTTGCGGGTCAGCAGGTCGCGGACGTCAGACTCAAGACGGGACAAGCCCGGGAACTGTTCGATCCAGTCTGACGTCATGAAGTTGCCTCCCTGGCCGCACGGTCACGCCCTACAAGGCGAGGTCCCATCATGGGTGTTCTCTGCTCCAATAGTGCAGGTTTCCACTAAAAAGTTATGGAACGTCTGATCAACGGGTTCGAGGCTGTCAGACGAATGCGAACCAGTCTCCGTTCCCCCTACCCCACCCCGGTTTCAGGCAGCGAAAAGGCCGCGCCACTCGGCGAGAGCGGCGGCGCGGGTCTGCTTGTAGGTGTTGCGATCTTGCAGGTGGCGCTCCGTCGGAAAGTGGTTGTGGATCGAGGCGTGGACTGAGGCGAACTTCTGCAACGTTCGCATGCGCCGGAATCGCAACATCGCCCGCTCGCGTCGTCGGAATGGCAAGTGCGAGTTCTCGGCTCGATTGTTGAGCCACCGGCCCATCTCGCGGTCATCACCGCGGCCGAGATCCTTGAGAGCAGCGCCATAGGAGCGCAGCCGATCCGTCACGATCGTCTCGGGCCGACCATGGCGCTTCATTGATTTCTTCAAGAATTTCAATGCAGCCTTGCGATCTCGGGTCTTAGTGGCGATGCTTTCCAGAACCTCTCCTTCGTGATCGACAGCGCGCCAGAGGTAGTGGGTCACCCCGTTTATCTTTACGTAGGCCTCGTCCAGGTGCCACTGCCATTGTCGATGGGCGCGCATCGCCTCGACACGTTTGCCCCTGATCTCGGCGGCGATCATCGGGCCGAACTTGTTCCACCAGTACTGCACGGTCTCATGGCTAATCCGGCGCTCGTGGAGCAGGTCCTCCACGGTCCGCAGCGACAGCGGGACCCGCACCCACGGCGAGCGATTGGTCATCCCGGGACCTAGCTAGGCGCTCGGTCCTGCGGCAAGCCAATTTCTTCTGACAATGCCGACGAAGACGCTGGAAATGATGCTGGTTGCTGCGGCTGCAGGAAACGCTGGCACGCATACGGCGCGAAGATACGACGACGTGCCGCTCTGACAAGGCGCGCAACACCGCCGTCGGGACCAATCAGATTTCGGCCGGATGCTGCGTTCGGTCAACACACGAGGACCGCGGGCACATTTACTGTGCCCGCGGCAAGCAAAAGACGTTGCTCAAACTGATGACGTTATTTCCAAGCGGATCGTGCATCGGTTGGACTGCAACACCGCATTCCCGGCCGGCAACGATATCAGTCCTTCTTGGTGGGTTCCGTGCCCCGGATCACTTCGACCTTCACCTCAGCGACAAACGCCGCCAGTGCCCCGACGACAGCAAGCAAGGGTGCCGCCAGGATGACCGCTCCGCCAGCGATTGCACCAATTGTCAGCGGCATCTCGATCATGATGTCGCCGTCGGGCTCGATCACCCGGATACGTTTGACCTGCCCCTCAGCCGCAAGCCGTTTGACGCAGGCAACCAGTTCATCGCCGCGCACATGGATCTGCTCGGTCCAGGTGCGCTTGTGTGCATGGTCATCGACCAGCGATCCTTTTTCGGTCGACGCGTCCTTGATTTCGTCCTTGATCATGTGGGCCCCTCCGGCTCGGTGTGTGGCCGCGAATATGACAGGTCGGACAGCCAGCACATTGACAGGGATCAATCCTGCGGCGGAATCTGTACAGGCATTGCCGAATGTACTTATCCGTCGTCTTGCGGCTTATGCTTTGCGGCCATCAAACCGACCAACACACCCAAGGCCGTAACGAAAAGCAGGCCCTTGCCGCCCGCAAGCGCTGGTGCGATGGCCTTGGCCGCCAATATGGTTTGGTTCAATTCGGCCAGCTCTGCGCGCTGCCTGCGACGCGCCTCTTTTGCCTGCTGCGCCACCACGGCTGCCAGCGAGGCTGCCACGGCAAGTGCCGCCGCCGCGATGATCAGACAGGCTGCAAGTGCTCCCCACCGCGCTGCAAGCACCACCCCGATGGCGGCGATGCCTGCGACGATTGCCACGCCGAGGAACAGCAAAGCCAGTCCGCCAAGCAGCGCGTTGCCCATCTGGCGTCGCGCCGATCGCTTGGCCCGCGCCTTGAGAATTGCAGCTATACGCGCCAGTTGATCTATCATCTTGGCCCCCGACCTATCGCCGAAAGAGCAACGAGACCAGCAAACCCAACCCGAAAGCCATTAGGATGCTTTGCAGCGGATGGTCTTGTACCCTGTGATCCAGTTCTTTTTCCGCCTGTTCGACGCCCTGTTCCATCCTATCACGTGCCTTGCGCGCCCTCGCCGATGCCTCTTTCGCAGCCGCCTCGGCGGTGGCACCAAACGCATGCACCCTGTCGCTGACAAACGTGCTCATCATTTCGGTCATTGCCGCAACTTCATCGCGGATCGCCTGCAACTGCGTCTCGATATCGTCGCCCGGGGACGTTGCCTTCGACGCTCCGGCTTTCGCGGTCCTTGGTGTCTCGTCTGACATGGTCTGGTCTCCTGGTTCTGGTGTTGCAGCGTGAAAGAAGGGGATGCATCGGTCTTGGGCAATCGATCAGTGATAGCCTTTCAGCCACCCACAATTCGCGGCGGCATGGGCGTCATCCTTTGGTGAAAACGAAGTCCGTCACGATCCGTCGCAAATCGTGCGGGGTTTCGTGCAACAGGTTTTTCGGCATTTCAACCTTGAGGGCATGCTGCAAGTCCGCCGGCAGTCCATCACGCAGGAGCCCCAGCATTTCCGGGCCTGCAACGATCGCAAGTTGCGCGAACTCATTTCTGGAAAAGTGTCGATGCAGCAATGCAATGGCCTCCTCGACGAAATCCTTCTTGGCATCCTTTACCGGGTCAGACGCATATTCCATTGCCGAACGCCCCGGTCCAACCGACGAAAAACTGCGCCCGGGTTTGTCCGACATAATCTCGCGCAGGTCCTTATGCTGGGCGTGCAAGACCAGTTCGGTCGCGTCGTCCGTCGCGCCCTTGGCGATGTTCTTTATGATCCGAGCCTGTGTGGCGCTCATGACCAAAGCCCAGACAACCTCTTTCATCCGAACACCCCCTTTATCAGCGCCCTTGTTGGCGCCATAAGATCCGTTGAACGGAATTATCGCAGGCTCAGCATTGGCCGGCATTGATTTATGTCAGTTCGCTTGGTCGGACGTTGCGCAGGGTCGGCTTGGTTATCGCGGCTGCGGCTAGAGCTCGCGGCGCGCGAGAAACGTGGTCCAGACTGCAATGAACATCGCCGCCACAACCGGACCGGTTATGAACCCTTGCAGGCCGAATGTCGCAACCCCTCCAAGCGTCGAAAGAAGCACGATGAATTCCGGCATCTTTGTCGCCTGGCCGATTAAAAACGGGCGCACGAAATTGTCGACCAGCCCGACGATCAGGACACCGTAGATCAGCAGCCCAATGCCTTGCAGGAATGCCCCGGTCCAGAGAAGGTATATTGCAAGTGGCAGCCAGACCAAGGCCGCACCAAAAAGTGGAAGCAGCGCCAGAAAGGACATCAACACCGTCCACAGGATCGTCGCGTGGATGCCGAGAACCCAGAACCCGATGCCACCCAAGCCGCCTTGCAGCATGGCAACCAGGATGTCGCCCTTTACCGTGGCGCGCACAACGAGGGTAAAACGGGCGAAAAGCGCGTCTTGCAACGACGGGCGAAACGGGGCCGCGGCCTTTAGGTGCCCGATCAGCGTCTCGCCGTCGCGAAAGAGAAAGAAGGTGAGGTAGAGCATTGCAAAAAGGCTTATGAGGAAACTGAGGGCGCTTTGCCCGATCGAAAAGACCTGCGGTGCAATGGCTTGAACCCAACCGCTGAGCGCCGCCGCGACACTCGCCTGGACACCCTCCAGGTCCGCCAAGCCGACCCATGCCAATATCGACGTCACCCACTGGGGCAGCGCTGCGAAGACACGCTGGAAGAGACGTTGAACGGCCGTGTCGTCCGATTGGATGTTCGCGACCACCGCTGTTGCTTCTTGGATGATTGCGACTGCAATCAAAAGCAGGGGTATGACCACGATCAGGAATACGATGGAGATCGCAGCCAGCGAAGCGAGGTTCGCGCGGTTGTTCAGCGCCGCCAATAGCCGACCGTAAAGCGGGTGGAACACGATCGCGATCACCACGGCCCAGAATATCGCGCCGAGAAACGGCAGGAGGACCCAGCCGAATGCAAGTGTTGCCACACCGACCAACACGAGGAACGCCTTGCTTTCACGCATCTGGCCTATAGTCTCACCCATTATCTGTTTTATTTAAAGGTCCGGGCAACGACCAAGCTGCAGTTGCATCCTGCGTCTATAACGTCGCCTTTGCCGCTGCACATCAGATCACTCACGCGCCACGAACGTTGATCGGTGTCAGTTCCACCCAATGGATCGCCCGTTGGCTTTGCAAAGAACAGGTTTCGGCGAGCACGATGATGCGTTGGTAAAAGACGTTGCAGGTTACTCTGGACTTGCTGGCTTTCGCCAGTGCCGCAACGGCCGAGGTGCAGAACGAGATTGTAGGATGGCGACACTTTGATGCTTGGCGACAACATTGTGGCCCCAATCGCCGTACCGCGGGTGCTGTCAGACAAATGCGAACCAGTCTCTGTTTGCTTCAACCGCTCGCGCCTCAGGCCGAACAGAGGCCACGCCACTCGGCAAGAGCGGCGGCGCGGGTCTGCTTGTAGGCGTTGCGATCTTGGAGGTAGTGCTCGGTCGGAAAGTGGTTGTGGAACGAGGCAAGGACTGAGGCAAACTTCTGCAACATTCGCATGCGCCGGAACCGTAACATAGCCCGTTCGCGTTGTCGGAACGGCAGGTGCAAGTTCTCTGCACGATTGTTATCCCAACGGCCGGTCTCCTGCCTCTCACTTATGCCGAGATCCCGAAGGACAGCGCCATAGTAACGCAGGCGCTCCGTCACAATCTCCTCCACATGGCCATGTCGTTTCAAAGATTTCTTCACAAATTTCTTCGCCGCCTTCTTGTCGCGCGGCTCAGTCAGGAAGCTCTCGAGCACCTCGCGTTCGTGGACGACGGCCCGCCAGAGATAGTCTCGGCGGCGAACATCGGCCCGAACCTGTGCCACCAAAATTGCACCGTCTCGTGGCAGATATCTATGCCACGCTCGTGCAGCAGATCCTCGATGTTGCGCAGGGATTGTGCGAACCGGACGTGCAACGTCACCGCCAGGCGGATGATCTCAGGCGAGGTCTTTAAGTAGCGAAAGGGGCTGCGTTGGGTCATCCGGCAAGGCTGGGCAACCGCCCTGCCCGGCTCAAGCCGGTTTTGTCTGACAGTGCCCGCCGAGCAGATGATCGCGGGGCTCGTTTGAAGAAACGGAAGGGGAAACGCTTTGTCATCACGCGAGGCCACCGGCGTGCCGTGTTCTGCAGCAAGCGAAAATCTTCTAACAGCACCACGCCGGATATACGTCTCCAATTGTGATCGCCGAACCAGATCCAGTTAGACTGTTGCAATCAGCCGGGCCATATTCGTCCACACATAACTGAACCCGACCGCGGGGTGACAGATAGCTTAACCAGAACAAAACTCTCGTGCCGCGCGACGCAGCATTGTATCGGCCGCCGCAAGCTGACTGCGTTCCACATACTCGTCAGGCCGGTGGGCAACAGAGATTGACCCGGGCCCGCAAAGAACAGTCGGAAGGCCAAGCTTTCGCAGGAAAAGACCCGCTTCTGCGCCATAGGCCACCTTGCTGTGGTCATTGCGCCCGACAATGTGCTTCATCGCGGTGACAAGCGGAGCCTCGGCGTCGATGGCATGGGCGGGATATTCGTAGATCTGCTCGAACCGAGCCGAGGCCCCCGGAAAACGGAGACGGGCCTCGGGCAGAATGCGGTGCATGACCTCAGTCTCGATCTGATCAAAGATCGCCTGCTGGTCGAACTCCATCAGGTTGCGGAACTCGAAAGTGACGACCGCGTCGGCGGGCACGATATTGATCGCGGCACCGCCCTGGATCATGCCGACACTCAGGGTGGAATGGGTCAGATCGAAATCCGCGTCGCTCGGGCCGGTGGCGAGTTCGGCCGCAATGCGCTTGAGGTAGACAACCAACTCGGCTGCGGATTCGATGGCGTTCTGGCCTTGGGGGGCAAGGCTTGAATGCACCGCACGGCCCGTGAAATGGCATCGATAGGCGCGCCCCCCTTTATGCCCGGTGACAACTTGCATCAACGTGGGTTCACCCACAATGCACATGGCGGGCTTCTGACCCCGATCCGCCAGATCCTGCAGCAGGGTGCGCACACCGATGCAGCCGATTTCCTCGTCATGCGACAGGGCAAGATGGACGGGGCGGTCAAGCTGCATCGCGATCAGGTCTGGCACTGCGGCAAGGGCTGCGGCGACAAAGCCCTTCATGTCGGCCGACCCGCGCGCGTACAGCTTTCCGTCGCGCTCGATCAGGGTGAAGGGGTCCGATTGCCAGACCTCGCCCGTCACGGGAACGCAGTCGGTGTGACCGCTGAGTACAAGGCCCCCGTCTATGTCGGGGCCGATGGTTGCCCAGAGGTTGGCCTTCGTGCCGGTCTCATCGGGGATCAGGCGCGAGACAATTCCGTGCGACGACAGATAGCCCTGCACATAGGCGATCAGATCGAGGTTCGATTTTGCGCTGGTCGTGTCGAACGCGACCAGATCGCGCAAGATCATTTCGGTCGGCGTCATGGCAGTCACAGCCCGCCCGATCCGCCGGGACGGTAGGGCGGCGGGGTCAAAAGCATTGCGGTGACGTCGGACGGCAAGGATGCCAGTGGGTTGGCGCGTGTGGGCATGCCCTTGGTGAAAGTGAGAAGCTGATGCTTTGCAATTTCGAATATGCGACGCAACTCGGAGACCGGGTTGCGGTGTTCATCGACGCGGATATCCAACCAGGGATAGGCCTCGCGGTTAAAGACTTTCAACGCAGCCGATTGCTTGCCGCGTTTGTCGCCGCCC
>JBKJVF010000088.1:0-20557 GCA_046589965.1 Paracoccaceae bacterium
GTTTCAATGGCTGACTTTTGGCGGTTCCATGGCGCTGACAGTCGTCGCCATTCTGCTTTGGGCGGTGATGGGCCTGAATTTTGGCATCGATTTCCGTGGGGGCACGACGATCCGCACGGAAAGCACCCAAGTGGTGGATGTGGGCGCCTACCGTGACGCATTGAAAGGCCAGGACCTTGGCGATGTGTCGATTACCGAAGTCTTCGACCCTTCGTTCCGTGACGACCAGCATGTCGCCCAGGTCCGCATCGCCGCCTTGGATGGGGTAGAGGCGATCACACCCGATCAGATTACGGCGGTCGAGGCGGCTCTCGTGGCGATTGATCCGACAATTACCTTTCCGTCCGTCGAATCGGTCGGCCCCAAGGTGTCGGGTGAACTGATCTGGAAGGCCATCGCATCGATGGTGGCGGCCAGTTTCGGGATCATGGTCTATATCTGGCTGCGCTTTGAATGGCAGTTCGCCCTTGGCGGGGTGATCGCGCTCATCCACGACATCTTCATCACCATCGGGGTCTTTGCGCTGTTCCAGATCAAGTTCGATCTGACGATCATTGCGGCGCTGCTGACAATCCTGGGCTATTCGATCAACGACACCGTTGTCGTGTTCGACCGGTTGCGCGAGAATTTGTTGAAATACAAGATGATGCCGCTGCGCGACGTGATGAACCTTTCGGTCAACGAAACCCTCAGCCGGACGCTGATGACCTCGGTCACGACGCTGGTCGCCCTGGCCGCGATGCTGATCTTTGGCGGCGACGTGATCCGGGGCTTCGCCTTTGCGATCTTTTTCGGCGTGGTACTGGGCACCTATTCGTCGGTCTTCGTGGCCAAGAACCTGGTGCTGATGATCGGCCTTGATCGCGGCGATAAACCGAAAAAAGCGGACAAGAACGAGTTCGCCAACATCGACGCCTGACATGCGCCTGACCGAGATCAGCTATGGCACCGCCCAGCCGATCGAGGGCTACGGCCCGGGGTTTTTCCGCGTCGGCGGTCATGTGCTTCGGGGACCCTGCCTGATTACCCCTTGGGATGCCGGCCTTTGGGGCGGGTTTGACGATACCGCCACACCGCTGACACTGGTGGGCAAGATCGACGTGCTGTTCCTTGGCATGGGCGCGGACATCAGCCACGCCCCCTTGCCCTTTCGCGAGGCGCTGGAGGAGGCAGGGATCGGGGTGGAGGTCATGTCATCGCCCGCCGCCTGCCGGACCTATAATGTCCTGCTGAGCGAGGGGCGACGGATCGCGGTCTGTCTGCTGCCGGTGTAGACCAAATTTCTTGCAGAAGAAATTTGCCAAAAATCCTTAGAAGGATTTTTTCTTACCACAGATGATGCACATGCCGCGAAATCCGCCGGAAATAGATGTCGGCGGCGGCCTCCATTACTTTGGGCGACAATGGCGCCATGGCGTCGGCGGCCACATTGGCCCGCGCCTGATCCGGCGTCTTGGCCCCCGGGATAACCACACTGATCGCGTCGTTCATCAAAATCCAGCGCAGCGCAAAGGCCGCCATCGTGGCGCCTTGCGGCACCAGCGGGCCCAGTTCCTCGACTGCCTGCAACGCGACGTCATAGGGCACGCCGGAAAACGTCTCGCCCTTGTCAAAGGCCTCGCCGTTGCGATTAAAGGCTCGGTGGTCGTCGGCGGCAAAGGTGCTGTCAGGCGTCATCTTGCCGGTCAAAAGGCCCGATGCCAGGGGCACACGGGCGATGACGGCCACATTGCGCGCGGCAGCTTCGGCCAGAAACGTCTCGGCCGGGCGCGGGCGGAACATGTTGTAGATGATCTGCACGGACACCACGCCCGGTTGGCGCAGGGCGGCATGCGCCTCTTCGATGGTTTCCACCGACACCCCGTAATCGGCGATCTTGCCGGTGGCCTTGATCGCATCGAGCGCGTCGAACACGCCCTGATCGGTATAAACGGCGGTCGGCGGGCAATGCAGTTGCACCAGATCCAGCCGCTCCATCGCGAGGTTCTTCAGGGACCGGTCGATGAACGCCTCAAGATTGGTGCGGTTATAGCCCCCTGGGATATGCGGGTTCAGCCTGCGCCCGGCCTTGGTGGCCACAAAGGGTCGGTGGCCGGGACGTTCGGACAGAACCTCGGCGATGATGCGTTCGGACCGCCCGTCGCCGTAGACATCCGCCGTGTCGATAAAGGTCATCCCGGCATCAAGTGCTGCATGCAGCGTCGCCTTGGCGTCGTCATGCGTGACCTCGCCCCAAGTGCCGCCGATGGCCCATGCGCCGAACCCGATGCGGCTGGCGGTACGGCCCGTGCGGCCAAAAGGATGCGATGTCAGCATGCGAAATCTCCTAGGTTGGGGGGCCACGATAGCGGGCATGGTGACAGGGAGCCAGAGGGCAGGGCGCAAGGCAGCCCCTTTTCGCCTTACATCTGTTGGGGTAGGGCTGGGCGTCATGGAACTGGTGGTCAACGATCTGGACGTGGCGCGGGGCGGGGCGGTGGTCTTGCGCGGCATCGCCTTTCGTCTGGTGGCAGGTCAGGCGCTGATCTTGCGCGGGCCGAACGGCGTGGGCAAGACAACGCTTTTGCGGACACTGGCGGGATTGCAGCCGGCGGTCGCAGGCCGCGTGTCGATGCCGCCTGAAAGCCTCGCCTATGCAGGCCATGCCGACGGCATCAAGGCCATGCTCAGCGTGGCCGAGAACCTGACTTTCTGGGCACAGGTTCACGGTGGCGGTGCGATTGATGCCGCATTGGACGCGATGCAGCTTGCACCCTTGCGCAATCGGTTGGCGGCACATCTGTCGGCGGGGCAAAAGCGGCGGCTGGGGCTGGCGCGGCTGTTGGTCACGGGGCGTCCGATCTGGGCGCTGGACGAACCCACGGTGTCGCTTGATGCAGCGTCGGTCGGATTGTTTGCCGCCGTCGTGCGTGCGCATCTGGCCGCAGGTGGGGCTGCGGTCATCGCCAGCCACATCGACCTTGGGCTGGACGAGGCTCAAGTGCTTGACCTGTCGCCCTATCAGGCGAAGGGCGCTGACGCCGCCCGCCCCAATGGCTTTGACGAGGCTTTTGCATGATCGCCCTTCTGGTCCGCGACCTGCGACTGGCATTCCGCGCCGGGGGTGGTTTCGGGCTTGGCCTGGCCTTCTTTTTGCTTGTCGCGGTGCTGGTGCCGCTGGGCGTCGGACCCGAAGGGACCACCCTGGCAAGGATTGCCCCGGGTATCCTGTGGGTGGGCGCATTATTGGCCTGCCTACTCAGCCTCGACCGTCTTTTTGCGCTGGATTACGAGGATGGCTCGCTGGACCTGCTGGCGACCGCCCCCATCCCGCTAGAGGGGGTTATCGCCACCAAGGCACTGGCGCACTGGTTGGTGACGGGCTTGCCGCTGACGCTGATCGCGCCGCTTTTGGGATTATTGCTGAACCTGCCCGCACCTGCCTATGGCGCGCTGGTCCTGTCGCTGCTGCTGGGGACCCCCGCGCTCAGCATCATCGGGGCCTTTGGCGCGGCGCTGGTGGTGGGCGTCAAGCGGGGTGGGCTTTTGATGTCGCTATTGGTTTTGCCGATGTATGTCCCGACGCTGATCTACGGCGCCGAGGTGGTTCGCCGGGCAGGCCTTGGCATCGACGGGGCGACGCCGCTTGCGCTGATGTCGGCCATCACGGCGGGCGCTTGGGCGATCCTGCCCTTTGCCGCCGCCATGGCCCTGCGTGCCAATCTGCGATAGCGCTCCGTGACATGATAGTGACTTGAGCCCCTGACCAAGAGGACGTAAAGCCAAGCCCATGTCGATCTGGGAATATGCCAACCCCAAGCGGTTCATGCAGACCACGGCCCTGGTGTTGCCAGGGTTGGGAGCGTTGAGCGCCCTTTGCCTTTTGGTCGGACTTGGTTGGGGGTTCTTTTTCACGCCTGACGATTTCCGGCAGGGTTCGACGGTCAAGATCATCTATCTGCATGTGCCCGCCGCGACGATGGCGATCAATGCCTGGGGCATGATGCTGGTGGCCTCGCTGATCTGGCTGGTGCGGCGGCATCACGTCTCGGCCCTTGCGGCCAAGGCGGCGGCCCCTGTGGGCCTTGCCTTTACGGTCGTTGCGCTGGTCACGGGCGCGCTTTGGGGTCAGCCGATGTGGGGCACCTGGTGGGCCTGGGACCCGCGCCTGACATCGTTTTTGATCCTGACGCTGTTTTACTTTGGCTATATCGCGCTCTGGGCCGCCATCGAAGACCCCGACACGGCCGCCGACCTGACGGCGATCCTGTGCATGGTAGGTTCGGTGTTCGCGCTTCTCAGCCGGTATGCGGTGAATTTCTGGAATCAGGGTCTGCATCAGGGGGCGACGCTGTCCTTGGACAAGGAAGAAAACATCTCGGACGTGTTCTGGGTGCCGCTTGTGATCAGCATTGTTGGCTTTGGGCTGTTGTTCCTGACCCTTGTGCTGCTGCGCACGCGCACCGAGATCAGGGCGCGGCGGCTGAGTGCGCTGTTGTCGCGCGAGGCGCGGGCATGATGCCGGACCTTGGCAAATATGCAGGACCGGTCCTGTGGTCCTATGGCCTTGGTATTGGGATTCTGGCGGCGCTGGTTCTGCTGACGCTGTGGCAGGGCGCAAGGGTGCGCCGCGCATTGGCCGAGGTTGAGGCAAGGGTGGGCAAGTCCGATGTCTAAGTGGCTCTTGTTTCTGCCGCCGCTGATCTTCTTGGCGCTGGTGGCCACGTTCTGGTTCGGGATGAAGCGGGACAATCCCGGCGTCCTGCCGTCGGTCTTTATCGACAGGCCGGCGCCTGCAGTCCCGCTGACGGGCCTTGACGGCATCCCGATCCTGACCGATGCCGACCTGCGCACGGGTAAGGTCACAGTGGTCAATTTCTGGGCCAGCTGGTGCCCACCTTGCCGCGCCGAACATCCGGTTCTGAAGGCGATGGCCGCAGATGGCGTGCGCGTGGCCGGCATCAACATGATGGACGACCCCGAAAACGCATTGGAATACCTGGCCGATGACGGCAATCCGTTCTTTGCCCTTGCCACAGATCCGCAGGGGCGCAACCGCGTCGAATGGGGTGTGACCGCGCCACCTGAGACGTTCATCATCCGGGGTGACGGCACCGTGGCGTTTAAGTTCGTCGGCCCACTGGTCGGCACGGATTACGAGCGTCGGTTCGTCCCCGCGCTGGCAGAGGCGCTGGCGGCCGAATAGTTAGCCGCGCGCGCGACGTCCGCCCCGACGCCCGGAGGTCGCCTGCGTCGCCGCTGCCGACGCTTCGGCGAATGTCATGCCACCCTCCACGGCCTCCAGCACTTTGGCGAAGCGGATCCATTCGCCACCATTCGGGTCCTGGTTGTTCAGGAAGTTGGCGGCACGGATTGCCTCCATCTCCACCTGGCGGACCGGGTTCATGATCGCGGAAGTCATCCCCGCGCCAATGGCCATCGGCAGGAAGGCCGCGTTGATGCCGTGGCGATGGGGCAGGCCGAACGAGATGTTGGACGCGCCACAGGTGGTGTTGACGCCGAGTTCCTCGCGCAGGCGGCGCACAAGGGTAAAGACCTGATGCCCGGCAGTCGCCATCGCACCGATCGGCATCACGAGGGGATCGACCACGATGTCATGGGCCGGAATGCCGAAATCCGCCGCCCGTTCGACGATCTTTTTTGCCACCGCGAAGCGCACATCGGGGTCTTCGGAGATGCCCGTGTCGTCGTTGGAAATCGCCACCACTGGCACGCCGTATTTCTTGACGAGCGGCAGCACCAGTTCCAGCCGGTGTTCCTCGCCGGTGACGGAATTCAATAGGGGCCGACCCTCGCAGGCACGAAGTCCTTCTTCCAGCGCGCCGGGAACCGAGCTGTCGATACAGAGCGGCACATCGACGATGGCCTGAATGCGCAGGATCAGTTCGCGCATCAGGGGGGGCTCGACAAAGTTGTTGTCGGCATAGCGCGGATCGGCAGCCATCCTGTTGGTAAAGACAGCACCCGAATTCACATCGAGCACCATTGCGCCACAGGCGACCTGCTCCAGCGCGTCACGCTCCACGGTGGAAAAATCGCCTTGTTCCAGCTCGGCTGCCAGTTTCTTGCGCCCGGTGGGGTTGATGCGCTCGCCGATGACGCAAAAGGGTTCGTCAAAACCGATGACAACGGTCTTGGTCTTGGATTCGATCACGGTCCGCGTCATGGAATTTGTCCTTTAGATTGCGTCAGCGGGCACGCCAGACGCGCCGCCGTTTTCGGTGACCCAGGCCGCATTCGTCGTGATGCCGCCAAGGGGGAAGAAATGGACCTGTTCGATCCCGAATTCGGGGTTGGCGGCCTTGTGCGCGGCAAGGGCTGCGATCACGTCCGTGGGTTCATAGGGAAGCAGCAGCTTGGTCACATCCATCGCGCGCTTTTGCAAAACACGCAAGCTGGGGCCCACGCCGCAGGCAATGGCGAACTTGATCAGGGTCTGAAGTTTCGCGGGCCCCGCCACGCCGATATGGACGGGCAGCTTGATCCCCTCGGCGGCCAGACGGTTCACCCAGGCAATCACGGGCTCGGCCTCAAAACAGAACTGCGTGGCGATTGCCATCTCTGCGTCGGAGCGGTCGGCAAAGGCCTGCTTCCATTTGAGTGCCTGCAAGACGATGGCATCGCCGCCGTCCTTGTCGATGTCGCGGTTGCCCTCGGGGTGACCCGCAACGTGCAGGCGCTTGAAGTCGTTGAAAAGGCCCGTCTCCATCATCTGCATGGAACTGTCGAAATCACCCGCAGGCGTGTTGACGCCTCCACCCAGCAGCAGCGCCTGTTTCACATCCGCTTCGCCGCGGTAGCGTGCGATCCAGTCAGCCAGTGTCGCCTTGTCCGGGATGATGCGGGCCGGAAAATGCGGCATCACCTCGTAGCCCTCGCCATGCAGACGACGGGCGGTCGCGACCATGTCCTCGATCGGCGTACCCTCGATATGGGCGATGTAGACGCGGGTGCCGCGCGGCAGGATGGCGCGGAACGAGGGCACCTTTTCGGCAGTGCGGGGCATCACCTCGATGGAAAAGCCTTTCAGGAACCCCTCCATCTCTTGGGGGGCCGCGCTGGGGGCCGCAGAACGGCGAAGGTTAAACAATGCCATGATGGGGGGAACCTTGATTCAGTCGTTTCAGTGGTCTGCCTTGGCCCAGCCATCGGCGTCGATCAGCGCCTTGATGCGCTGGGTGTCAAATTCAGCCTCGATCCGGGCGGCCTCGGCGGCGGCCACCGTCGCGGCTTCGCCTTCGACCGCATAGGGTGCGGCCTTGCGCCATTCGGCCAGATAGCTGTCCGTGTCACGCGCGCCGATTTTCATCGCGCAGCGGTCGATGGCCTGTTCGAACCGTTCGGGCAACTGGACCTTGGACGCAGCGCGCCCCTTTCCCACGATCACCTGGGCCGGGATGTCGCGCCAATAGACCACCGTAACGTCGACCATGCTTGCGAATCCCTTTGCTATCCCACCCGCTTGTAGGGGCCACCGAACGACAAACAATGTCGGATTTCGACATGGTTGTGCGCGAGAGCGACCCTTGGCGCTCACCGCTTTGCTGGATGATCACGCGCCGTCTGGCAAGCGGGCGGTGCATGAAAATTCTGCATCATTTTCATGCGGAGGGTAGTGCCACGGATTTGCGGTCCGATTGCAGGCTTGCAGAAATCCCGGGCTGCGACTACCTTTGGGGTAACCACAGATGGAGGGCGCAATATGACGCCCGTGCGTCCCCAGGAGGCGGGCGCCAAGCTTGTATCGATCGAGGCCGATCCCTTGGCTTCTCATGCAGATGCGTCGTCTGCCTCCCCGACCAGCGGGCCAGCGCTTTATGCGGCGTTGGACCTTGGAACGAACAGTTGCCGGATGCTGATTGCCGAACCGAAAGGCACTCAGTTTACCGTTATCGACAGCTTTTCCAAATCGGTTCAGCTGGGCCTTGGTCTGGAGGCATCTGGCCGCCTTGGCCGTGCATCGATGGAACGTGCGGTGCAGGCCTTGCGCATCTGCCAGCGCAAACTGGAAAAGCATGGTGTGACGAACAAGCGGCTGGTGGCAACCGAGGCCTGTCGCCGCGCCGGCAACGCGCGCGATTTCATCCGTCAGGTGCGGCGCGAAACCGGCATGAGCCTGGAGATCATCCTGCCCGAGGAAGAGGCGCGCCTCGCTGTCATATCCTGCGCGCCGCTGGTCAGCCCGCGGACCAAGCAGTTGCTGGTTGTCGATATTGGCGGTGGATCGACCGAGCTGGTCTGGATCGACCTGTCATCGGTTCCCCCGGATGACCGTCCAAGGTCGATCATGAACCTGCATCTGGGGTTTGACGCCCAAGGCGACGGGCCTGCCGCGCGCGTGGTGGACTGGATTTCCGTGCCTCTGGGTGTGGCCACGCTGAAAGACCAGTTCGGTGACGTGCAGGACGACGCGGCGCGATTTGCCTTGATGAGCTGGTTTTTCGAAGAGAATCTGTCGAATTTCACGCCCTACAATGCTGAACATCCCAAGGAAGGATTCCAGATCATCGGCACGTCGGGCACCGTGACCACGGTCGCGGCCTCGTTTCTGGGCCTGCGCCGCTATGACCGCAACAAGGTCGACGGGCTGGTGATGACCTCGGACCAGATCGATTTCGTCATCCGCGATTACCTGAGCCTTGGCCCAGAGGGGCGGCGCACCGACCCGCGCATCGGGCGCGACCGGCATTCGCTGATCATGTCTGGTGCGGCGATCTTGCAGACCTTGATGCGGATCTGGCCCACCGATCGGCTGTCTGTCGCGGATCGCGGTCTGCGCGAGGGTCTGCTATATGCCCAGATGAGCGCGGACGGCGTACTTGAGGACGGACCCTTTGCATGACTGACAAACCAGCCGCGTCCGGTCGCGGCGCGCGTGAACTGCGCATCCGGGTCAAAACCGCCAAGGGGCGCAAGCTGTCCTCCACGCTGTGGCTGGAACGGCAGCTGAATGATCCCTATGTGATCAAGGCGCGCAAGGAAGGCTATCGTGGGCGTGCGGCCTACAAGATCCTGGAATTGGACGACAAATACGGGTTCCTGACACCAGGGGCCCGCGTCGTCGACCTCGGTTGCGCGCCGGGTGGCTGGTGTCAGGTGGCGGTGCCGCGCGTCAATGCCTTGGGCGAACGCAAAGGCAAGCCGCAAGGCCGCATCATCGGCGTGGACCTGCAAGAGGTGGAGCCGATCGCCGGTGTCGAACTGCATCAGCTCGACTTTCTGGAGGACGACGCCGATGCCAAGGTCAAGACTTGGCTTGGCGGTCGCGCCGATGTCGTGCTGAGCGACATGGCCGCGGCCTCGTCGGGCCATAAGGGCACGGACCACCTGCGCATCATCGCCTTGTGCGAAGCGGCGGCCTACTTTGCCTTTGACGTCCTGGAGGAGGGCGGCACCTTTGTCGCCAAGGTTCTGGCGGGGGGCGCGGAAAACCAGCTGCAGGCCCTGTTGAAGCGCAATTTTTCCAAAGTGGCGAACGTCAAACCGCCCGCCAGCCGCGCCGACAGTTCAGAGAAATTCGTCGTGGCGATGGGATACCGGCGCAAGACCGACGATCCGGCCGGGTCGGACTGATCCCACACGGGAAACGCGCCGCAACCGGGGGCTGAAAATGCAAAATGGGCGGGTGACCCGCCCATGTTCTAGAAATCAGAACAATTTGACCTTATCCGCCCCAGCTGCGTACAGGTCCGCAATCCATGTGAACGAAGTTCGAGCGTGAGTAGCGACCCACCCCACCCGAAGCACAAGCCGAGGCCGCTTTGGCCATTTGCCCGACGGAACGGGAGTTCAGCCGCAGGTCAGCCGCCTGACCCTTCATGTGCAGGGAATTCTTTGCCACGCCGCGCGATTTCGACCGCAGCATCGCGTTGGTCTTGGGGCACCGATAGCCCGACAGCAGCATATAGGGTTCGTTGACGTCCAGAAGGCGGTGCGATGCCGCCATGATGTCGACAGTGCGGGCGTCGATCTTGACCGCATCTCCGGACCGCCAGTCGCGCATGAAGTGATTGATTTCCTTCATCACTTCGGGAATGTACTCACCCTCGATCCAGTAGATCGTATCGATGGTTTCGCCCGTGCGGCCCGATGTCATACGGATGCGACGAATATCGCCGGCACCTTTCAACAATCCAAACGCACTGCTGTAGGTGGGTGCGGCGACTACCAGAGTCGCAGCAAAGGCACCAAGCAGCCCACGCCGCGAAAACACGCCTGAAGTTACGTTCGTCATTCTGCGCGACTGTCCTTCGCTGGCCTTTGGCCATTCGGCCGTCGGCTCTTGGTTCTGTCTCGTCCCTGAGTGCCAAACTTATGGCACAGGACGATTCGATCCCCAAGCGCAGATTGCCCGTCTGTGGCCATTTGAAGACCAATCGGCAAATTTTTGCTGAACGAGCTTCTTTTTGCTTGGCGCAATTGCCCGATTGGCGCTGCGGGATCGTTGCCAAAAGCGCCTCAATGCGAAAAATCTGCGCTCAAGGGGCCAGTTACCGAATTTTCGGCTCATTTGTGAATAGACACTTGTGGCGAATTGGAAAAAGCTGACAGGCATCTGCACGATGGATTCCACCCCTTATCAGAGTTGCCAAGTGACCCATTTCCAGTCTGTCCAAAGCGTCACTTTGCGGCGCAGGTTGCGTATCTCTTTGCTCGTCAGTGCCGTTGCTTTCAGCCTTGGGGCCGGCCTCGCCACCAGCGCCGTTCAGGCCGAGATGATGCCCGCCTTCAGCCAGTCGCTTGCAACTGCCGCTGCCGGGGATGAGGCGATCCAGGCCTGGTATCGCAGCACCGGATACACCACGCTTTGGACGTCGGCTGCCGATGCTGAACGGCGCGGCGCCCTTTTGGCTGCATTTGCCACCGCACCTGATCATGGGCTGCCACAGAACCGGTACGACCCCAATGTGCTGATGGCCGAATTCGCGGCTGCGCGGACCGAGGGCGATCGCGCCCGGTTGGAGGTCGCGATGACCCGCGCCTATCTTGCCTTTGCGCGCGATCTGACATCGGGCGTGCTGATCCCATCAGAGGTGGACCGCACCATCGTGCGCGAGATCACCGTGGTGGATCCTGCGGTGCATCTGGCAGCGATGGCCGGCATGCCACCCGCCAAGGCCTTGCAGGCGCTGGTCCCGTCATCCACCGTGTACGCCCAAATGATGCACGGCAAGATGGAACTGGAGGCCGTGATCGCGGCGGGCGGCTGGGGGCCGACTGTCCCGACCGGCACGCTGGCTGTGGGCGATACCGGTCCCGCCGTTGTTGCCCTGCGCGACCGGCTGATGCGGATGGGATATCTGGGTCGGTCAGTCACGGCCATCTATGACGCCGACATCGCCCGCGCCGTGACGGCGTTTCAGGTCAACCATGGGCTTGTTGCCGATGGCACCTTTCGCGACACGACGTGGATCGAACTGAACACAAGCGCGCAGGAGCGCCTGGGGTCCGTCATCGTCGCGATGGAGCGGGAACGCTGGCTCGATATCGACCGGTCGGTGCGGCATATCTGGGTGAACCAGCCCGATTTCACCGCCAAGATCGTGGACCATGGCAAGACGATCTTTCAGACCCGCGTGGTGATCGGCAAGAACGTCCCCGACCAACGGTCCCCGGAATTTTCCGACCTGATGGAATTCATGGTGATCAATCCGTCATGGTCGGTGCCGCGGTCGATCACGGTCAAGGAATACCTGCCACTTTTGCAGCGCAACCCGAATGCCGTGTCGCATCTGAAGGTGATCGACGGCAACGGTCGTGTCGTGTCGCGCGGTGCCGTGAACTTTGCGGCCTATACGGCGCGGAACTTTCCCTTTGCGCTGCGTCAGCCGCCGTCGGATGGCAACGCGCTTGGCAAGGTCAAGTTCATGTTCCCGAATACCCACAACATCTATCTGCATGACACGCCGTCCAAAGATCTGTTCGCCAATGATGTGCGCGCCTACAGCCATGGCTGCATCCGGGTGGCAGACCCCTTTGACCTTGCGCATGAGCTGTTGTCGGTGCAGTCCGCCGAGGCGGAAGCCGAATTTGAACGCGTTCTGGTGACGGGGTCGGAAACCATGGTGCCGCTGGAAAAGGCAGTGCCGGTGCATCTGGTCTATTTCACCGCCTATCCGACGCAAAAGGGCAAGATGAGCTATCGGCGCGACGTCTATGGACGCGATGCGGCGATCCTGGCTGCGTTGCAGGCGGCCGGGGTGGTCATCCCCGGGGTTCAGGGCTAAAACGCGGTCCGAAAGCCCGCGCCGCCCGCCGGGCTTGGGGGAGTGTCGGGATGGCCCATCGGATCGCAGATATCGCGCAGGCACTGGGGGCTGTGGCCGAGGGCGACGTCGATCTGATCGTCTCTGGCGCAGCTGAGCCCGCGATGGCGCGGGCCGACCAGTTGGCCCTTGCGATGGACCCCCGCTATGCCGACGGGCTTGCCAAGGGCAAGGCGGTTGCGGCCATGCTGTGGCCGGGGGCGGACTGGCAGGGCTTCGGGCTTCGGGCTGCGATCTTTGCGCCGCGCGCGCGGCTTGCCATGGCAGGCCTGACCCAACTGATGGATTCGGGACCCGCGATTGCGCCCGGTCTGCATCCGATGTCGGTGATTGATCCGACTGCCACCATTGGCGCAGGCGCGGCAATAGGCCCCTTTGTGACCATTGCTGCGGGGGTTGTGATCGGCGCGCGTGCCCGCATCGCCGCGCATGTGTCCATTGGTGAAGGCGCGGTGATCGGGGCCGATGCCCTGATCCTCGAAGGCGCGCGGATCGGCCATCATGTCCGGATTGGCGAGCGGTTCATCGCGCAGCCCGGCGCGGTGATCGGGTCTGACGGATTCTCGTTTGTCACACCGGAAAAATCGGGTGTCGAGGAAATCCGCGAGACTTTGGGTGTTCGCGAAGACATCCGTGGCCAAAGCTGGACCCGGCTGCACTCACTTGGGGCCGTAACCATTGGCGATGACGTGGAAATCGGCGCAAATGCTTGCATCGACCGGGGCACCATTCGCGATACCTTGATTGGTACGGGCAGCAAGCTTGATAACCTTGTCCATGTCGGCCACAACGTCCAGATCGGGCGCGATTGCCTGATCTGTGGCCAGGTCGGCATTGCAGGCTCCGCACGCATCGGTGACCGCGTGGTGCTGGGCGGACAATGCGGCGTCAATGACAACATCTTTGTCGGCGACGACGTGATCGCAGGCGGGGCCACCAAGATTTTCACCAACGCCCCGGCGGGGCGGGTGCTGCTTGGCTATCCGGCGGTCAGGATGGAGACGCATGTCGAGATGCAAAAGGCGCTGCGCCGCTTGCCGCGCCTTGCCGCGCGCGTCGCCGAGATCGAAAAAGTCATTACAAAGTTACCATGAGCAGCGTAGATCGTCGCATGGATCATGAATGAGGTTCCCGCCATGAACGCGGTCGTGCAGCAAAAGATCATCGAGATCATCGCAGCGCAGGCCCTGTTGGATGTCACCGACGTACATCCCGACAGTCGGCTGGACAGCCTTGGCATCGACAGTCTGGGCTTGGTCGAGGCGATCTTTGCCATCGAGGAGGCATTTGACATCCACGTGCCCTTCAACGCCAACACGCCCGATACGCAGGGGTTTGACATCACCTCGGTCGGAACGATCGCCGCAGCGGTCGAGGGGCTGATGGCACAAAAGGCCGCATGAAGCGCGTCGTCATCACCGGCGCTGGCACGATCAACGCGCTGGCGCAGGACGTGGACGCCACCTATGCCGCGATGGCCGAAGGGCGCTGCGGCATTGGTCCGCTGGACGTCCTTGATCTTGACAAGCTGGCCATCCAGATTGCGGCACAGGTGCGCGACTGGTCGCCCGAGGCACATTTTAGCAAAGCCGAGATCGCGCAATGTGATCGGTTCGCGCTTTTTGCACTGTTCGCCGCGCGGCAGGCCGTGGCCCAGTCGGGTCTGGAGTTTTCGGGCTATCTGGGCAACCGCTCCGGCGTTATCCTTGGCACTGGTGGCGGCGGGTTGACGACGACCGACGACAGCTACCGCGCGGTTTACCGCGACAACAAGTCCCGCGTGCCCCCCCTTGTGGTGCCGCGTCTGATGCATTCTGCGGCGGCAAGCCACGTTTCCATGGCCCATGGCATTACCGGGCCGGTCTTTACCGTCTCCACCGCCTGCGCCAGTTCGAACCACGCGATGGGTCTGGCGTTCCAGATCATCCGGGGGGGTGGTGCAACGGCGATGCTGACGGGCGGGTCCGAGGCGATGCTGTCATTCGGCGGTCTCAAGGCGTGGGAGGCATTGCGCGTGATGTCGGCTGACGGGTGCCGCCCCTTCAGCGCCGATCGCAGTGGCATGGTGCAGGGTGAAGGTGCGGCAGTCTTTGTCTTTGAAGACCGTGACCATGCCGTGGCGCGCGGGGCCGACATTCTGGCCGAGGTGCTGGGGTTTGCCATGACGTCGGATGCCGCCGATCTGGTGATGCCGTCACGCGAAGGTGCGGCGCGTGCGATGGCCCTCGCCCTGCAGGATGCCGGGCGCAGTCCCGAGGACGTGGGCTACATCAACGCGCATGGCACAGGGACAGCCGCCAATGACCGCACCGAATGTGCCGCGATCACAGAGGTCTACGGGGCCCATGCAGGCAAGTTGATGGTGTCATCGACCAAATCCATGCATGGCCATCTGATCGGTGGCACGGGCGCAGTGGAGCTTTTGGCCTGTCTGATGGCGCTGCGGCAGGGCGTCATTGCGCCGACCATTGGCTACCGCCTGCCGGATCCCGACTGCGCGCTGGACATCGTTCCCAACACGGCGCGTCAGGCCAAGGTCACCACAGTGGCAAGCAACGCCTTTGCCTTTGGCGGGTTGAACGCTGTGCTGGTGCTTGGGCAGGCATGACCCCGCCCAAGCATAGGCGTAAGGTCAGGGGGCCGGTGCGGGTGCTTCTGCCGGTGCGGCAGCTGCAGCCGCTGCCGCTGCAGCATCGACCAGAGCGTTGGCAGCATTCACCGCCTCATAGCCTTTGGTGAACCCCTTCAACGAGATATTCAGGTTCACCTTTTTGTCTTGCGCGACAAAGGGCACGATGGTCGCGGTCATCTTGTTGCCCTTCTTCATTGCCTCGATCTCGGCAGGCGTGAACCCCAGCCGGATCACGCAACCAAGGTCCGCGCAAAAGGCAAAGGGATAGACCTTGGGCTTGCCCGCGTCGATCTGCAGGGTCAGGCCAGCTGTCAGCAAGGTTTCCAAGGGCGCTATGAAGGTGGCACCGGCCTCGGCCTCGCCGCCGGCACCCTCGGGCAGGCCGAACACGGTGATTTCGGCAACCGCCGTGCCCGCGTCATCCTTGAGCAACTGGTAAAGCTGGCACGGATCAGCCTCGGTTCCGGAACGGGCGCAACGCTGTTGCCAGTCGTCGAATGTTGCGGCGCTGTAGGTTGATCCGATGCCACCGTCGCCAACCTCCTGACCCAGGGTAAGGGTGTTTTCGGGTGGTGCCTCGGTAGGTGCGGCAGGGGCCTCGGCCGGCGCAGTGGCATCCTGGGCAAAGGCCGACAAAGGCAAAACCATCGCGCCGCAAAATGCTGCGGCAGTGGCAAAACGCATGAGGGTCATCAATCTATCCTGAAGCTTGTGGGTCCGCTGTGGCGCGGTCTCTACCATGCGGATCGAAGCAAGTCAGGGGCCATTTGCGCCCAAACGCGACCGGGCAGGGCGGAAAGACGCTGATCCGGGACCAAAGATGTCAGCCGTCGGATGGGCGTGGGGGTGTTACCGCTAGCATGAGACAAGAAAAAAAGGGCCGGTTAACCGGCCCCTTTCAAACGATATTATTGCTCCCTGTCGGACTGGCCGACTTCTGCGAAGGACGCTACGAACGAATTCCGCCCTCGTCAACACAAATTGGCAGGGTCAAAGATCACAAATGCATAAAAAAGGCCGCGTCATAGGGGGCGCGGCCAGTCCAACAGGGAGGAAGTCACATCGAGACTGCAATCCGCGCGGGCCCGATGCCAATATGACTAGCGACACAAAGTTAACGATGTATGTTTGCGCGGATCGCGCAGCAACGTCAATGCGCAACGTCTGGTTTAGTTTGAACGAAGGGGTACAACTTGGAACAGCTCGACAGCATTTTCGTGGGGGGCGGCGGCGAAGGCTACGGGCTGCCGCAGTCACTGCTTTTGCGCTATGGCAATCGCCACGGGCTGATCGCGGGCGCCACCGGCACCGGCAAGACCGTCACGCTGCAAGTTCTGGCCGAGGGCTTTTCGGCGGCGGGCGTCCCGGTCTTCATGGCCGATGTGAAGGGCGATCTGTCAGGTCTGGGTGCCCCGGGCAGCGAAAGCCACAAGCTGCACGAAGCGTTTACCAAACGCGCGGCCACCATCAACTATGAGATCGCCTATCGCGCCTTTCCGGTCGTCTTTTGGGACATCTGGGGCAAGGCCGGCCACCCCATCCGCGCCACTGTCGCCGAGATGGGACCCTTGCTGCTCAGCCGGATGCTGCAGTTGACCGATGCGCAGGAAGGTGTGCTGAACGTCGCGTTCCGCCTCGCGGATGAAGAAGAACTGCCGCTGTTGGACCTCAAGGACCTGCAGGCGCTGCTGGTCTTTATCGGTGAAAACTCCGACACCATCAGCACCCGCTATGGTCTGGTCGCGACCTCGTCCATCGGGGCGATCCAGCGCCAGTTGCTGGTGCTGGAAAACGAAGGTGGTGCGGATATCTTTGGCGAGCCTGCGCTGGAACTGTCCGATCTGATGCTGACCGACGCCAATGGGGCAGGGTGCATCAACATCCTGGCCGCGGACCGGTTGATGAATGCGCCGCGCCTTTATGCGACCTTTCTTTTGTGGCTCTTGTCCGAACTTTTCGAAGTGCTGCCCGAGGTGGGCGATCCCGACAAGCCAAAGCTGGTGTTCTTTTTCGACGAGGCGCATCTGCTCTTTACCGACGCGCCCAAGGCGCTGGTGCAAAAGGTCGAACAGGTCGCGCGGCTGATCCGGTCCAAGGGTGTGGGGGTCTATTTCATCACCCAGAACCCGGCCGATGTGCCCGAAAACATCCTTGGGCAATTGGGCAATCGGGTGCAGCACGCCCTGCGCGCCTTTACCGCCAAGGACCAGAAAGACCTCAAGATGGCGTCAGAGACCTATCGGCCCAACCCCCGGTTTGTCATCGAGGATGCGATCCGCGATGTGGGCACCGGCGAGGCGGTGACAAGCTTTCTTGAAAACAAGGGGATACCCGGCATCGCCGAACGTACATTGGTGCGCCCCCCGTCGTCACAACTGGGGCCAATTGATCCCGCACTACGTGCGTCGCTGGTGGCCGGATCGCCGGTCAGGGGCAAATATGATGTCACCATTGACCGCGACAGCGCATATGAACGGCTGCGCGCCAGATCCGAGACCGCCGCAAGGCAGGCAGAAGAACAGGCCCGCAAGGATGCCGACGCGGCCGAAGAGGAACGCGAACTGACGCGTGCGCGTCGCTATGACGGCAATGACGCGGCACCCAAGAAGCGCACCACCTCTGGCGGTCGGGATTCGGTCGGTACCGCCTTTGCCAAAAGCTTTGCGCGCCAGTTGGGCACCAAGTCCGGTCAGGCCGTGGTACGTGGCATTCTGGGGTCGATCTTCGGCAAACGCTAAAGTCGGCGCAGCTTCAGCTTGGTGATGCGGTTTTCACGCCGCGTCACCACTTCGATGCGAAAGCCGTGGAAACTGAAGACCTGCCCTTCGGCCGGGATGGTCTGTGCCTCGTGGATCACAAGGCCCGCGACCGTATTGGCCTCCTCGTCTGGCAGCATCCAGTCCATCGCGCGGTTCAGGTCACGAATGGTCATCGCCCCTTCGACGACTGCTTCGTCCGCGCCGTTACGCGACAGGTGGCTGTTCTTGTCGACAACATCGAATTCGTCGGTGATGTCGCCGACGATTTCCTCAAGAATGTCCTCCAGCGTCAGCACACCCTGAAGCGCGCCATATTCGTCCACCACCAGCGCGAAATGGGTGCGCCGTTTCAGGAACTGGCGCATCTGCTCGTCGAGCGCCGTCGTGTCGGGGACGAAATATGGTTTCATCGCCACCTTGACGATATCCAGCGCCTCCAGTCCCTGCGGTGCGGCGTCGTGCCCTCGCATCAGGCGATCAACTTCGCGCAAGAGGTCCTTGGTATGGATGACACCAAGGATGTTGTCCTCGGACCCGCGAAAGACCGGCAACCGGCTATGGGCGGATGCAAGGACCTTGGTGATAATGTCTCCCGGCGGTTGATCGGCGTCGATCATCTCGATCTGGCGACGGTGGCGCATGATCTCGTCCACCGTCCGGTCGGACAAATGCAGCGCGCCCAGCAATCGGTCGCGATCTTCCTTTTCCACCGCACCTTCGGAATGACCCAGCGCAATCGCCCCCATGATTTCATCCCGCAAGGCCAGAAAGCGGGCATCCGGATCGGCCTTGATCCCGAACAGACGCAGGATGCCGCGCACCAATGCCCGCACCAGCGACACAACCGGCGAAAACACCAAGATGATCACATTTACGACCGGTGCGACGCGGGTGGCGAATGCCTCGGCATAGGTGATTGCAACGGTTTTGGGCAGCACTTCGCCAAAGACCAGCACCAATGATGTCATCACAAGCGTCGCCATCGCCACACCGCTGTCGCCAAAGATCCGCGTCAAAAGCGCAGTGGCCAGCGATGCCGCCAGAATGTTGACGATATTGTTGCCCAGCAAAAGCGAGCCAATCATGCGTTCATTGTCTTCGGTAATTTTTAGTGCCTGGCGCGCACCGCGCGATCCCCGGTCGGCCTGCGCCTTCAGCTTGCCGCGCGAGGCTGCCGTCAGCGCCGTCTCGGACCCCGAAAAGAACGCGGATGCCAAAAGCAGGATCAAGATGATCCCGGCGGTCACCCAAAAAGCAAAATCGAGTTGTGCGGGGTCCATGATATCCAGATATGCAGTTTCAATGGGGGCGTCGCAGGGCAAGTCCTTCGCTTAGCAGGCTTGCCCTTGCCGGATCAAGACTTGCGACCGCTGCGGGACGCCGTCGCAAGCGGATGATGCTGCAGCACAAGGGCGCGCAAGTGTTCATCCATCACATGGGTATAGATTTCGGTGGTGGCGACATCGGCATGGCCAAGCAATGACTGGATCACCCGCAGATCGGCCCCGCCCTGCAAAAGATGTGTCGCAAAGGCATGACGCAGGGTGTGGGGGGTGACACGGTCGGGGTCGATCCCGGCGCGGATGGTGATGTCCTTCAGCACGGCATGGAAATACTGGCGCGTCAGATGCCCCTCGGCACCAAGCCCCGGAAAAAGTGCGCGTTCGGCGGCGGGACTTGGTGCCTTGCCGTCGACCTTGGCGGCCGCAATCTCGCGGTCACGTTCGGCCAGCCAGTCGACAACCGCCGCGCGGGCCAGGCGTGAGATTGGCACCAATCGTTCCTTGTCGCCCTTGCCGCGCACAAGGATCATGGCCGGATCGCCGCGCACCGCCGCGACCGGCAAACCCACAAGTTCCGACACCCGCATGCCGGTGGCGTAAAGCAATTCCACTAACGCCCGGTTGCGCAGACGATCACCCGGCGTGCGCCCATGCCCCCGCGCGGTGGTCAGCAGTCGTTCCACATCGTCCAGCGACAGGGTCTTGGGAAGACGCTGCATCTTGCCGGGTCCGGGCAGACGCAATGCGGGATTGTCCGCGCGCCAGCCTTCCTCATGGGCAAATCGGAACAACTGCTTGATCGCCGACAGCCGCCGGGCGCGTGTCGCCTTGGACAACCCGTTTGCGTCACAGTGGATCAGGTAGCCCTCGATATCGGATGTGTCGGCCCCCGCAAAACTGCGACTGCGCCGAGAAAGCCAGACCGCGAGATCCTTGAGGTCCCGACCATAGGCAAGCCGCGTGTTGCGCGCGGCGTTGCGTTCGGCCATCTGCGCCTCCAGAAACGTCGAGATCCATTGATCCATCTGGCCCGGGGCGGGATTCTGCGTCATCCCCGTCGTTCCAAAAGCATCAGTTCCAACGCGGTTCGCCGAGCGACAGCTTCCAGCCCGGCGGCGCGCAATGTCGCAAGACCCTCGGTGACCTGACGCAGATCGCCCTGTACGCCCGCTGAGATACGTTCGATTGCCGTCAGCACCGCCTCGCCATAGCGGTCCTCGGCCAGAAGCCGGGCAGATTCCGTGCCTTCTGGCGCTGCGGGCGGGCCGCTGAAAGCCGGCGCAATCGCGCGCCCCAGGCTGTCCGGGGCGATCATGCCCGTGACATCGCCCTTGGCAAGCCCGATCAGAAAATCCTCGGTCGGATCAAGCGCCGTTCGACTTGCAGCGGCAGTGGCAAATTCTGGTGACAAAAGGGCCACCCGAAATGCGATCCGCCCCGCCTCGTCGCCAAGCTGCATGGCCATCAGCTTTTTGGCGAACAGTCCGGCAAATGTCGTCTCGATCTCGGCCTCGGTCATGCGGTCCCATGCGTTGGGCAGGGTTTTGGCCACCCGTTCCGCATCCCCTGCGGCAAGCGCCGCATCGAACTGCTGAAAGGCCTCGATCCGGTCCCAGA
>JBKJVF010000022.1:0-12108 GCA_046589965.1 Paracoccaceae bacterium
TTTTATCGACAGGCACTGGCTGCCGGGCAGCAGGGCGTCTCGGTTGCGTTTGATCTGGCGACCCACAGGGGCTATGACAGCGACCACCCACGGGTTGAGGGCGATGTGGGCAAGGCAGGCGTCGCCATTGATTCCGTCGAGGACATGAAAATCCTGTTCGACGGCATCCCTTTGGAAAAGATCAGCGTGTCCATGACGATGAATGGTGCCGTGATCCCGATCCTGGCCAGTTTCATCGTCGCTGGCGAAGAACAAGGCGTGCCCCGTGCGGCCCTGTCCGGCACCATCCAGAACGACATCCTCAAGGAATTCATGGTCCGCAACACCTATGTCTATCCGCCTGAACCCTCGATGCGGATCGTGGCCGACATCATCGAATACACCGCCGCCGAGATGCCGAAATTCAACTCCATCTCCATATCCGGCTATCACATGCAGGAGGCTGGCGCGAACCTGGTTCAGGAACTGGCCTATACGCTTGCCGATGGCCGCGAATATGTCCGCACCGCCATCGCGCGGGGCATGAAGGTCGATGATTTCGCCCCCCGCCTGTCGTTCTTTTTCGCCATCGGGATGAATGTGTTCATGGAGGCGTCCAAGCTGCGCGCCGCACGCCTGTTGTGGCACCGGATCATGACGGAATTTGGTGCGGCCAACCCCACCAGCCTGATGCTGCGCACCCATTGCCAGACCTCCGGCGTGTCCCTGCAAGAGGCTGATCCCTTCAACAACATCATCCGCACCGCCTATGAGGCGATGGCGGCGGTTCTGGGTGGCACCCAGTCCTTGCACACCAATTCCTTTGACGAGGCGATGGCGCTTCCGACCGAATTTTCCTCCCGCATCGCGCGCAACACCCAGCTGATCCTGGCCGAAGAAACCGGCATCACCCATGTCGTGGACCCCTTGGCGGGGTCCTACTATGTCGAAAGCCTGACCGCACAACTGGCGGACGAGGCGTGGAAACTGATCACCGAGGTCGAAGAGATGGGCGGCATGACACGCGCCGTCATCTCGGGCATGCCCAAGCTGCGGATCGAGGAATCCGCCGCGCGCCGTCAGGCCGCCATCGACAAGGGGGACGAGGTCATCGTCGGCGTCAACAAGTACCGCCTTGCAACCGAAGACAGGATCGATGTGCGCGACATCGACAACGTCGCGGTCCGTGATGCCCAGATCGCCCGGCTCACCCGGGTTCGTGCCACCCGCGATATGGCTGCCTGCAACGCGGCCTTGGCCGCACTTGAAACCGCCGCACGCGGCAACGGCAACCTCTTGGCAGCTGCTGTCAATGCGGCCCGCGCCCGCGCCACCGTGGGCGAAATCAGCCTGGCAATGGAAAACGTCTTTGGTCGCCACAGCGCCGAGGTGCGCACGCTGGCCGGTGTGTACGGCGCCGCCTACGAAGGCGATGCCGGTTTTGCCGCGATCCAGAATGACGTGGACACGTTTGCCGCCAAGACCGGTCGTCGCCCCCGGATGCTGGTCGTCAAGATGGGCCAGGACGGCCATGATCGCGGCGCCAAGGTCATCGCCAGCGCCTTCGCCGATATCGGCTTTGACGTTGATGTGGGCCCCTTGTTCCAGACCCCGGACGAAGCGGCCCGCGACGCCATCGCCAAGAACGTGCATGTCATCGGCATTTCGTCACAGGCTGCCGGGCACAAGACATTGGCCCCGCAACTTGTGGAGGCGTTGAACGCGGCGGGGGCAGGGGAGATACTTGTGATTTGCGGCGGCGTCATCCCGCAGCAGGATTACGAATACCTCTATGACCGCGGGATCAAGGCGATCTTCGGACCCGGCACCAACATCCCCGCGGCTGCGGCGGAAATCCTGCGCCTGATCAGGACCCCTAGGAACTGAACGGGGCGGGCGCTAAAGCTCGATCCCTTCGGGGTTCAGCTTGTCGAGCATGATTTCCTGCTCGGTCTTGCGGCGCATGATGATGTCGCCATTGGGCAGCTTTTCGGGCGCATGGTAGTTTTGCAGATCGCCAACCAGCGCCATCAACTCGCGCAGTTTCGGCTGCAATGCCTCAAGGCTCGGCTTCACTTCGTCCAGTGCCTTGCCCATTTCATCCAGCGCAGGCTCCATCTTCGACATGATGCCGCGCATGAACAACTTGGCGCCTTCCTCCATCAGGCTGAACCCTTCATCGGTCGGGGTTTCAGGCACGGCGGGCGTCTCTGCGGCAAGCGGGCTTGCACAAAGGGCGATCAGGGCGATGGGGGCGATGAAGTGGCGCATGGTTTCAATATGCGCTCTTTATACCGATTTTTCAACCAAGCCCCGGTAAATCCAGGCTGACAGGAAAATGATCCGACGCCTGCAGCAGTGCATTGCGCAGATCTTCGCGCAGATAGCATTCGGGATCGTTCAGCGGATGCCAGATGCGCCATGCGGGCGCAGGGACCCGTTTGGCCAGGTCTTCGGATACCATGATGAAATCCAGTAGCGCCTCGAAGTACCGCTTTTTCGGGGCCAGATAGAACCGCGCTGTGGTCGGCATCGCGCCGATTTTCTGGCTCAGCGCCATGCTCGCATGCGGATCGTAAAGCTTGGCGCCATTTGCCTCGGGCTCGCCAAGCACGATTTCGACCCCGGACCGGCCGAACAGCTTTTCATATTCATCCAGGCCCGGCCCGTCGTTGAAATCGCCCGACACGATCAGCGTCTCGCCCGCCGCCAGATGTTCATCCACCCGACGGCGCAGCCAGACGCATTGCGCCAGTTGCTTGCGGCGGTTCTCGATGGACAGACGCGCAATGGCCGCGTCGCCCCTGGCGCCGTGCGGGGCCTTTGACTTGGCATGAACGGCAATCATCCGAAAAGCGATCCCGCTTTTGGTCGTCACCGCAATCTCCAGCGGCGGTTTGGAAAACGTGATGGGTTCCGACATCCCGTCTGAATCAAGATCGTAATGAAACGTCCCGTCAAATCGTGGCGCCGATGTGCTCGCCCCGCCTGACACAGCGCCACCCTTGGGATCGTGCCGCGCCGACATCTTGTCAGGATCATAAAGAAGCGCGATTTCCTGTTCGGTGCCGGAGACAAAGCCCGACAGCGCCCGACGCGCGCGCAACCCGAAATGGGCCGCAAAGGTCTCCAGCGCCACCACGGTGGACCGCTTGCCGGTGGTGTCGGGGCCTTCGATAATGGTGATCGCGTCGGCGTCCAGTTTCTGAAAGACGATCCCCAGTGCCTGCAGCTGTTCCCCCCGCGTCAGCTTGTAGCGCGCCGACAGCTCCCGGTCGAAAAGCAACCGCCCGTTGTCGTCGAAAAGTGCGTTGAACCATTCGACATTGTAGGTCGCGATGCGCATCCGGGGCGTCAGGCTGCGCGCCGGGCGGAAATTGCGTCCCAGGCTTCGTTGATGGCGATCAGGCGACGTTCGGCCAGCTTGACCGCCTCGGCAGGCACGCCGCGCGCAATCATCGCATCGGGATGGCTGTCGCGCACGGCCTGCTTCCACGCGGCGCGCGCTTGGGCCATCGTGGCGTCGGGCGCGATCCCCAGAACCTCGTGGGGATCACGCGGCGCGCCATCAACGAACCGCGACCTGACGACATGGTAGCAGCGCGCATCAAGGCCGAAGATGGCGGCAACCTGTTCCAGAAACGCATCCTCTTGCGGGTGATAGGACCCGTCAGCCATGGCGATGGCAAACAGCCCTTCCAGCAAGTCGATCAGGACATTGCGGTCATCGGCACACAGCACTTCACCCTCAACACGGAACAAGGCAGCCACCTTGCGCGCATAGGAGTCAAATCCCGCCACATCCTGACGCGCCAGGTTGAAGACACGGGCAGCATTGGCCTCTTCCTCGGGCGCGATAGCAAAGATGCGCCGAAACGCGCTGACCTCGTCGCGTGTCACCTCGCCGTCGGCCTTGGCCATCTTGGCCCCAAGCGCGATCACCGCGATGGTAAACCCGATGGAACGCTCCGGGGCAGGGGCAGCGCGCAGACGGTCCAGCACGACCGAAAGCCCTTCGCCACTGGCAAGGGCAGACAGGGCTTCGGCGATACGGGTCCAGATCGACATGATGCCGGCAGCATATCGCGGCGCGTCTGGGTTGTCAGGCCAGGATTTTCTGCATCAGCACAAGGTCGATATATCTGTCCCATTTCCAGCCCGCCTGTGGGATGCGGGCGACATGTGCATAGCCAAGGGCCGCATGAAACGCCTGCCCGCCATCGTTCTCGCCGGAAATCCCCGCGATCATCAGATGTGCACCCCCTTGCCGCGCGTGATCTTCCAGCACCGTCATCAGCGCGCGGCCCAGACCCTTGCCCCGCGCCGCCTCGGTCATATGGACCGAATGTTCCATCGATCGCGCATAGCCGTTGCCGCCCCGAAACTGGCCATAGCTTGCAAAGCCCAGAACATCGCCGGCAATGTCGGCCACCCAGATGCCATGACCATCAGCCCAATGCCCGTCGATCTGCGCCGCAACCCCCTCCACTGTTTTCAGGGTGGAGGAAAAGTTGTGCGTCGTCGTGCTTATCAAAAGGTTCCAGATATGCGTGATAGCTGGCGCGTCCCGCGCCTCGGCGGGGCGGATCATTCCAGAACCCGCGTCCCGTGGGGTGTCAGGATCTCCGCGCGCATCGCCTTGGCAGTCCCGTCGGTGATTACCACGCGTGGATCGACAAGCCGCCCGGCCAATGCCGCGCGCAAGGCCGGGGCGTCAGGATGCGCAATCTCCAGTCGGATCAGCCGCGCGCCGCTGTCCGGCAGAACCTTCGTCGGGTGTGCGGTCCCCTGCCACTCGATCAGTGCCGGAAACGCGCCGTCATGGGGCAGCCGCCCATCCACCGGCACCGCCATCTGCCAGCGCAGGTCGCCGCGCGCAAAATCCGTCGGCACACCCGCGCCGGAAGGTGCGTCCGCCAGCGCCGCCGCCAGATCATCGCACGCGACAATCCAGTTGGTCAGTCGCGGCGGTCCCTGAAACCGGTCCAGATCGAACCAGCGCGGCCTGCCCGGCGCGGGCAGCGACGGATCGACTGCGATCACCTCCAGATACTCATCCCCGAGCCCGAGCAGCCGGTTATGCGTGCCCATCGTCAGGTGCTGCCCGCCGCCCGCAAGCGGCATCCCCAAGGCTGCCTCGACCGCCGCCACGCCTTCGGCCAGCGACCCCGCCGCAACTGCCAGATGGTCCAGCCTCATGCCGGAGACGTACCCGTGACGACGCCTTGCGCCTTCAATGCCAGCGCCAGCGACGCGAACCGCGCCTGCGCCACCTCGCCGTAAAGCCCCTGGCCCTCCTCAGTCAGCCGCAGTTCCAGCACCCGCTTTTTCGCCTGCCAGATCAGCGCGCCTGCCCGTGCCGGATCGCCCACCGAAAACATCGCGCCAAACCGCATCGCCTTGCCCAAGACCTCAGCGTCCCACATCTCTTCTTCGGTCAGAAGGCGGAACAAAGGTTCCATGCGCGACCCCGCACGGGAGTTTTTGTACCGATGCAGCAGCGCCAGCCCCAGAAACACCCGCCCAGGGTGATCAAGGCCGCCCAGATTGGCGCGCGTCGCATTGTCAAAACACGCCTCGGCCCGATAGTCGGGATGCGCCCGCCACGTCGTGTCATGCAACAGGCACGCCGCCTTGATCAGCCGCAGCCGTTCGCGCGATGACCCTTCGAATATCGGCTCCAGAAAGTCATAAAGCTTCTTGCCGAACCCCGGGATGCGCGCCGATGTCATTTCCGACATCCGCGCGGCCTCGATCAGCGGATCACGGGCGCGCAGGCGTTCGGGCATCTGTTCGTACAACAACCCCTCACGGATGCCATAGGCGGAGACGTCGATTTCAGACGGCTTCAACGCCCGGATGACCTCGCGCAGCACTTCACTGGCCAGGGGGACCAGTTCCATCCGTTCCGATGACGTGCCGGTGCGGCCGCGCAAGACCGCAAGGTCGTTGGCGGCCAGCCAGTCGAGCGTATCGAGCAAGCCCTTGGGCTGCATCCGGTATTCGTGCAGCACGGTCAGCGGATAGTTGCGCCGCTCCATGTCCAGTCGCGCAATCACGCGCCAGGACCCGCCGACCAGGTAAATCCGCTCCCCCTCAGACTTCAGGATCGCTTGCGCCTCTTTCAGGGTTTTGCGGATGTGGTCCACCCGCAGGGCAGGGGTGGCGGCGACCTGCTGCAGCCGGAACGGACCCAGCGGCGTCGACACCCGCTTGCCAACCTTGCCATCCCCGATCCGCGCCAGTTCCATTGAGTTGCCGCCGATGTCGCAGACGATCCCCTTGGCCTCGGGCCAGCCAAGCAGAACGCCCTGCGCCGACAGACGCGCCTCTTCGTCGCCGTCGATCACCCACATCCTGAGGCCGGTTTCGGCCAGCACCTCGGCCTGAAACGCCGGCCCGTCGATGGCCTCGCGGGTGGCCGCCGTTGCGACCACCGTCATCGGGTCGATCTTCATGCCTTTGGCCAGCAGGGCAAACCGCCTCAGCGCCGCCAGCGCGCGCCGCTTGCCTTCGGGATGAAGCTTGCCGGTTTCGGCCAGGTTCTTGCCCAACCCGCACATGATCTTTTCGTTGTAGAAATAGGCCGGTGATCGCGCCGCACCGTCGAACACCACCATCCTGACAGAGTTCGATCCGACATCCACAACCCCGACCCGGCTTAACGCGCGGGCCATCGGGTCGTCAAAGATCGGCTTGCCAAAGGGACCCCAATCCTCGTCGGCCCCTTGCACGCCTGCGCCATCCCCATCCGCAGCCATCAGCCATACTCCTCGCAGACGATGATCGATACGGCACCGTCCTCTGGGGCACAAATAGCCCGTGGGGGGTATCAAGGCAACCGAAACGGGGCTGCTTATTCGGCGGCGGCGGGACCCAGCAGTTCGTCACGCGACCGCGCAAGGCGCGGGACGTCCTTGGCCCCCGCCGATCCGCGCCCGGACAGTGACGGATGTTCCATAAAGAAGGTGTGACATGAAAACGGCGCCTCACCCAAGGCCGCCAGATCCCGATGATAGTGCCCGTTGGCGTTCAGCACCCAGCTGTGGGCTTCATCCGCCAGATTGGCCGCCATGATCTGGCTCATGATCTGCGCCTTGACGGTGGGGTTCACCGCCTCGACCAGCGTCTCCACGCGCCGCGTGAGGTTGCGTTCCATCCAGTCGGCGGATGAGAAAAACACCCGCGCCTTCTGGGCGGGCAATCCGTGGCCATTGCCAAAGCAGACGATCCGGCTGTGTTCCAGGAACCGCCCGACAATGGACTTGACCCGGATGTTTTCCGACAACCCCTTGATCCCGGGGCGCAATCCGCAAATTCCACGGATCACCAGACTGATCCTGACCCCCGCCTGCGAAGCCACGTAAAGTGCATCGATCACATCAGGGTCGATCACCGAATTCATCTTGGCCCAGATTTCGGCCGGACGGCCCGCGCGGGCATGATCCGCCTCGGCGGCGATCAGCTCCAACAGGCGTGGCTTCAGGGTGATGGGGGAAATGGCAAGGTTTTCAAGGTTCTGCGGCTGCACATAGCCCGACAGGTAGTTGAACACCTTGGACGCATCCCGACCAAGGGCCGCATCGCAGGTAAAGAACGAAAGGTCGGTATAGATGCGCGCCGTGATCGGGTGATAGTTGCCGGTGCCGTAATGGGTATAGGTGACCAGCTGGTCGCCCTCACGCCGCACGACCGTGCTGATCTTGGCATGCGTCTTGTAATGGATGAAGCCATAGACGACATGCGCGCCCGCCCGTTCTAGCCGCCGTGACTGCCGGATATTGGCCGCCTCGTCGAACCGGGCTTTCAACTCCACCAGCGCTGTCACGGATTTCCCCGCCTCGGCGGCTTCGCAAAGCGCAGACACGATCGGGCTGTCCCAACTGGTCCGGTACAGCGTCTGCTTGATCGCCAGCACGTTCGGATCGCGCGCCGCCTGTTCCAGGAACCGGATCACCAGATCGAACGTCTCGTAGGGATGATGCAAAAGGATGTCCTTTTGCTTGATCGCGGCGAAAAGGTCGTTGTCATTGTCTTCGACGCGTTCGGGAACGCGGGGGGAAAAGAGCGGCCACAACAGGTCAGGGCGCGACGACAGCACCAGCTCTTTCAGATCGGCGATCCCCATCAGGCCGCGCACCTCCACCACCTCGGCTTCGGTCACGGTCAGTTCTTCCATGATCAGTTCGCGCAGTTCGGGCGGGGCGCCCGCGCTCATCTTCAGGCGGATCACCTCACCCCGGCGGCGGCGCTTCAACGCGCTTTCGAACTCTCGGACCAGGTCCTCGGCTTCGTCCTCGACCTCCAGATCGCTGTCGCGAAGAACCCGGAACGTGCAATGCCCGCGGTCGGTATAGCCGGGAAACAGCATGTCCAGATGCAGCAGCAGCAGTTCTTCCAGCGGCAGGAACCTGTGTTCCCCCTCGCGGCTGGGCAGCGCCACGAACCGCGCGATCTGCTGCGGGATCGGCAACAGCGCCAGAAGGCTGCGGTGATCGGACTCGCGCTCCAGTTCCAGCGCCAGTGAAAATCCGGTATTCGGGATAAACGGAAATGGATGCGCGGGGTCGATGGCCAGCGGTGTCAGCACCGGAAAGACCGATGCCAGAAAGAACGCCTCCATCGCCTTCAGATCCCGCGACGTCAGCTTGGACCGCGTGAGGATGGTGATCCCGGCGCCGTCCATTCCCTTTTTCAGCGTGTTGAAAACCGTCTGCTGCGTCGTCATAAGGCGTCGTGCATCGGAATGAACAAGGGTCAGCTGCTCTGCCGGGGTCAGCCCGTCCGTCGACGGCGTGATATTGCCGTTGCGCACCTGGGCGCGCAGGCCTGCCACGCGCACGGTAAAGAATTCGTCCAGGTTGGTGGCAGAGATCGACAGGAACCGCAGCCGTTCCAGCAAGGGCACTGCAGGGTTCGCCGCCTCGTCCAGCACGCGCCAGTTGAAGGCGAGCCAGCTCAGTTCACGGTTGAAGAACCGTCTTGGGCCAGCTTGATCCGTCTCGGACAGCGAGACGACGGGCGGAAAGGGCGATTGCAGGAAATCGGACAGGGACATGGGCGGGGGTTATGACAGTCGATTGTGACGCAATGGTAACAGTCTTTCACTCATGCTCCGGTCTGTCCAGAAGTTCGGCGGCAAGACTGCGCGTGACGGGCCGCCGTGTCGCCAGTGCCAGCTGGTCAAGGGCCGCGACCAGCCCTGCCGCCGCTGCCACCGACCGCTCCATCCGCGGCACCAGATAGGAAACAAGGTTCGGCGGCACCGTGATCTGGCGATCCGCAAAAAGTTTGACCAGCACCGCCGACAAAAGCGCATCATCGGGCGCATCAAGGCGGGCCACATCTGTTGCTGACATCCGGCTGGCAAGATCGGGCAGCTGCAGGCCCCAGTCGCGTGGCGGCGTGCTGGCTGTCAGCAACAGCCGTCCGCCACCCTGCAATACCATGTTGTGCAGATGGAAAAGGGCGGTCTCTGCCACCGCGTCGCCTGCGACCTTGTCCGCGTCATCCACAACAAGGGACTGCCCCGCCGCCAGATCGCCTGCGACAAGGGCGTCACCCCGGCACAGCACAGCCCCCGCGTCCATCGCCCAGACATGCGCCAGATGCGTTTTGCCCGCCCCGTGCGGCCCGATCAGCAGCAGTTTGCCCTGCGTCCATTGTTGCCAGCGCCCGACAACCTCCAGCGCCAGCGCATTGGCGGGCGAGGCAAAGAAATCCTCCCGCGCATATGCAGCCGTGCCCGCCAGATCAAAGGTCAGCTGACCCGTCACCGGGGATCCTCGTCATCGGGAACATCATAGCCGCGATAAAGCGAGCTGGTCTGATACCGCCCGATGCCGAACCGCATCAACACCCCGATCGATGCCGCCACCGGAACCGCGACCAGCATACCGACGAACCCGAACACCGACCCGAATGCCGACAGCGCAAACAAGAGCCAAACCGGATGCAGCCCCACCGATTTGCCCACCAGTTTGGGCGTCAGGACGTTGCCTTCGATGAACTGCCCGGCGGCAAAGATCGCGGCGATGATCCCGATCGACAGCCAGTCGCCCCAGAACTGGAACAGCGCCAGACCCACCGCCAACACCCCGCCGACCAGCGAGCCGACATAGGGAATGAAGGTGATCGCCCCCGCAATCGCCCCGACAATCAGCCCGAATTGCAGCCCCGCGAGCATCAGCGCGATGGAGTAGAACGACCCCAGCAGCAGGCAAACCGACAATTGCCCCCGCACGAACCCCGCCAGCACCTTGTCGATCTCAAGTGCGAGTTTGCGTACAGTGGCCTGATGGTCGCGCGGCACCAGCTTGTCGATGCGCCCCACCATATGGTCCCAGTCCAGCAGCAGATAGAACGCCACCACCGGCACCACGATGATGAAGACGACCGCCGAAACCACCCCAAGCGCCGACGAGATCAGCGTGTTGGCCAGTTCGGCCCCACGCGACTGGATCGTGGCGGCCAGGTTCGCCAGCGTGGTGCGGATGGTCGATGTCTCGTCCGACAGCTGCGGAAACCGCTCCATCAGGAACCCCTGCAGCCGTTTGGCGATGTCGGGGGCCGCATTCACCAGCGCCGTCAGCTGGTTGACCAGCGTCGGAATGACCGCCAGCACCAAAAGCACCATGATCAGCACTGCCAACAGCGTGATGACCGTGGTTGCGGCAACGCGGCTCAGCCCAGCCCTCTCCAGCCGGTCGGCAATGGGATCAAGAAAATAGGCGATCGCGCCGCCCACGAGGAACGGCAGGATCACATCCCCGAGAAACCACAAAAGCACAAAAAAGATGATGGCGGCGACGCCCCAATAGGTCGCCTGGGCACGGATCGGCAAGGCCATGTCTCGGGGTCTCCCTTTCCGATTTCATTGCACATATCGCCCGTGCCTCGCCCCCATGCAAGGGGGCGAGGTACAGAGACCTGAAGACCGGCCTCGCCCCCATGCAACGGGGCGAGGCACAGAGACCCGAAGACTGGCCTCGCCCCCGCGCAAGAGGGGCGAGGCACAGAGACACAAAGACCGGCCCTGCCCCCATGCAAAGGGGGCGGGGCCGTTGGCAGGCCGGACGCTTAGTGGCAGGCCGGACGGGTGCCGGGCAGCAGCACCTTGTCGATCACATGGATCACGCCGTTGTCAGCGATGATGTCGGCGACGATCACCGTTGCCATCTCGCCCGTGCCGTCAGCAATCTTGACGCCATCCGCACCCTTGGTGATGCACAGCCGCTGCGAGGTCAGCAACGGCTTGAACGTGGTCGAGCCGTTCGGGATCATGGCTGCCGTCAGCTTGCGGTCATCGACGTGATACAAAAGGACGTCCGTCAGCTGGCCCTTGTTCTCGGGCTTGAGCAGCGTCTCGACCGTGCCCGCAGGCAGGGCGGCAAAGGCGTCATTGACCGGCGCATAGACGGTGAACGCTCCCGGACCGGCCAGCGTTTCGGCAAGGCCCGCTGCCGTCACGGCTGCCACCAGGGTGGTAAAGCGTTCGTCGCCCGCCGCGATGTCCACAATGGACTGGGCATGGGCAAAAGAGGTCGACATGGCCAAAGCGGCCAGCGCGAGTTTCAGTTTCATGTGTATGCGTCCCCGTTTGTTGTGACATGCGTCACTCACATGTCGGGGCTCTTACGGGCGATGATGCCGCACTGGACGTCTGTATGTCAAAGCGCTGACGGGGGTGTGATGGCGCGTGACCGCAGCACCCACCAGGAGGACGCCGTGCAGCCAAGCGCGGGGTCCGGGTTCGCGCGGACAGCCGGCGGTTTACACCACTGGACACCGCATTTTCGCACCCAAAAAGCACAGTTCTTATAGCGATCAAATATTGTCATAAAGCGCTATAATTCAGATTATTTTTCAGGCGTTTAGATAACTTTTGCCCGGCCAACGGACCGGCACACCACCTCGATCAAAGCGTTTTGAGCACCCGCCGGTCCGGCCCGAAATCTTGCCAAGTCAACGAAAAATATGGATATATTCAATCCGCCGTGGCAGTATTATAGCGCGGTATTTTACGTTGTTGCCTTTTTTGAACAGCCCGGTTTTGGGCGCGACTTTTCAGGATGAATTGACATGCAAACCCATGGTGACGGCTCCCATTCCGGTGCAGGCTTGATCGCT
>JBKJVF010000144.1:0-6930 GCA_046589965.1 Paracoccaceae bacterium
GGGTTTTGGCCACAAGTTCCGCATCCCCTGCGGCAAGGGCCGCATCGAACTGCTGAAAGGCCTCAATCCGGTCCCAGATGCCGCCAGAGGCCGAAGGTTCGCCCTCATCGGTGTAAAGCCCAAGCAACCGGTTGGGGTCCAGCACACCCGCGCGCGCCAGACGCTCGGCCGCCTCCAGCTGTTGCTTCCAGCCATTTGTCGGGCCCAGCTCGGCATGCGCAAAGGCCAACGGCAGGCCAATGCTGGGCAGCGGTTCGCCGATCGCCTCGAACATCCGCAAGTCGAGCGGGGTGACGGGGGATGGTGGCACAGGTGTCGGTTCACCTTCGTAAAGGTCAGGATCCAGAAACCGCGACAAAAGCGCATCCTGTTCGGACGTGATGTAGCCAAGCGCCTGTGCCGTGCGCAGCGTCAGCGCGGCGGCATTCCAGTCGCCGGACCGCGCAAGGCAAAAGACCCGTGCGGGAAAGGTGGGGGCTAGGTCAGGTGCCGCGCGCATCTGGTCGCAGGCGCGATCCTCGGCCCCGGTCAGGAGGGCCACGTCAAAGCTGCGGCGGAAAAGCTCAGGGCCGGTATCGCCGGTGGCGTCGATCAGCGCCTGCGCCTCGTCCAGTGCACCCAGCGCCAGCAACTTGTCGATCCGTGC
Source organism: Paracoccaceae bacterium (assembly GCA_046589965.1). Classification (GTDB taxonomy): domain Bacteria; phylum Pseudomonadota; class Alphaproteobacteria; order Rhodobacterales; family Rhodobacteraceae; genus JAJNPS01. The sequence goes on from JBKJVF010000144.1 coordinate 647, forward strand.
CATCAACAACCGGCCCGTGCCATCCGAATCAACCGGTTGCCTGGCCTCGGCCAACAAAATTGTGCGAAACAGCGTTTGCAGTGCCGGCAGGGTTTCCACCTTTTCGGCCGTCAGATGGACGGCGATCTCTTCGGACAGGCCGACCCCCCACAGACGTTCCGGCAGGCCGCTTTTGGCGGGCGGGATCAGGCCGACCGCGTCGCGGGACGGCCCGTCGATGGTCGATGTGGCAACGGTTTCGGGCATGAAGCCGTCCGGCGTCACCGGCGGCTCATCCGGTTTCTCGTCTGGTGTCTGCACCTTGGTGCCCGCAGGCGTCGATACCGATTGCGACAGCCAGTCAATGGCCGACAGCGGTTCATCGGCTTGGGCAAGGGCACTGAAAGGCGCAAGTCCGGCAATCAGGACAAAGGCCGCGCAAAGGTCAGTTCGCATCCAGCGTCACCGGTTGGATCACATCGTCTTGTTCGGGACTGAGGTCGCCGAAATAGGCGAACCCGACCACCCCCAGGAACCCGATAAACCCAAGCATGAGAAGATACTTGATCAGTCGCATCATTGCGGTCGTGCCTTTTCGCTGCCCAAGTCTGTTGCCTCACGTTTGCTGCCCCACATCTGCGCCGCGAAGATCTGCCTCGGGTTGGGTCCCGTGGTCGATCACGATGCATGACGTGCATTATATATATGGCATTTCGTGCAAGTTCACGCCATTCAGGTTCTGGTGTGCGAAAACTCGGCGACGGATCGCGCGGCGGCAGGGGAACCCGCAAGACATGGCGGCAAGCAGGAACATCCAGACAGGGGTGATGCAGGCCTATCGGCTGCGCAAATCGGTTATTCTGGTGGGGATGATGGGGGCCGGCAAGACAGCCGTCGGCACCGCAACCGCGCGGATGCTGGGTGTGCCATTTCTCGATTCGGATGATGAAATCACGCGCGCCGCCCAACGCTCCATTGCAGAGATTTTCGAGCGTGACGGCGAGCCGTTTTTTCGCGCCCGCGAATCCGAGGTGTTGGGACGGCTGTTGCAGGGCGACCCGGTCATCCTGTCGACGGGTGGCGGTGCCTTCTTGAACGCGCAGAACCGCGCGATGATCAAGGAAGCAGGCGTCGCGGTCTGGCTGCGCGCCGACCTTGACCTTTTGTGGCAGCGCGTCCGGCACAAGACAACAAGGCCCTTGCTGCGAACGGCTGAACCGCGCAGCACACTGGCCGAGATTTTTGCGGTGCGCACACCGATCTACGCGTTGGCTGACCTGGTGGTGGACGCAGTTCCCGAACTGTCGGTTGACGGCATGGCGCAAAAGGTGATTTCGGTCCTTGCAACGCGTCCGGATGTTTTGGCAGAGGTTGGAACATGATGGACCTGGACGTGGTGCGGGTCGACCTGGGCGCGCGGTCTTACGATGTCCGCATTGCCGCGGGCCTGATCGACCAAGCGGGCGACCATATCGCGCCCCTCTTGCGACGGCCCAAGGTCGCGGTGATCACGGATGAAACCGTCGCCATGGCCCATCTGATGCGGTTGAACCTGGCACTTGAGGCCAGCGGCATCGCCATGACCGCCCTTGCCTTGCCTGCGGGCGAGGCGACGAAATCGTGGGACTATCTGTCGCGCGCGGTGGAATGGCTGGTCGAACACAAAGTCGAACGCGGCGATCTTGTGGTGGCGTTCGGGGGCGGCGTCATAGGCGATCTGGCGGGATTTGCCGCCGCGATCTTGCGCCGAGGCGTGCGGTTTGTGCAGATCCCGACGACGCTTTTGGCGCAGGTCGACAGCTCGGTCGGAGGCAAGACCGGCATCAACAGCGGGCATGGCAAGAACCTGATCGGCGCGTTTCACCAGCCAACGCTGGTCCTGGCCGATATCGACGTGCTCGACACATTGCCCCCGCGGGATTTTCTGTCCGGCTATGGCGAAGTGGTGAAGTATGGCCTGCTGGGCGACGCCGTCTTTTTTGACTGGCTGGAAAAGAACGGTCCTGCCATGCGCGACGGCGACAAGGCGGCCCGACAATTTGCGGTGACCCGGTCGGTCACCATGAAAGCGGGCATCGTCGCCCGCGACGAAACCGAAGAGGGTGAGCGGGCCCTGCTCAACCTTGGCCACACCTTTGGCCATGCGCTGGAAAAGGCCACGGGCTATTCGGATCGGCTGCTGCATGGCGAAGGGGTCGCAATCGGCTGCGCCCTAGCATTCGAGACAAGCCAGCGGCTGGGCCTTTGCGCGCAGGAGGCACCGAGCCGCGTTCGCGCCCATCTGAAGACCATGAAGATGATGACGGACCTGGCCGATATCCCTGGCGAGTTGCCGGATGCCGACGGACTGCTTGCGATGATGGGGCAGGACAAGAAGGTGGTTGACGGCCGCTTGCGCTTTATCCTCGCGCGCGGGATCGGGGATGCTTTTGTCGCCAAGGACGTTCCCCTTGACGTCGTCCGGGGGGTTCTGGCGGACGCCTTGCGGGGGCGCTGACCGGCCACTCATCCGTGAACGTCCTGAAAACGTCGTGATCTTCGTCGCTTGCACCGAAAAGCTGGTACGCCGCATGCCCGTCAATGACAAGCGGCCTAGGCGGCAGATTAAAGGAAAGTTGGCTGGGGCGGGAGGGATCGAACCTCCGAATGTCGGTACCAAAAACCGATGCCTTACCGCTTGGCGACGCCCCAACTGGCGCGGTGTTTACCCAAGCGGGCCCAAGGCTGCAAGGGGTCATGTCCCGGTATTTCTGTCGCGCACCATCTTGCCACAAGCCCCGCGCAGGGCTTAGGTCGGGCAATGACCGAATGTGACGTTGTGATCCTGGGCGCAGGGGCCGCAGGCCTGATGTGCGCCATTGAGGCGGCGCGGCGGGGGCGCCGCGTGATCGTCATCGACCATGCCAAGGCGGCGGGCGAAAAAATCCGCATTTCCGGCGGGGGGCGCTGCAACTTTACCAATCTCGGGATTGCACCGGACCGGTTCCTGTCGCGCAACCCACGCTTTGCCCTCTCGGCGCTGAAACGGTTTACGCAATGGGATTTCATCGCACGCATGGATGCGGCCGGGATCGCGTGGCACGAAAAGGCTCTGGGGCAGCTTTTCTGCGATGGGTCGGCCACCCAAGTGGTGGCGATTCTGACCGGCGATCTGGCGCGGGCGGGCGGCGGGTTGTGGCTGGGTTGCGCTGTGGGCGACATCGAGGCGGCATCACGCGGCTATCAGATCGAAACGGCGCGGGGACCGGTGCGGGCCGCGTCCGTCGTGGTGGCAACGGGCGGCAAGTCGATCCCCAAGATGGGGGCGACAGCCTGGGGATATCGGCAGGCGGAACGGTTCGGCCTGCCGTTGGTCGAGACGCGGCCCGGTCTGGTACCCCTGACCTTTGCACCGCAGGAGCTAAACTGGATCAGCACTTTGGCCGGGGTTGCGGTGCCTGCCAGGGTCAGGGCGTCGGGGTCATCCTTCGACGAGGCGCTTTTGTTCACGCATCGGGGGCTGTCGGGGCCTGCGATCCTGCAGGTGTCCAGTTATTGGCGGGAAGGCGAGGCGATCACGGTTGATCTGGCCCCGGGGCGGGACATGGGCGCGGATCTGCGCGCGGCAAAGGCGACGGCGGGGCGTGGGCTTTTGCGCACGGCCCTGGGGCGGGTCTTGCCAGAACGGCTGGCGCGGCATCTGGAGGACGCATCCGGGATCACCGGCCCGCTGGCCGAAGTGCCGCAACGCGACCTTGATCGGGTGGCGGGGCTGGTGTCGGATTGGCGTCTGGTGCCGGTGGGGTCAGAGGGCTACCGCACGGCTGAAGTGACGCTGGGCGGCGTCGACACGGCGGCCCTCGACGGGCGGACAATGGAGGCCAAAGCCCTGCCAGGTCTGTATTTCATCGGCGAAGTGATGGATGTGACGGGCTGGTTGGGCGGGTACAACTTTCAGTGGGCCTGGTCGTCGGGATGGGCAGCGGGGCAGGTGGTGTGAAGGGGGGCAAGGTGACGAAAGGCAGCCCGGATCGCCTCGCCTCGTACGGTCAGAGCGATTTGCCTGATTCATGCTGGGTCGGTGATCAAAAACGGTCCGCGAACACGTAGCATTCACGCCCGGCCAGTCATGTCATGGTTCGGCGTCCGAGACTGCTTCAGGCTCATCGGACGACTTGATCTGAACCGGTGCAGCGGCCGGATCAATGTCGTATTTGGTGCAAAGCTTGCCGATGAAGCTGTTGGGATGGGGGGGCACGAATTCACCCAAAGAGGCAAATTTTACCTGGAAAGGCTTGCCGCCGACATGATGGATCGCGATCGTATCCTCGGGTATAATGATCGGAGCCAGTTTCGGGCGGAAATAATTGCGTCGAAGAACAATGGGATGGACCGGGTAAAATGAATGGGGCGGCATCCGATGTGTGCCCTCACCCGTCTTTTCCAAGGCATAGTGCAAAGCCACCGGCCCGAAGGTCATGTAGGGAAGTGCTGTCCGCTCAATCTCGCTGATGTGAAATCCAGTCGGTTGCGCGCGGTCCAGAATGTCTTGCGGCAGCAAATGACGCCATGGCCAGTCGGGCGGCAACACCAAGTCCTTTGCATTGAAGAGATCAACGAGATAGCCAAGCGCAGGGGAATCCTGCGGCAGCCTCAGGACCGCATTGCCCGTCCAGCGACCAGCCATGGCAAACAGATAGGGCCTGTCCGGCATGGGTTGAAGGCAGGCGACATCGCAATCCACCCAAGTCGCACCGGTCTTCTGGATCAAATTGATCCGAAAGATATCCGCAAACTGGGCAAATCCGCCGGAATAGCCATAATCTGCAGGTTCGGGCAGAATATCGGTTGCATCTGCAAGTTCCACCCCGCTGGGGACATTGAGGCCCTGCGTGTAAGAATAAAGCACCGTCTTGTGCCCATGCGCGGCAAAGGATTTCAGGCAAACCTGTTCAAAGAACGACAGGGGCGACCCAGTCCAGAATGAGGCGACGATCACTTATGGTGCCGAAATGCCCGCCAACACACAAAGATGTCCGGCAGTATTCGCGGTGTGTGCACGCAGCATGAACCAAGACCTCTGGTCACAGAAATTTCCTATCCATGGCGAAAATGCACTTATCGAACTTTCGTTCACGCCATTTGACCTGTCAAGCGCGTGGTTCCGAACTTGCGGCAGAAAGGGAATTTATACGGCACTGGTCGTTGGCGCCGTTCAGGAACGAGTATCCCTGCATCATTTGCGGCGACTTACACCCTGATCGGGTCCGCCTTCGCCAGTCGGTCAAACGCCATCAAACTTTCCATCAACCGCGCCATCTGATCCAGCGGCACCATGTTCGGCCCGTCGCTGGGGGCGTGGTCGGGGTCTTGGTGGGTTTCGATAAACACCCCCGCGATCCCGAGGCTGACCGCCGCGCGGGCCATCACCGGCGCAAATTCGCGCTGACCACCCGAGGAATTGCCCATGCCGCCCGGTTGCTGCACCGAATGCGTGGCGTCCATGATCACAGGGTATCCCGTGCGCGCCATGATCGGCAGGCTGCGCATATCCGTCACCAGCGTGTTGTAGCCAAATGACGCGCCGCGTTCGGTGAGAAGGATGCGGCTGTTGCCGGTCGAGGCCACCTTTTGCGCGACATTGGCCATGTCCCATGGGGCCAGAAACTGCCCCTTTTTGATGTTGACGACAGCACCCGTCTCGCCTGCGGCCAGCAAGAGATCGGTCTGTCGACAGAGGAATGCCGGGATCTGGATGACGTCGACCACCTTGGCGGCCTCGCGCGCCTGGGCGATGTCATGGATGTCGGTCAGGACCGGAATGCCACTGGCGCGGATCGCCTCCAGCACGTGTAGCCCTGCGTCCATCCCCGGCCCGCGCCGACCGGTCAGCGAGGTGCGGTTGGCCTTGTCGTAGCTGGCCTTGAAGACATATTGCGCGCCCGCCTTGGCGCAGGCCTCGCGCATGACACCCGCAATCATCTGGGCATGGTCCAGGCTTTCCAACTGGCAAGGTCCCGCGATCACCAGCAATGGGCGGTCATTGCCGACGGTCAGATTGCCGATTGCCACGTCTGTCATTGCCGCAAACCCCTCGCCCGTTTCAGGTGCCCGGCTTAACGGATTGGCGACGGGCGCGAAAGATGTCAGGCCGTCATCTGTTCGCGCAAGATCGCCACCGTCATGGAGATCATCAGGTAAATCCCCGAAAAGATCAAAAGCACGACCATGGTGTTTTCAAAGGCGCGGGGATAGCTGGCCTCATCAGGTGCCGATGGGTTGACCGACAGCGACAGATACCGCACCTGCCGGTTGGCCTCGATCCG
>JBKJVF010000120.1:0-3028 GCA_046589965.1 Paracoccaceae bacterium
CGCAAGGCCATCAATGTCCATCCGGACCTCGATCACATCGCGCGTTGTTCCTGCAATCGCAGAGGTGATGGCAGCCTCACGTCCCGCTAGGCGATTGAGAAGAGTTGATTTTCCGACATTTGGCGCCCCAATGATCGCCACCTCAAACCCGTCACGGATACGTTCAGCCGCCCCATAGCCCGCCACCTCGGCCAAAAGAATCCCACAGGCCGCACCCAATTCGGCAGCCACATCCCGCATGAGGTCGTCTGGCAATTCTTCGCCAGAAAAATCGATGACCGCCGCAACCAGCGCGGACGCCCGCAAGAGATGAGATTTGATCGCAGCGGCCTTTGCCCCAAGTGATCCCGACAACACGCGCATGGCTTGGCGACGCTGGGCTTCGGTTTCGGCGTCAATCAGATCGGCCAGCCCTTCGACCTGCGCAAGATCAAGTTTGCCATGTGCCAAGGCGCGCCGTGTGAACTCGCCGGGTTCGGCCCGACGCAGGCCCATATCTGCCAGCGCAGTCGACACAGCACCGACGCTAGCCACACTTCCATGCACATGCAGTTCGGCCATAGCCTCCCCGGTGAAACTGCGGCCCGCAGCAAAAGTCAGCACCAGCGCCTGGTCAAGCACCTCTCCTTTCCAGGCAAGGTTGCGCAAGGTCGCTCGGCGTTCTGTCGGCAGAGTGCACAAGGCAGCGACCGCAGCATGGGCACCGGGACCAGATATACGGATAACCGCGACCCCCGCCTTGCCGCGCGCGCTGGCCAAAGCGAAAATCGTATCCACGACAACCTCCTATCGGGCCCGGTCAGGCCGTCTATGTGTTCATGGACTCAAAGAATTCCGAATTGGATTTGGTCTGTTTCAGCTTCCCGATGAGGAATTCGATCGCGTCAGTGGTGCCCATCGGATTCAGAATCCGGCGCAACACATAGGTTTTCTGCAGGTCCAGCTTGTCGACCAGAAGATCCTCTTTCCGCGTACCGGACTTGAGGATGTCCATGGCCGGGAAAACGCGCTTGTCGGCAACCTTGCGGTCGAGCACGATCTCGCTGTTGCCGGTGCCTTTGAATTCTTCAAAGATCACCTCGTCCATCCGGCTGCCGGTATCAATCAGCGCGGTTGCGATGATGGTCAAAGACCCGCCTTCTTCGATATTCCGGGCCGCACCGAAGAAACGCTTGGGACGCTGCAGCGCATTTGCGTCGACGCCGCCGGTCAGGACCTTACCACTTGAGGGGACCACGGTGTTGAACGCGCGCCCAAGTCTTGTGATCGAATCAAGCAAGATCACAACATCTCGTTTATGCTCGACCAACCGCTTGGCCTTTTCGATGACCATTTCGGCCACAGCGACATGCCGCGTTGCCGGTTCGTCAAAGGTCGACGACACAACCTCACCGCGCACGGACCGCTGCATGTCGGTCACTTCCTCGGGGCGTTCGTCAATCAGAAGGACGATCAGGTAGCATTCCGGATGGTTGGTCGCGATCGAATGCGCGATGTTCTGCAAAAGCACCGTCTTGCCGGTGCGCGGCGGCGCCACGATCAGCCCGCGCTGGCCTTTGCCGATGGGGGCCACCAAGTCGATGATCCGCGCCGACCGATCCTTGATCGTCGGATCCTCAACCTCCATCTTCAGCCGCTCATCGGGGTAAAGCGGCGTCAGGTTGTCGAAATGCACCTTGTGGCGCGCCTTTTCGGGATCGTCGAAGTTGATCCGCGTGACCATGGTCATGCAGAAATAGCGCTCATTCTCTTTCGGCGCGGCGATCACGCCTTCGATCGTGTCGCCTGTCCGAAGCGAGAACTGCCGCAGGATCTCGGGGCTCACATAGATGTCGTCCGGACCTGGCAGATAGTTGGCAGACGGGCTGCGCAGGAATCCGAACCCGTCCTGCAGCACCTCCAGCACCCCGTCACCACCGATCTCCCAGCCTTCCTCGGCATGCTCCTTCAACAGCGAGAACATCATCTCGCCCTTGCGCATCGAAGGCGCGTTCTCGATCTCCCACTCTTCGGCCATGGCCAATAGGTCAGCGGGGGTCTTTGCCTTGAGCTCGGCCAGGTTCAAACGTTCAATGGTCATTGAGGATCGGTCCCAAGCGCCCGCCGCAAAGGGGGGCGCCATCAGAATGTGCATCGGGAAACGCGTCAGCCGGACGGCCACGCCGCAAAATCGTTAGGCGGTGTCGCACAGCAAGTCAACAGTTCAGAACTTCACGATCACCGAAATGACGATGACCAGCAACAGGATGGTCGGCACTTCGTTCATCATCCGGTAACTGCGACCGGACAAGGCATTAGTGCCCGATACGAAATCCTTGCGGCGTGCGCCAAGCCACATGTGAAAAATCGTCATCGCAACGACAGACGCTGCCTTGGCCCAGGGCCAGACCATGGACCAGTCGACAATCCCCGGCGTCATCACCAGCATCAGGCCGAACACCCAGGTCGCAATCATCGATGGATTCATGATCGCCTTCAGCAACCGACGTTCCATCTTTTGAAACATGAGGTCGGTCGGGCTGCCCGTCACGACCTCTTCGGTGTGATAGACGAACAGACGCGGCAGATAGAACAGGCCCGCCATCCAGGCGATGACCGCAATAACATGCAGCGCCTTGATCCAGAGATACGCTTCAGACAGAAAATCGGCCACGGTTCCTCGCCAGAGTCTTCTTCAAGAGAAATAGAATGAGTCTTTAGGATGATGATGTAGGCCCTGTGGAAAACCGGATTGGGAAAACTGTCAACAGAATATTGAACAGCCATGCGCCGAGACCAAAGGCTGGGGACAGACCACCGTAAACTTCAAAGCGGGACCTATAATATATGTCTATCAATGCTTTATAGAATAGAGAGATCGATCGCAGACGTGGTGGATAACTGACTTTCCCGGCCAGAGACTGAACTTGCCAAGCACCCTTTGCCAAGCCTGTCGACAAGGGGAGAAGTCGCGTGGCAGCACCTTGCCGCCCAGGCAGGAAGGGTGGTTTCGCTGTCACCGGCACTCTGCTAGCGTTTGGTACAGGAG
>JBKJVF010000270.1:0-10483 GCA_046589965.1 Paracoccaceae bacterium
GGCATCCTGAAGCGTCTGGCCGCGCAATATCCGCGCATGCGGATCAATCTGGTCTCGTCCTTTACCATCCATTTGAAGGCCGCGTTTGATCGTGGAGAGCTGGATGTGATGGTCACAACCGAGGACCGCCCCGGATCGCACGGAGTGGAGCTGGCGCGCCGTGACCTTGTCTGGGTCGGGGCGGAGGACGGCGTTGCGGCGATGCGGCGGCCGCTGCGGCTTGGGTTCAAGGACAGCTGTCTCTTTCGCCCCGCGGTGCAGTCGGTCCTGACGGCCGCCCAGATCCCGTGGGAAATGGCCGTGGAGGCCGAAAGTGAACAGGTCATCGAAGCCACCGTTGCCGCGGACCTTGCCGTGACGGCGCGGTTGCGCGACGCGCTTCCTCAGGGTCTGTCGGTCATCAATGCCGACGGGCAACTGCCTGATCTCGGGAATTTGGGCATTTGCCTTTACGCTGCTCCAACGCTGTCTGGCGAGGCGGGCGACAGCCTGCTGCAGGAACTGCGCCTCGCCTATGGCAACTGACCGCCTTTTGCAGGCTGCACATCCTTGAATTGCGCACTGACATGGGCAAGAATGCCTGAGGGGGGCGGAACCGCAAGAGCATGAGCAGAAGTTCGCCTGTCGGGCGAAAACTTGCCGATAGGGATTGCGAAATGAAAAAGCCATCTGCGGAAAATTGCATTATGCATTGCATTTTGAAAATCAGCTTAAAGGCGAGTTCAACCGTCGTTTAGCGCGCCCCGGGTGTCAAGCACAGCCTTGCGCTGAATTCTTCCTCGTCTGTATAATTGAACATATCTAAAAGGACAGGTTTTGCCCCTGAATTCCGGAAATTGTGGATAAGGTGATTTCAGGCGACTTTGGCACGAAATTTGCTATAGTAGAGGTATGGGGAAGTAAATCAGTTACGTTAGTATGGAGAGTAAAATGAAGCACCCGGTTGACGCCCACGTGGGAAAACGTATCCGCCATCGTCGGTGGATGGTGGGCATGACCCAGCAGCAATTGGCTGACAAGGTGGGAATTAAGTTCCAGCAGATCCAAAAGTACGAGACAGGGATGAACCGTGTCAGTGCCTCGCGTCTGTGGGATATTGCCGATGCGTTGGGCGTTGCTATTGCCTTCTTTTTCGAAGGTCTGGACGAAGTTCGTGAACAAGTGAAAGCCAATGCCGGCGATTTCATGGCCGACAAAGAAGCATTGGAACTGGTGCGGTCGTATTACGCGATCCCCGAAGCACAGCGCCGCCGCCTGTTTGACTTGGCCCGCGTCCTCAGCGACGCGGCATAAGACCAGCCTGACTTGACCCCGGGTCCTTCAGCCGCTAGCGGCTGAGGGATGGCCCATGATCATCGCATCATGGCCGTCGCCTGAAGTCACCGGGGGTGGACATGCCTGAAATAGACCGAACCGTGGCGGCAGAACTGATCGCCACGGCTCACGCACTTGCCGATGCCGCGCGCGAGGCAACGCTATCCTATTTCCGCACGGCGGACCTTGCTGCCGACACCAAGGAAACGGATCGCTTTGACCCCGTGACGGCGGCCGACCGGCTGTCCGAAGAACGCATGCGCGCGATCCTTGCCGCCCGCCGTCCGCATGACGCCATCCTGGGCGAAGAGTTCGCCGCCACAGCCGGAACATCAGGACTGACCTGGGTGCTGGACCCGATCGACGGGACGCGAGGGTTCCTCAGCGGCACACCGACCTGGGGCGTGCTGATCTCGATCGCCGATGCCACGGGTCCGATCTATGGCATCATCGATCAGCCTTATATCGGGGAACGCTTCGAAGGCGGGCTTGGGGTGGCAAAAGTGACCGGTCCCATGGGCGTGCATGCCCTGAAAACCCGCGCGCCCCGTGCGCTGGAGCAGGCGATCCTTTTTACCACCTTCCCCGAGGTCGGCACGCCCGACGAGGGCGCCGCATTCCGCCGTGTCGCACCCCGCGTGCGGCTGGTCCGGTACGGAACCGATTGCTACGCCTATGCGCTGGTCGCGGCGGGCCAGATTGATCTGGTGATCGAGGCGGGACTTCAGGCCTATGACGTGCAGGCGCCCATCGCGGTGATCGAGGCGGCAGGGGGCATCGTCACCGACTGGGAAGGGCGGCCCTGCCATGACGGGGGGCGTGTGCTGGCGGCGGCAAATACGGCGGTGCATGCAGCCGCGCTTGCTTTGTTGAACGGCTAGGCGTTTACGCCCCAAAATCCCTGATTGCGGCCTTTTCGCCCATAGCAAACTCTTGGCAACGGTGAAGGGGGCTTGCCGCGCGCGACGTGGCGGCTAGTCTTGGGCGGCGGACAACCCCCGAGTCCTTTCCCCCTTCTGTCGGGCCGCCGGTCGACGTTCCACCGAAGGGGCCAAATGGGGGAACGCGCATGTCCGATATTCTGATCAAAAATGCCGACATCGTGGTTACGATGGATGACGCCGGGCGCGAGCTGTCCGGGGCGGATGTGCTGATCAAAGGCGGTGTGATAGCCGAGGTCGGGCAGGGGCTGCGGGCAGATGGCGCGCAGGTGATCGAGGCCAGGGGCTGCGTCGTCACACCTGGCCTTGTCAACACGCACCACCACCTGTTCCAGACCCTAACCCGTGCCGTGCCCGGCGCGCAGGATGCGCTGCTCTTTGGCTGGCTAAAGCGGCTGTATCCGATCTGGTCGCGGTTCGGCCCCGAAGAGGTGTTCGTCAGCGCCCAGACAGGTCTTGCGGAACTGGCACTGTCAGGCTGCACGATGACGTCGGATCACCTCTATCTTTATCCCAATGGCGCGCGACTGGACGACACCATCGCAGCGGCGCGAGAGGTCGGGCTGCGGTTTCACCCCACGCGCGGCGCGATGAGCATCGGCGAGGCCGCCGGCGGCCTGCCGCCCGACAGTCTGGTGGAGGATGAGGCCGCCATCCTTAATGACATGATCCGGGTGGTCGACGAGTTCCATGACCCGCGTGAAGGCGCGATGGTCCGCGTGGGTCTGGCGCCCTGTTCACCCTTTTCCGTCAGCCGGGACCTGATGCGCAACACAGCCCTTCTGGCGCGCGACAAGGGCGTGATGCTGCATACCCATCTGGCTGAAAACGACGAAGACATCGCCTATTCGCTGGCCGAGTTCGGGTGTCGCCCGGGGCAATATGCCGAAGATCTGGGCTGGACCGGCGCGGATGTCTGGCACGCCCATTGCGTCAAGCTGGATGGTTCGGAAATTGATTTATTTGCCCGGTCGCGAACCGGTATTGCGCATTGCCCATGTTCGAATTGTCGCCTTGGCTCGGGGATCGCCCCGGTCCGTGCGATGCGGGACGCCGGGGTGCGGGTGGGACTGGGCGTCGACGGATCGGCCAGCAATGACAGGGGCAATCTGGTGTCAGAGGCCCGGATGGCAATGCTGCTGCAACGCGTCGCTCGGGGGGCCGACGCGATGTCGCCCCGCGAGGCGCTGTGGATCGCGACGCGGGGAGGGGCCGAGGTTCTGGGGCGTCCGGACTGCGGCATACTGGCCGCTGGCAAACGCGCCGATATCGCCATCTGGGATGTGTCGGGGGTCGACGCGGCGGGATCATGGGACCCTGGCGCGCTGTTGCTGGCGGGACCTTCCCATGTGCGGGACCTGTTCGTCGAAGGGCGTCAGGTGGTGCGCGATGGGCAGATGCTGACGGTTGATCTGCCGCGCATCGTGGAGCACCAGAACCGTCTGGCGCGGCGGCTCATGCAGTGATACCGGGCGACCAGACGCGGAGGTCCTGATGTCCCACAACTACGAATCCCAGCGGCGCGACACCTATGCCAGCTTTCAGAACATCCAGGGGATGAAACTGCCGAAAGAGGCGGTGATTGATTTCCTGTTTTTCATCGAGGAACTGGATGCCAATTGGGCGGCGCTGGAAAAGGCATTGCAGAAAGAAGGCTTTCGCACGCGCCGCGACAAGGACGGCGAGACGATGGTGGCAAGCTACGGCCCCATGCCCGTCACACCTGAGGCGATCTGGGTGCAGGAACGCATCGCGACAAGCATCGCGCTGAAGTTTGACTTCTATCCCGATGGGTGGGAGTTGGGGGACTAGTCTTCCAGCCCCGCAAACGGGTCGCGCCATGCGGGCAAGGCATTCAACTGCCGGTTCAGCCGCGCAAGTTCGGGATAGTCCGCAATCGGCAACCCGCAACGATCAGCATAAGGAAAGACAAAGGCGACACGGAAATCGGCATAGCTGAGCCGGTCGCGGATCAGCCATTCGCGCCCTACAAGCTCGGCATTCAAGATGGCTGCGTAATGTCTGAAATCCTTGAGAAATCCGTCTAGAACCGCTTGCGGGGCAGGGGCGCCGTCAAAGGTCGGCTTGACCACATACTCAAAGTAAAGCCCGCTTGCGGCGGGGCCTAAATGCCAGGCATTCCAACTGATCCAACGCAGCAGATCGGGCAGGTCCGCCGTGGGCCAGAAATCGGTGCCGACGATCTGGCACAGGCGGCACACGACTGCATCGGCCTCCCACAGGGTGCGGTCGGCCTCCTGCAGAATCGGAACGCGGCGGTTGGGGTTCAGCGACCCCCAGAACGCTGCTTGCGAAGGGTCGGTCGGACTGGCGCGGACGAATTCGACGGGCGCACCAATGTGGCGGGCGGCGGCGACCGTCACGCGCGGCCCGGAATTGTGGGAATAGTAAAGTTTCATCAGATCCTCCGCCCAGTGTCAGCTGCACGGCACCGCGCCGTCAGGCGGCGCTGTGCAACGCGCCCCCCACCCAGACCGCCCGTACCGCCCGGTCATCCCCCATCATTACGGTGGGAAAGACCGCCTCCCACACATCATTGGCCCGCGCCGCCCTTTGCGCAATGGCCGGCGTGCTGGACAGGTCGACGACCACGAGGTCCGCCTCCATCCCCGGCGCGATGTTGCCGATCTTTCCCTCCGCCCGAAGCGCACGGGCCGACCCCACTGTTGCCAGCCACCACAGTTGCGACGGATGCAAGGCCTGCCCCCTCAGTTGCGCGACCTCATAGGCCGCCGCCATCGTGCGCAATATCGAAAAGCTGGACCCGCCGCCGGTATCCGTCGCCAGCCCCACGCGCAGGGTCCGCGCAAGGCCCATATCGAACAGCCCCGACCCGATGAAGGTATTGGATGTCGGGCAATGCACCAGGCTCGCCCCCGCCTCGGCCAGCCGCGCCTTTTCGCGTTCTGTCAGATGAATGGCATGGCCATAGACCGCGCCTTCGCGCAGCAGTCCTTGCGCCTCATAGGTGTCCAGATAATCACGCGATTGCGGGAAAAGCTCTTTGACCCAGGCGATTTCGTCTGGTTGTTCAGACAGATGCGTCTGCATCAGGCAGTCGGGATGCTCGCGCCATAGGGCACCCAGCGCCGCCAGTTGTTCCGGCGTCGATGTGGGCGAAAACCGCGGCGTGATCACATAGGACAGCCGGTCCACACCATGCCATGCGTTCAGCAGGGCCTTGCTGTCGTCATATGCCGACTGCACGGTATCTCGCAGCCCATCGGGCGCGTTGCGGTCCATGCAGGTTTTCCCCGCCCAGGCCCGCAGCCCCCGCGCCCGCGCGGCGTCAAAGAACGCATCGACACTGCCGGGATGGATCGTCGCATAGCTGCACATCGAGGTCGTGCCATGCGCCAGTGCCAGATCGAGATAACGATTGGCCACATCATCCGCATAGGCGCGGTCGGCAAACCGCATCTCTTCGGGAAAGGTGTAGGTGTTCAGCCAGTCAATCAGCCGTTTGCCCCAGCTGGCGATGATCGCTGTCTGGGGATAATGGACATGGGCATCGATGAAGCCCGCCGAAATCAGGCAGCTCCCATAGTCCGTGACCCGCGCGCGGGGATGCGCCCGGCGCAGGGCACCGGCGGACCCGACCGCCTGAACGCGCCCCGCATCCACCAGCACGGCCTCGAACATCCGGGCGGCATCTGGCCCGGCGACGAAGGGATCGGCGGCAAAAGACAGCACCCGCCCCAGAATAAGATCGGCCATGGCATTTCCAGTGTCGTTTTGATGTGCGAAGGCTAATGCGTTACCGGGCAAGGGTAAATCATCTTCGGCCAATCTGTGGACGAATGGGGCCTACCAACGGTCGGGGCAACTGCGGAGGGTGGCGATGTCGGATCTGCACGATGACGGTCGCGAGATGATGCTGGACGAGGCGCGGGTCGAGGCCGTTCTTGGCGCCATCGCAGCCGAGGACGGCCCCGCGCTGTTGGCGTTGCTGCACCCCCTTCACCCCGCCGACATCGCCGACTTGCTGGAACAGATTGCCCCGGCAGAACGCGCGGTCTTCTTGCGTCTGGCCGAGGGCATGATGGACGGCGACGTGCTGTCCGAAGTCAGCGAGGGCATTCGCGAAGAGGTCATCGCCGCCCTGCCACCTGAACGCGTGGCCGAGGCAGTGCGCGATCTGCATACCGACGATGTCGTTGATATTCTTGAGGATCTTGAGGGACCCGCGCAGGGCATGATCCTGGACGCGCTGGAGGATGTCGACCGGATCGCCGTCGAACAGGCGATGGCCTACCCCGAGGAAAGCGCCGGTCGCCTGATGCAGCGCGAGGTCGTCGTGGCGCCCGAACACTGGACCGTGGGGCAGGCCATCGACCACCTGCGAGAGGCCGAACACCTGCCCGACCAGTTCTATCACATCATTCTGGTCGATCCCCTGATGAAGCCGCTGGGCTATGTCACCTTGGGCCGGGTGCTGTCCTCGCAGCGCACCGCCACTCTGAAAGACATTCAGGAAGAAAGCTTTCGCGTCATCGAGGCTGAAATGGACGAAGACGACGTGGCTTACGTCTTCAACCAGTACCACCTGATTTCCTGTCCTGTCGTCGATGCCTCGGGTCGGCTGGTCGGGGTGATTACCATCGACGATGCGATGAACGTGCTGGATGAAGAGCATGGCGAAGACATGCTGCGTCTGGCCGGGGTGGGCGACGAGACCAGCCTGTCGGACAACGCGTTCCAGACCGTGCGGCAACGCTTGCCCTGGCTGGTGGTGAACCTCTTCACCGCCTCCTTGTCGGCCATCGTGATCACCCAGTTCGAACATACCATCACGGCCCTGGTGGCCTTGGCTGCTTTGATGCCCATAGTCGCCTCGACCGGGGGGATCGCGGGCACCCAGTCGCTGGCCGTTGCGGTGCGGGCGCTGGCGACGCGCGACCTGACACGCGCCAATGCGCGGCGTGTGGTGATGCGCGAACTGGGGGCGGGCGTGCTGAACGGCATCAGTCTGGCGCTGATCCTCGGGGTGGCGGCAACGCTGATCTTTGGCAATCCGCAACTGGGTGTCGTCCTTGGCATTGCGATGATCGTGAACCAGATCGTGGCGGCGCTGGGTGGTGTGCTCGTCCCGTTGACGTTGGAGCGGATGGGACTGGACCCGGCACTTGCCTCAGGCACATTTGTCACGACCCTGACCGACGTGATGGGGTTCTTTGCCTTTCTGGGGCTGGCCACGGTGCTGCTCATATGACGCAAGATGACAAGTCGCTGGCCCGTCAGGCAGCCTTTGCCGCCCGCAAGACCGCCTTTGCGGCAGGGCAGGGGGACGCCGCGCGCCACCTGATCGCGGCACTTGCCCCGCATCACGGCAAGGTTCTGGCAGGCTACATGCCCATGCGAACGGAGATTGACCCCTTGCCCGCGATGACCACGCATCAGGGGCGGGTCGGTGTGCCGGTGATCATGGGGCGCGCCATGCCGCTGCGGTTCCGGGAGTGGACCCCCGTTGCCGAGATGATCGAAGGAGAGTTCAAGGCGCTGATCCCTGCGGCAGGCGACTGGATCACGCCGCAGGTGTTGATCGTGCCGCTGCTGGCCTATGATGCACGCGGTTACCGGCTGGGCTATGGCGGCGGTTTTTATGACAGAACGCTGGAGGGACTGCGCGCGGCCGGGCCTGTCATTGCCATCGGCTATGCGTTTTCCGCGCAGGAAGTGCCCGAGGTTCCGATTGACGCGACAGATCAGCGGCTTGACATGATCGTGACAGAAAACGGCGCCAAGCACTTTGCCTGACGCAGCCTTGACCGATCCGGCCTCGATGGACCCAGAGACCGCGCCCTAGTGCGCAATCGCCTCTTGGCGCACGAACATGTTGGCCCAGGCGCGGTCGATCAGGTCAGGCGTCATGTGATAGGGCACGCCTTCGAATTCGCAGACCGCGATCATCTGATCGATCAGATAGACCGGCTGATAGTTGGCATAGTTGTTCTCGATCGTCGGGAACTTGACCTTCATCAGGTGCAACAGGGTGCGTTCGTCCAGCGGCATTTTTTTCTTGCGCGCGACCATGGCAAAGATCTTGAGGAAGTTTTCCTGGTTCGGCCCGTCGATCTTGATCTTGAAAAAGATACGACGCAGAGCCGCGCCGTCAAAGATCTCGTTGGGGTGGAAGTTGGTGGAAAAGATCACCAGCGTGTCGAAGGGCACGGTAAACTTTTCGCCCGACTGCAGCGCCAGGATGTCCCGGCTTTCTTCCAGCGGCACGATCCAGCGGTTGACGATCTTTTGTGGCGGTTCGGCCTGACGACCCAAGTCGTCGATGATGAAGATGCCGCCGGTTGCCTTCAGCTGCAGCGGTGCCTGATAGGTTCGCGCCGTCGGGTTGTAGGTCAAGTCCAGCATCTCCAGCGACAATTCACCCCCGGTGATCACCGACGGGCGTTCGCAATAGACATAGCGGTTGTCGAACCGGTTGGCGCTGCGTCGCAGGGCGTTCGGATCGTCGACCTGCGAGGTCGCTGCGGAATGTACGATGGGGTCATAGACCGAAATGATCTGGCCGGAATATTCGATGGCGCGGGGCACAAAGACCTTGTCGCCAAGGGCGGCGCGGATGCCGTGGCTGATCGAGGATTTGCCGTTGCCGGGCGGGCCGTACATCAGGATCGACCGGCCCGAGGTGACCGCAGGACCAAGGTTGTCGATCAGGTCGGGCGGCAGGATCAGATGGCCCATGCCCGACATCAACTGCTGGCGGCTGAGCTTGATGTCGCGCACGGACTGGCGTTTCACCTGCTCGGCATAGGTGGCCAGCGGCACCGGCATGGCGCCGTAATATTCCGACTGGCTCAGCGCGTCGAGCGCGCGCGCCTTGCCCGCTTCGGTCAGCTGATAACCCATTTCGCTGCCGGATGTTGCATGCAGCGTGCCGGTTGCCTCCAGCAGTTTCTGGCCGCGTGCCGCATCGACAAGGTCTTGTGTCAGGTTAACCGGCAGGCTGATCGCGACGGCCAATGCCGACACCTGATCAAGGTTGGTGCGGAACATCGTCTTCAAGAGGATGTCGCGCATCATCACGGCAGACAGCCCGGTATCTGCCAGGATACGCGGCGCCGGAGGAGCCGTGACGGAGGTGCCGGCGTTTGGCGATGCCTGGATGTTCATTGTTGCCACCTATGAAACGATCGGGCAGGGCAAAGCCCCTTGCCCGACCCTTAGTGGCAAACCTTGTCAGACTTGGGGCCAGAACGCGGCAAGATGATAGATGACCACCATTCCCGCCAGCGCGAGGCCTGCGGGAAACTTGTGATGCGTCCAGCTGACCCAGTCCGGTGTCGCGGATCTGATCGCGGGAATGCTGCGCAGGATGCGATGCACCACCACCGCGCCAATAAGGCACGTCGTCACGATGATCAGCACCAGGACCGTGTCGCCGCCTGTGAAGAACGGGGCCATTGCTGCGGCGAACTTGGCATCCCCCGCCCCAAGCATGCGGAAGTTGCTCATCAGGAACCCGATGACCAGCACGATGGCCAAAAGCGCAAAGCCCCAAGCCCAGGCGCGCCAGTCGTGGCACAACCAGCCAAACGCCACCCAGACCCCCGCCATCGCCATGACGGCCTTGTTGGGGATTTTCATGGATTTCATGTCGGACCAGCCGACCCAGATCGCAATTGGCAGAATCGGGATCAGCAACCACAGAGGAGACAGCAAATCCATCAGCGCGTCACATTCGCATCCATCGCCGCAAGGCTGCGGGCGGCGGCTTCGAAATACTGCGGATGGGTTTCAACCGCTTGTTCCAAAAGGCCTTTGCCGACATTGCTGTCGCCTTGCTTGATCGCCGCAAGACCAGCAGTGTACAACAGTTCGGCCCGTTCGATTTGCGTCATTTCCACCACCGGCAAATCGTATTTGCGTTGCGCTGCCCGCGACAGAACCAGGTTGTTCTTCGCGGTGAACATGCCCGGATCGTAAGTCAGGGCTTCGGTGAATTTCTTTTCGGCGCCGGAATAGTCCTCGCGCGACAGTTTCGAATAGCCCCAGTTGTTCAACACGCCAGCGGGCCGCGTCGTCAAGCCGACGGCGATTTCGTAAAAGCTGTCAGCCTTGGTCCAGTTCTTCTTGCTGTCGGCGACCATCGCCTCAAGCCGATAGCGGTCAAAGGTTTCGTGCGTTGGCGGCACCTTGTTCAGTTCCACCTCGGCCTCGGACCATTTGTTGTCGCGGATCAGCGCATCGGC
>JBKJVF010000149.1:0-3765 GCA_046589965.1 Paracoccaceae bacterium
CGTCCTTGATCATGCTGTCAACGAAATTCAGATCGCCCATCTTTTGCCCGGCACGCAGATGCGCCACATGAGGCGACAGGCTCATAGATTCCTGGCCCCCGGCGACGACGATACGCGCATCACCCAGTTGCACATGCTGGGCACCCAGTGCCACAGCCCGCAGGCCCGACCCGCATACCTGGTTCAGGCTCCAGGCACTGGATTCCATCGGAAGTCCGGCCTTGATATGGGCTTGCCGCGCCGGGTTCTGACCTTGACCCGCCGTCAGGACCTGACCCAGAATGGTTTCCTCGACCTCAGACTTGTCGATCCCGGCACGGGCGACGACAGCCTCGATCACCGCAGCACCGAGGTCATGGGCGGGGGTGCCAACAAAGGCCCCGTTAAAGCTGCCGACGGCGGTGCGCCCGGCTGAGACGATGACGACATTGGTCATGGGCAGGACATCCTTTTTTCGAATTCGCATTTGCACGACGGGGCGGATCACCGCTTGGCCTGCCCTAACCTCTGTCGCAGAAAAGCGCAACAATGGCGGGGCCGGAATGGCCTGTGACGTCGGAAACCTATCGGCATGGGCGCGATTCGCAAATGGTGTGCCGATGGCTGTTCGAGGACGCGCCTAGGCGCGTTTTGCGGTCGCGATGTCCAGAAAGTCCGGCCTTACGGTCGGGCTTCCGAAAAGATAGCCCTGCAGGCAATCAAGCCCTGCCGTCCGCAAATATTCAGCCTCGGGCACGGTTTCGACCCCTTCGGCAACCGTGAACATGTCGAAATGGCGTGCCAGCGATACCAGCGCCTCGATCATCACCTGATTGTCGGGGTTTGCCTCGGCACCGCGAATAAATTGGCCGTCGATCTTCACCATGTCGAAAAGGAAATTGCGGAAATAGCGTGGGGCCATGAACCCTGCACCAAAATCATCGAGCGCAAAGCAGATGCCTTCCTTTTGCATGTCGTGCATGAAGGCGATGACGATTTCCGGCACCGTCATGGCCGAACTTTCGCTGATTTCCAGAATGAGCCGCTGCCCGACGCCCGCATGCGCCTTGAGCGTCTGACGCAGGACGCGCGTCCAGCCTGGATAGCCGATCGACCGTGCGGACATGTTGATGGACAGGCGCAAGGACGGATGCCGGGCCAGAGTGTTCAACCCCATCTGCAGAACTGCGCAATCGATTCGGCGGCCAAGTTCCTGGGTTTCGACCACCGGCATGAAGTCCCGCGCCGGAATGGCGCGCCCGGTCGGATCCAGCACGCGGATGAAGCCTTCGTAGAACCCGATGCGCTGGGTGTCACTGGACATCACCACGGGCTGGAACGCCAGCCGCAAGCGCCGCGTGTCGAGGGCCGCGCTGACCATGGCAAGCGTCTGGCTGTCGACCTGCGAGATGGCAAAACCCAGCGGGCTTGCCTCTGCCGCCACATAGTCGGCCTTGGGCTTGTTTTTTCCCGGCATCTGAAATGTCATAGGGTGACCGCGCTTCTGGAATGACGTGTTGGCGATGAACCTGCGATGAAATCGGTAAACCGCCCGTAAAGCGCTGCATTTGAACGAAACTTGCATAAAAGGATGGACCTGATGCGCAAAGAGGACCCTGACCGTTGTCCCTGGTGCGGCACTGATCCGTTATATGTCGCATATCACGACGATGAGTGGGGCGTGCCAGAACGCGATCCCCGCGCCTTGTGGGAATTGCTGATGCTCGAAGGCTTTCAGAGCGGGCTATCCTGGATCACCATCCTGCGCAAACGCGACAATTTCCGGCGTGCCTTTGATGGATTCCAGCCCGAAATCGTCGCGCACTATGGGGCGACCGACGTTGACCGGCTGCTGTCGGATGCCGGAATCGTGCGGCACCGGGGCAAGATCGAAGGGGCCATCGCCTCGGCCCGTGCCTATCTGGACATTGAGGCGGGACTGGGGTTTTCAACCTTTGTCTGGCAATTCGTTGCGGGCGTACCGGTCCAGAACGGGTTGCAATCCATGGCGCAGGCAGTGGCGCAATCAGCTGAGTCGCAGGCCTTGTCCAAGGCGTTGAAGAAGGCCGGTTTCGCCTTTTGCGGACCCACGACGACCTACGCGTTCATGCAGGCGGCGGGGCTGGTCAACGATCATCTGACGGGCTGTCACCGGCATACGGAAATCTTGGGTGCTACTGCCCGACCATGAGCGCCTTCAGGATCGTTATCGCATGGGCCGAGTCCCATTCGGCGTCGCCGATCAGGCGTGCCACTTCTTGGCCTTCGGGGTTCAGGATTACCGTGATCGGCAGTCCCATCACGCCCATCTGTCGGGCCAGATCGGATTTGGGATCGCGCAGGATCGGCAAATGCTTGATGCCGGCCTCGGCGTAGAAACGCTGGATGCCTTCGACGGCGTTGCGCCCGGTTGCGACGGGCACGACGGCAAGGTCGGGCATAGCCGCTTGCAGACGGTCAAGTGCCGGCATCTCGTGCCGACAAGGTGCACACCATGTCGCCCAAAAGTTCAGGACGACCCAGCGCCCGTGATAGTCGGCCAGCGACGCAGGGGCATCATCTGCAGTCACAAGGCCGACCTCGGGCAACTCGACCGCTTGCGCATGGATCGCCAGCTTTTTCATGTCGCCTTCGCGAAGGGCGGCCACATCCGCCATGGCGGCGCCCGACCACAGGTTTGCACCGATCATCAAGGCCGTGTAGACGATCCCCAGATATTTCCTCAAACTCTTCCCTCCAAAGGCACCGGCCATGACCGTCACTCCGCCTACCGCCACCGCCAACCAGATGTGGGGCGGGCGCTTTGCCGAAGGGCCGGACGCGATCATGCAGGCAATCAATGCCTCTATCGGGTTCGACCAGCGGCTTTATGCGCAAGACATCGCAGGGTCACGCGCCCATGCCGCCATGCTGGCTGCCACAGGCATCCTGACCAATAAGGACGCCGAGGCGATCGGGAAAGGCCTTCTCACGGTGTTGTCAGAGATTGAAACAGGCCAGTTTCGGTTTCGGGTCGATCTGGAGGATATCCACCTGAACGTCGAACAGCGTCTGACCGATCTGATCGGTGATGCGGGAAAGCGGCTGCATACGGCGCGCAGCCGCAATGATCAGGTGGCGGTCGATTTCCGGCTGTGGGTTCGGGACCAGTGCGATGCTGCCATCACCAGCCTGACCGCGCTGATGCGGGCCTTTGTCGCGCAGGCCGATGCTGGTGCAGAATGGATCATGCCGGGCTTTACCCACTTGCAGACCGCACAACCAGTGACATGGGGCCATCACATGATGGCCTATGTCGAGATGTTCGCCCGAGACCGGTCGCGGTTTGCGGATGCGCGGGCGCGGCTGAACGAATGCCCCCTTGGCGCGGCCGCACTGGCGGGAACGTCCTTCCCGATTGATCGCGAGATGACAGCCAATGCATTGGGCTTCGACCGGCCCACCGCAAACAGCCTTGATTCCGTGTCGGATCGCGACTTTGCGCTGGAGTTTCTTTCCGCCTCGTCAATCTGCGCGATGCATCTGTCGCGCTTTGCGGAGGAACTGGTGATCTGGTCCTCGGCCCAGTTCCGGTTCGTGAAACTTTCGGACAAGTGGACGACAGGGTCGTCCATCATGCCGCAAAAGAAAAACCCCGACGCAGCAGTTCGGCGGCGTCAAAGACCTGTTCCTTGTCCTCCTGCATGTCCTTGGAATAGGTCAGCGGCAGGCCCTTCATCACGGTGAACAGTGCCACCGTCGCCCCCAGAATCCGCCCGAGTTTCGCCCGCAGCAGTTCCGCCGCAT
>JBKJVF010000222.1:0-1575 GCA_046589965.1 Paracoccaceae bacterium
ATGCGGCCAAGTCCTTTATCCGCCGCAGCGACCTAAGCCGCGACCGGGCAGACCAGCGTCCCGAGCGGTTCCAGGTTGGCGACCACATCGATGTGCGCGTGACCAACATCGACCCCAAGACCCGCAAGCTGGGTCTGTCGATCAAGGCGCGCGAGATTGCCGAAGAGAAAGAGGCAGTGGAGCAGTATGGCTCGTCTGATTCGGGTGCATCACTGGGCGATATCCTGGGTGCAGCGCTCAAGGCTGACCGCAGCTGATCGGTACGCATTAAATCAGACCAACTGAAAAAAGGGGCCCCGTTGCAGGACGGGGCCCCTTGCTTTGGCGCGATTTTCCTTTGTTTTCATTTGTACGACGCTATTTCTTGTCTATAGTCCTACGCACAAAACATGGTTGGCGGCCGCTGCCCAGTAGGGCCGAACCACCTGGGGGGGACGATACATGATCCGATCCGAACTGATCCAGAAGATCACGGACGATAATCCACATCTGACGCAGCGCCACGTCGAGCGCATCGTCAACACGGTCTTCGAAGAGATCATTGACGCATTGGCCAAAGGTGACCGCGTGGAACTGCGCGGCTTTGGCGCGTTTTCGGTCAAGGCGCGCGATGCCCGCCTGGGCCGCAATCCGCGCACTGGCGAGGCCGTTCAGGTCGAAGACAAGAAAGTGCCCTTTTTCAAGACCGGCAAACTGCTGCGCGACCGCCTGAACGGTCACTGAAGACGCCGGTTGCACCCGGTCGCCTGTTGCCGCAATAGTCGGTCTATCGACAGTTTGCGGGTGGTGTTCGGATGATCCGGTGGTTGCGCTATGTCTTGCTTGTGGCCTTGGGCATCGTCTTGCTGACGATCGCGCTCGCCAATCGCACATCCGTGCCGGTGCAACTGTTGCCCGCAGACATGGCGACGTTCCTTGGCCTGTCGCTGGGGGCTCAGGTGCCCCTGTTTATCGTGATCTTTGGCGGCATAGTCGGCGGCCTTTTGATCGGGTTTGTCTGGGAGTGGCTGCGCGAGATGAAGCACCGCAGCACCGCGACCACCAAAACCCGTGAAGTGTCGCGGCTGGAACGCGAACTGGCGCAACTGCGCGAAGAAAAGCACGGTCCCCAGGATGAGGTGCTGGCCCTTTTGGAACGCCCCAAGGGTCGCTGATGGGACAGATTCGCGTCAAAATCTGCGGTGTCAGGACGCTGGGCGACGTGCAGGCCTGTGCAAATGCGCGTGCCGCCTATATCGGACTGAACTTCTTTCCCAAGTCCCCCCGCTATGTGACGCCGGACGTGGCACATGACCTTGCGGTCGCGGCCCCTCCGGGTCTTGCCAAGGTTGCGTTGACGGTCGACGCCGATGACGCCCTTTTGGACGCGCTGGTGGGTGCGATGCCGTTGGATATGTTGCAGTTGCATGGCCACGAGACGCCGGCGCGTGTGGCAACCGTGCGGGCGCGCTACGGATTGCCGGTGATGAAGGCGGTGGGCGTGGCGGATGAAGGCGATCTGGCCAACTTGATGGAGATGAGCCTCGCCGCAGATCAGATCCTGATCGATGCCAAACCGCCCAAAGGGGCCGTTCT
>JBKJVF010000138.1:0-14263 GCA_046589965.1 Paracoccaceae bacterium
GCGACCGCGCTTTGGAGCCCGCGATCCTGGCCGCCTGCCGGGTCGCCCTTGTACCGTTGAAGTCGCCCAAGGTGTTGGTGTGGCGAGAAGATTGGCCGGTGACGGCGTCAGGAAAGACTGACCTTGCCGCAATCGAACGGGGTTTGGCATGACGGTCTATGTCATCGCCGCACGCCGCACTGCGGTGATCCCGCGCGGCGGGGCATTCCAGCGCCTGTCGATCGAGGACCTTGGTGCGCCGGTATTGCTGGCCTGCCTTGCCGACGCTGGCATCAACGCCGCACAGGTGGACGAAGTGATCGTGTCGAACGCGCTCGGCACCGGCGGCAACCCGGCCCGGCGGGTGGCGCTGGCCGCAGGCTTGCCCGAACGCGTCGCGGGCCTGACAACCGACCGCCAGTGTGTTGGCGGTCTGGACGCGATCCTGTTGGCCGGGGCGATGGTGGAAAGCGGGATGGCCGAAATCGTCGTGGCGGGCGGCATTGAAAGCTATTCACGTCGCCCGATCCGGCTGGCGACCAGCCCACATGGCGGCCCCGCCAAGGCCTATGACGAGGCACCTTTTACCCCCTGGCCCGACCGCAATCCCCTTATGGCCGATGCGGCAGCGGCGCTGGCCACCCGGCTGGGCATTCGGCGCGCCGAACAGGATGACTGGGCCGTTGCAAGCCACGCCAAGGCCTTGCGCGCAGGCAGCTTGCCCGAGATCGTCCCCCTTGCAGGCCAGACCCGCGATGCCTTCACCCACCCCCTGACCCATGCGCTTGCCGCACGCACGCCCCTCATCACCGGCACCATCACCTCGGCCAATGCAGCTGTAGCGGCGGATGCGGCGGCCTTTGTCCTTGTCGTGTCGGACCGGGTTGCGCAAGGCGCCCGACGCGCCGTGCGGCTTGGTCCTGCGGTCACCCTTGGCGGCAATCCGGTGGAGCCGGGCCTCGCCCCGGTTCCGGCCATCGTCGAGGTGCTGGCGCGCGCAGGCCTGAAACCCGGTGACCTGGCGCAGGCTGAGATCATGGAGGCCTATGCCGTGCAGGCGATTGCCTGCGTCGACGGGGCAGGCCTTGATCCGGCCCGCGTCAACATGCAGGGCGGTGCACTTGCGCGCGGCCACCCGATCGGCGCGTCAGGCGCAATTCTGGCGGTCAGGCTGTTTCATGCGCTGAAGGCGGGCACCGGGCTTGCCGCCATTGCGGCGGCGGGGGGCTTGGGCACGGCGCTGTTGATGGAAGGGTCAGGCCCGTGACAGAAGGGCGCCGGGGCGCATCCGCGCCAGTGCGGCCGTCACCAGACCCGCAATGACCGCTTTGACGACATCACCAGGCAGAAAGGCAATCGCGATCTGCGCGGCCTCGGACAAGGACTTGTCAAGCGTCACCGACATACCCGGAATGCCAAACAGATAAAGCACCCCGATCCCGCCGATCACGGCACCGGCAGTGGCGGCAAACCCGGGTGCAAGCGATGTCCGCTCCATGATCCAGCCCGCGACAAAGGCGGCAATGGGAAAGCCGACGATGAACCCGACCGACGGCGAGGCAAAGACACCAAGGCCCCCGCGCCCGCCCGACAGCAGCGGCAGTCCCGCCGCCACCAGGGCCAGAAACAGCAACACCGCCAGCGCGCCCCTTTTGGCTCCAAGCACTGTCCCGCACAGCATAATGCCCAAGGACTGCGCCGTGATCGGCACGCCTGCCGCGAGGTCGATGCGCGGGACAAGCCCCAGCACCGCGATCAGGGCGGCGAAAAGGGCGATATGCGTGATGCTGCGTTCCAACCGGCGTCTCCGTAGCGTGTGACGCGCTGGCCTAGCGCACTCCACCCCGCGCGCGCAAGGCCTCGGCGACATGGTCGGCATCGTCAAGGGCCGCCAAAGTCGTTGGCACCAGCACCCGCCAGCGCGGCTTGCGGCGCGCCCGCGCGGTCCAGGCCTCGGTGATCTGGTCCAGCCGTTCACCCATCACCGGTACAAACCTGATTACCAGCGCCATCGACAGGGCCAGAACCTTTGGCGACAGACCCAACCGCGCCAAAGGCCGCGCCAGCCGTTCGATCACCGCGATCATGTCGGACAGGCGCGTGGTCATGGTGACAAAGTTGGCGGCCATCACGGCGGCAACCAGACGCAAGACGATCACCACCCCCCGGGGCGCATCCTCGGTCCAGAGATGCCACAGCCCGACCAGCACCACAAACGGCCAAAGAGGGCGCAGAATGGTGATCGACCGTGCAAGGAACACGCTGCCCCCGCTGGCCACCAGCCCCAGCATCGCGGCAAAGGCCAGCGCCATGGTCAGCGGTGTCTGCAGCCAGAAAATCCCCAAGGTCCAGACCGCCAGCAGCGCCAGCTTCACACCCGGGCGGACGCGGTGGGCCCAGGTCTCAACGGGCGAGGTCAGTGTCAGCATCCATCCCCCCGATCCGCGCCATCTCTGCCCGAAACGCGGCGAGAGTCGGGGTGGCTGGACCGTCTGCCACGACACGACCCGCCTCGATCCAGATGACACGATTGGCTTCCGCGACAGCGTCCGGATCATGGCTGATGGTGATCACCTGCTGCGCCGCTCCGGCCAATTTGCGCTGAATCCGTTGGATGGTCGGCAGGTCCATGCCCGCAAACGGTTCGTCCAGCAAAAGAGTGCGGGGTTTCATCAACAGCACCGCCATCAGACAAAGATAATGCCGCTGGCCGTGGCTAAGGGTGTGGGTCGCGGCGTTGGCCCAATGTGCGCGGCCATCTGCCGACAGCTCCGCCAGCGCCTCGCGCTCTGCCTCGTCCTTGGTGCGACCCATCTGGCGCAACCCAAAGGCCAGCTCTTCGATCACGGTCGGGAACAGGATCATCCGGTCTGGGTTCTGAAACAGGATGCCGATCTGACCCAGCATCCTGCCCCGGTCGCCCATGGGGTCGACGCCATGCACCGACACCTCACCGCCATCGGGCGCCACCAGCCCCGCGATCAGCCGCATCAGCGTGGTCTTGCCCGACCCGTTCCGCCCGACAATGCCGATCCGCGCTTCGGACAGGGTCAGCGAAAGCTCGGACAGCACGGCCTTGCCCGCCAGCGTCACGCTGGCGTCGCGAAGGACGATCCCGAAAGGGGCAGGAGGGTGGGCCATCGGAGCCTTTGCAAAAGCGGCGTCCGGGCGGGTTTAGCGGGGGATGCGCCCCGAGGAAAGGGGCAGGCAGCGGCAATGTCGGCAGCGACCAGTACTAAAAACCCGGACAGGGCATGCCTGTCCGGGTCGTCTGAATTACCTACACCCGTTTCGGGTGCCGGAACGACTTTAGCGGCAGGCAGCCGTGAACTGGCGGCCATACTGATCGCGGTAAAGGCACTGACCGCTGGTCGCGGTCGGCCGGATCAGGGTGGAGCCTGCGACCCCGACCGCTGCGCCCACAAGGGCACCCGTCAGCTTGTCATCGCCACCTGACACAGCAGCGCCAAGTGCCGCGCCACCAAGCGCACCAGCTGCCGCGTTTTGTTCGGCGGTCTGGCAGGCTGACAACGACAATGCCAGCACCGGCAGGATAAGAAGGGTGGATTTCATGGGTGACCTCATTAGGAAAAGTTGGATGCCCATAATAACGCCAAAGTGCGAAATGGGTTCCCCCCGGGGCGCCATTTGGCAAAATCCCGCCTTTATGGGCGGGGTTTTCCGCCCACACAAAGCGACCGCCCGCGCCGTTTCTGGCGACGGGGAGACGTTATACCTTCAGGCGACGCGGGCCGCTGCCACCGATTCCTCAAGTATATCCATGGCTTCGGCAAAATGTGCATCCGGAATGGTGATCGGGGCCAGAAAGCGGATCACATTGCCATAGACGCCGCACGTCAAAAGGATCAACCCGCGCTTTAACGCCTCAAGCCGCACCCGACCGGTGAATCCGGCATCGGGTTCATTGTTCTTGGGATTGGCAAATTCCACCGCCACCATGAAACCCGGCCCCCGGATGTCGACAATCTCCGGCGTGACTGACCGGATCGCCTCCAGCCGCTGTTTCAGCCGCCCGCCAAGTTCATTGGCCCGCGCGCAAAGGTCTTCTTCCTCGATCACGTCCAGCACCGCATTGGCCGCAGCGATGCCCAAAGGGTTGCCGCCATAGGTGCCGCCAAGCCCGCCGGGGTGGGCGGCGTCCATCAGATCAGCGCGCCCCGTGACGGCAGCCAGCGGCAGACCACCGGCCAGCCCCTTGGCCATGGTGGTCAGATCGGCGGCCACGTCATAGCCATGCATGGCGAACAGATGACCGGTGCGCGCAAAACCCGTCTGGACCTCATCGGCGATCATGACGATCCCATGCTCGTCACACAGTTTTCGGATGGCGCGCACCAATTCCTTGGGGGCGGGGTAAAATCCACCTTCGCCCTGAACCGGTTCAAAGATGATCGCAGCCACACGGGCGGGGTCAAGATCGGCCTTGAAGAGCTTGGTGATCCCCGCCATCGCATCGGCGGTCGAGATGTCGTGGACTTCCTGCGGGAACGGCACATGCCAGACATCGGGCATCATCGCGCCAAAGCCCTTCTTGTAGGGCTCCACCTTGCCGGTCAGGCTCATCCCCATGAATGTGCGCCCATGGAACGCCCCGCCAAAGGCGATCACGCCGTTCCGGCCGGTGGCGATACGGGCAATTTTCACCGCGTTTTCGCAGGCCTCGGCCCCGGTGGTGACAAAGATCGTCTTCTTGTCGAAATCCCCCGGCACGGCGGCATTCAGCCGTTCGGCAAGGCGGATATAGGATTCGTAAGGCAGCACCTGATGGCAGGTGTGGGTAAAGCGCGACATCTGTTCGGTCACAGCTGCCATCACCTTGGGGTGGCAGTGTCCGGTATTGACCACCGCAATCCCGGCGGCAAAGTCGATATAGCGGTTGCCCTCGATATCCCAGACCTCGGAATTCAGCGCCCGATCCGCATAAATCTGCGTCATCATGCCGACCCCGCGCGAAATGGCGGCATCGCGGCGTTTGGCAACTTCGGCATTCAGCATGGGACGATTCCTTGGCGAGATATTGGCGGACTTCCTAGCCCTATTTGATCAAATTTCCCCCGGAGGATCAATCCGCGATCTTTGGGCGCGCCGGCGGCAAAAATTCACCTTTCGTTAACCATCGCCGCGCCATTTTGTGGGTCAGGGTTTCGGGGTGATACGGACGGCATGGCACAGGCGACAGCAATCCCTTCGCGGCTGGATGAAGATATCATCGCGCGCCTCCGGCTGATCCGCTCGCGTCGGGTGGGGGCGGTGACCTATCATCGCCTGATCGCCGAACACGGGTCCGCCGAAGCGGCACTTGATGCACTGCCAGGGATCGCCAGCGCTGCCGGGATCGACTGCTATGAGATCTGCCCCATCGGTGTGGTGATGGCAGAACTGGCCAAAGGCCGCACGGCCGGGGCCACGTTGATCGTGCATGGTGATGCGCGTTATCCCGAACTGCTGGCGCACCTGCCCGATGCGCCTCCGGTCCTGTGGTGCCAGGGCGACATTGGTTTGCTGGCACGTCCGATGATCGCCGTTGTCGGATCGCGCAATGCCTCGTCGCTTGGCCTGCGGATGGCCAAACGCCTTGCCGAAGGGCTGGGGGCGGCAGGGCAGGTCGTGGTCTCGGGCCTTGCCCGCGGCATCGATGCCGAGGCGCATCGCGCAGCGCTGACAACCGGCACGATCGCAGTGCAGGCGGGTGGCGTCGACGTGATCTACCCGCTTGAAAATGCCGGTCTCGCCGCCGAGATTGCCGCCAAAGGCTGCCGCATTTCCGAACAGCCGATGGGCGCGGAACCGCAGGCACGCCATTTTCCCTTGCGCAACAACATCATCGCCGGTCTGTCACGCGCGGTCGTGGTGGTCGAGGCCGCTGCCCGCTCCGGCAGCCTGCTGACCGCCCGCGCAGCACTTGATCTCGGGCGTGAGGTGCTGGCGGTGCCGGGCCATCCCTTCGATGCCCGCGCGTCGGGTTGCAACATGCTGATCCGCGATGGCGCGATCTTGGTGCGCGGCACCAGCGATGTGCTGGAAGCGATCGGCGCGCCTGCCGACGCCCCTGTCGCGCAGCCCGGGCCGGAAAAACTGCCCATGCATCCGCCCTTGCCGGGACCCCCACCAGTGTCAATGCCGCTTGCCACTGCCAGTGTTCTGCACGACCAGATCCTTGCGCGTCTTGGCCCCAGCCCCTTGGCCGAAGATCAGCTTATCCGCGACCTCGCCATGCCCTCGGGCCACATCACCCCGGCTCTGCTGACGCTGGAGCTGGAGGGGCGGATCGAACGCCAGCATGGCGGCCTTTTGTCCCGGATCGGCTGATCCCGGAAAGACCTTCACCGCAGGGCGATTGACAATCCAAGGCCGCTCCCCACATGGTGCCGCGCCATTCCGCACCTGCCATTTGCCGGGGAATATATGCCAGTCGTCGTCGTCGAATCTCCTGCCAAGGCCAAGACAATCAACAAATATCTGGGGCCGGGCTACACGGTTCTGGCATCCTACGGCCATGTCCGCGACCTGCCCGCCAAGGATGGTTCGGTCGACCCCGAGCATGGATTCGGCATGCTTTGGGAGGTCGCACCCGAAAGCAAAAAACACATCAAGGCGATCACCGAGGCCCTGAAAACCGATGACGAACTGATCCTTGCGACCGACCCTGATCGCGAGGGCGAGGCGATCAGCTGGCACCTGCAAGAGACGCTGGCAAGCACGCTCAAAAAGGGCAAGACCGTCAGCCGCGTCACCTTCAACGCCATCACCAAGGATGCCGTGACTGCGGCGATGAAGAAACCGCGCCAGGTCGATGTGCCGCTGGTGGAGGCCTATCTCGCCCGCCGCGCGCTCGACTATCTGGTGGGCTTCACCCTGTCGCCGGTCCTGTGGCGCAAGCTGCCGGGTGCCAAATCCGCGGGTCGCGTGCAATCGGTCGTCCTGCGTCTGGTGGTTGAGCGCGAGATGGAAATCGAGGCGTTCAACGCCCGCGAATTTTGGACCGTCAAAGCGGTCCTCGTAACACCCAGAGGGCAGGAATACGAGGCGCGCCTCACCGTCCTTGGCGGCAAGAAACTGGACAAGTTCGACATTGCGACTGCAACCACGGCGGAAATGGCAGCCCAGGCTGTCACATCTCGAACCTTGGCCGTCCAGGCGGTGGAATCCAAGCCTGCGACACGCAACCCCTATCCACCCTTCATGACATCGACCCTGCAGCAAGAGGCATCGCGCAAGTTCGGCCTCGGCTCCAAGGCCACGATGTCGGCGGCGCAGCGGCTCTATGAGGCGGGGCACATCACCTATATGCGCACCGACGGCATCGACATGGCGCCCGAGGCGGTGATGGCCGCGCGCGACGAAATCAAACGCCGGTTCGGCGCGTCTTATGTTCCCGACAGCCCCCGGATGTACAAGAACAAGGCCAAGAACGCGCAAGAGGCGCATGAATGCATCCGCCCGACGGACATGTCCGCCAGCCCCGACACACTGCGCCTGACCGAAACCGATCAGCGCCATGTCTATGAGTTGATCTGGAAACGCACCCTCGCCAGCCAGATGGCAGCCGCCCGCATGGAACGCACCACGGTCGATGTGGGCAGCGCCGACGGACAGGTTGTCCTGCGCGCAACAGGTCAGGTCGTGATGTTCGACGGGTTCCTCAAAATCTATGACGAAGGCCGCGACGAAGAGGGCGAGGACGAAGGCCGCCTGCCGCAGATCATGCAAGGTGAACCCGCTGAAAAGCGCAGCGTCACCCCTGAGCAGCACTTCACCCAGCCCCCGCCGCGCTACACCGAGGCGACCCTGATCAAGCGGATGGAGGAACTCGGGATCGGTCGCCCGTCCACCTACACCTCCATCGTCACCACGATTCAGGACCGTGAATATGTCCGCAAGGACAAGAACCGCCTGATCCCCGAGGACAAGGGGCGGCTGGTGACGGCGTTCCTGTCGAACTATTTCCCGCGCTATGTGGAATACGATTTCACCGCCGATCTGGAAAACGAACTGGATGACGTATCCGCGGGCGACCGCGAATATCGCGACGTGCTGGCGCGATTCTGGAAGGATTTTTCAGCCGCCGTGGCCGAGACGGCCGAACTGCGCATCGGCGAAGTGCTGACCCGGATTGACGAATTCCTCGCACCACACCTTTATCCGGCGCGCGCCGATGGGTCCGACCCCCGCATCTGCCAGACCTGCGGGACGGGGCGGCTGCACCTGAAAACTGCACGCTCTGGCGGGGCGTTCATCGGCTGCGGCAACTATCCCGAATGCCGCTATACGCGGCCCCTGTCAGGTGATGAGGGCGGCGCGGGCGGTGATCGTGTGCTGGGCGAGGATGAGACCGGCCAGCCCATTTCGATGCGCACCGGGCGGTTTGGCCCCTATGTCCAGCGTGGCGAGGCGACGGAGGCCAATCCAAAGCCCGACCGCGCCAGCCTGCCAAAGGGCTGGTCCCCTGAGGAGCTGACCCTGATCCGCGCGATGGATTTGCTGAACCTGCCGCGCCTTGTCGGTCCCCATCCTGATGACGGGCAACCCATCGAGGCCGCGATCGGGCGGTTCGGCCCCTACATCAAGCACGGGCCTGTCTATGCCAACATCACCGATGTCGAAGAGGTCTTTACCATCGGCATGAACCGCGCGGTTGAGGTTCTGGCGCAAAAGGCGGCCCGTGGTCCGGGCGGACGGGGCGCTGCGGCGGGTCCGCTGCGCAGTCTGGGCGAGCATCCGTCTGGCGGCGAAGTTCAGGTCATGCCGGGCAAATACGGGCCTTATATCAAATGGGCCAAGGTCAATGCGACCCTACCCAAAGATATGACGCCCGAAGACGTGACGCTGGATCAGGCCTTGGCGCTGATCGCCGAAAAGGCGGGCAAAGGCGGCAAAAAGGCCCCCGCGCGCAAGGCAGCGGCGAAACCTGCGGCGGCAAAGAAACCGGCAGCGAAGAAGGTTGCGGCAAAAAAGCCGGTAGCTAAGAAAGTCGCAAAGGCCTAACCGAAGGCAAATTTCTTCGAAGAAATTTGCCAAGATTTGCGAGGATCCTTGGATCAGCCGCCGCGAGGATTCAGCAGCTTTGCCATCAGCCCGGCGGTGCGGATCAGCCCGAGGTTGCGGCCGTTCTCCTGCACGACCATTTCGGTCACGCCGCCCGACATCATCGCCATCACGTCCTTGACCGGCATTTCCGCGTCGATGGCCCGGGCCCCGGCGCTGCTGCCCGCCTCCATCACATCCCGCGCTGTCAGCACCGACAACGGGTTCATGTGGGCCACGAAATCGGCGACATAATCGCTGATCGGGTTGGCGATGATCTCGCGCGCGGTGCCGCATTGCACGATGCGCCCGCCCTCCATCAGGGCGATGCGGTTGCCGATCTTGAACGCCTCGTCCAGATCGTGGCTGACAAAGATGATCGTGCGTTTGAGCTTTTTCTGCAGGTCCAGCAGTTCGTCCTGCAGCTTCGCGCGGATCAGCGGGTCCAGTGCCGAAAACGGCTCATCCATCAACAGGATCGGCGCGTCGGTGACGAACGCGCGCGCCAAACCGACACGTTGCTGCATGCCGCCGGACAGATCGCCCACCTTGCGTTCGGCCCATTGCGTCAGGTTGACCAGCGCCAGCTGCTCATCAACCTTGGCTTTGCGCTCATCCGGAGTTTGCCCGGCGAGTTCCAGCCCCAGCCCCACGTTCTCGCGCACCGTGCGCCAGGGCAGCAGGCCAAACTGCTGAAACACCATGGCGATGCATTCACGCCGCACCTTCAAAAGGTCGGTCGCGTTGCAGGTCGTGACATTCGACGTCCAGTCGCCGTCGTGGATCGTAACCGACCCTCGCACCACTGGGTTCAGGCCGTTGACGGCCCGCAAAAGCGTGGACTTGCCCGACCCGGACAGGCCCATCAGCACCAGAATCTCGCCCTTGGAGACTGTCAGGGAACAGTCATGCACGCCAAGGATCTGGCCGGTAGAGGCCTGGATCTCTGACCGGCTTTGCCCTTGATCCATCAAGGGCAGCGCGCGCTCGGGACTTTCGCCGAACACGATGGACACACGGTCGAATATGACTGCGGGGGTTTCGGTCATCGTGTCACCCTCAGCATACGGTCAAGCAGGATGGCCACCACCACGATGATAAAGCCGGACTCAAAGCCAAGTGAAGTGTTGACCGAGTTCAGCGCGCGCACGACCGGCACGCCCAACCCGTTGGCCCCGACAAGGGCAGCAATCACCACCATCGACAGCGACAGCATGATCGTCTGGTTCAATCCCGCCATGATCTGGGGGAACGCATACGGCAGCTCCACCTTCCACAGGCGCTGTTTTGGGGTGGCACCAAAGGCTGTTGCCGCCTCCATCAGGGCTTGCGGCGTGGAGGAGACGCCCAGATGCGTCAGGCGGATCGGGGCAGGCAAGACGAAAATCACCGTGGCAATCAGGCCCGGCACCATGCCAAGGCCGAAGAAGACGATGGCCGGGATCAGATAGACAAAGGTCGGCAGCGTCTGCATCAGATCGAGGATCGGCACCATGGCGCGGTAAAGCTTGGGCCGGTGTGCGGCGGCGATGCCGATCGGCACGCCAAGCCCCATGCAGACGACGCAGGCCGACAGGATCAAGGTCAGGCTTTCGGTCGTTTCTTCCCAGTAGCCTTGGTTCAGAATGAACAGAAAGCCAAGCAGCACGCCAAGGCAAACCTTCCAGTTCTTTTGCAGAAACCAGGTCAGCGCGATGAACAGGCCAATGATCACAAAGGGATGCGGGGTCTGCAGCAGCCACAGGATTCCGTCGATCATCGCCTCGAGTGCGGCAGAAATGGCATCGAACATGCCCCCGAGGTTGTCGTTCATCCAGTCAAAGACCGATTTCGCAGTCTTGCCGACGGGGATCTTGTAGTCGGTCAGCCAGTCCATTCAGCCTCTCCGCCGCTAGAGGAACGCCCCGACTTTCGTCGGGGCGCCTGGTGTTTTACTCCAGTGCTGCCATGACGGCGGCTTTGGCATCGCCACCATCTATGGTTGTCACACCCTCAAGCCACGGTTCCCACGCCGTGGGGTTCGCGGCCAGCCAGGCCTTCGCTGCATCTGCCGGATCTTCACCGTCATTCAGAATTGCACCCATGATCTCGTTCTCCATCGGCAGCGAGAACGCGAGGTTCTGCAACAGTTTGCCGGTGTTGGGGCATTCCGCGACGTAACCCGCCCGCACGTTGGTCGCGACCGAGGCGCCACCGAAGTTCGGGCCAAAGTAATCATCGCCCCCCGTCAGGTAGGTCATCTTGAAGTTGGCGTTCATCGGATGCGGTTCCCAGCCAAGGAACACGATAGGCTTGCCATCTTCGGTGGCCTTCTTCACCTCGGCCAGCATCCCCTGTTCCGAACTTTCCACCACGTCGAAACCGTCAAGGGCAAAAGGCCCGGAGGCGATCATGTCGATGATCAGGCGGTTGCCGTCGTTGCCCGGCTCGATCCCGTAGATCTGGCCTTCAAGTGCATCCTTGTGCGTCGCGATATCCTTGAAATCGGCAATGCCAAGCGCGGCACCCGCCTCATTGGTGGCAAGGGTATACTTGGCCCCTTCAAGGTTGGTGCGGACGGTTTCGACTGTGCCTGCGTCACGATAGGCGGCGATGTCAGCCTCCATCGTCGGCATCCAGTTGCCGAGGAAGACGTCGATGTCGCTGCCGGCAAGACCCGCATAGGTGACAGGAACCGACAGGACCGAGGTCTCTGTCTCATATCCCAGCGCTTCGACGATCAGCGACGTCGCGGCGGTGGTGGCGGTGATGTCGGTCCAACCGACATCGGAAAACACGATCTTGTCGCAGCCTTCTGCAAAGGCGCTCCCCGCCATGCAGAAGCAAACGGCGGTGGTCAGGAGGGTCGTACGGATGGCCATCAGGATTACTCCCTTATTGTTGATTGACGAGTCAATAAACTTCGTGCTGTACCGGTTTGGCAAGTGTTTTATGGGGCCGCACCGATGCCGAAGCTTGGAATGGAGCCTATCCGCAAGGAAGCCTTGGTGAAAGCCACGATTGTGGAGATCGGGCGCACCGGGTCGC
Organism: Paracoccaceae bacterium; assembly: GCA_046589965.1. Taxonomy (GTDB): domain Bacteria; phylum Pseudomonadota; class Alphaproteobacteria; order Rhodobacterales; family Rhodobacteraceae; genus JAJNPS01. Next base: position 12,052 of record JBKJVF010000138.1, read on the forward strand.
TGGACGTCACAGTCAGCCAGATTGCCAAGCGCGCGGGCATGTCTTCGGCGCTTGCGCATCACTATTTCGGGTCCAAAGAGGACATGTTTCTGGCCGCGATGCGCCATGTCCTGACCCTTTACGGGGCCGAAGTGCGCGGCGCGCTGGCCGCTGCCGAAGGGCCGGAGGGCCGCGTCCGGGCGATTCTGCGGGCGTCGTTCAGTCCCGGCAACTTTCGGCGCGAGGCGGTCGGGGCTTGGCTGAACTTCTGGGTGATGGCGCAATCGGTGCCCCAGGCAAAGCGCCTGTTGGCCATCTATCAGCGTCGTTTGCGCTCGAACCTGACCCATGCCCTGCAGCCTGTTGCGGGCACGCAATCTGGCAAGATTGCCGATGGTCTGGGCGCGCTGATCGACGGGCTGTACCTGCGCGAAGTGCTGAAATCCGGGCCAGCGGACGGGGCGGCGGCGGTCGCCATCGCGGTGCGCCATCTAGAGGCAGAACTGGCGCGGGGGACCTGATGCCAGCCGACTATGTGATCGTTGGTGCGGGATCCGCAGGCTGCGCGCTGGCTTACCGTCTGGCCGAGGCGGGTCACCGCGTCACCGTCGTCGAACATGGCGGATCGGATGCGGGACCCTTTATCCAGATGCCGGGCGCGCTGTCCTTTCCGATGAACATGCCGATCTATGACTGGGGTCTGCAGACCGAAGCCGAGCCGCATCTGGGTGGCCGAGTGCTGGCCACCCCGCGCGGCAAAGTCATCGGTGGGTCCTCGTCGATCAACGGGATGGTCTATGTGCGGGGTCACGCGCGCGACTACGACACCTGGGCAGAATTGGGCGCGGACGGCTGGGCCTACGCGGACGTCTTGCCCTACTTCAAGCGGATGGAGGCGTCACACGGCGGTTCGGGGGCAGAGTTCCGGGGGACGGACGGGCCGCTGCACATCACACGGGGGCCGCGCTCGAACCCCCTGTTCGACGCCTTCATCACTGCCGGTCGGCAGGCGGGCTATCCCGTGACCTCGGACTATAACGGCCAACAGCAGGAAGGCTTTGGCCCGATGGAGGCGACGATCTGGAAGGGGCGGCGCTGGTCTGCGGCGAATGCCTATCTGAAGCCGGCCATTGCCACGGGCAACGTGCAGGTCATCCGTGGCCTTGCGCGGCGGGTGGTGTTCGAAGGCACACGCGCCGTGGGTCTGGAAATCGCACGCGGGGGCAATGTCCAGGTGATCCGCGCGGGCCGCGAGGTGATCCTTGCCGCCTCGTCGATCAACACGCCCAAGCTCTTGATGCTGTCGGGGATCGGTCCGGGCGCGCATCTGGCAGAGCACGCAATCCCGGTCCTTGCAGACCGCCCCGGCGTGGGCGCAAATCTGCAGGATCACCTTGAAATCTATATGCAATATGCGGCAAGTCAGCCGGTCACGCTGTTCAAATACTGGAACCTTTGGGGCAAGGCGTTCGTGGGGGCGCAGTGGCTGATGACCGGCGGCGGCCTTGGTGCGTCGAACCAGTTCGAGGCTTGCGGGTTCATCCGGTCGCGCGCCGGGATCGACTATCCCGATATCCAGTACCATTTTCTGCCCATTGCCGTGCGCTATGACGGCAAGGCCACGCCCGAAGGGCACGGCTTTCAGGCCCATGTGGGACCGATGCGGTCGAAATCGCGCGGGTCAGTGACCTTGCGATCCGCCGATCCGTCAGCCCCGCCGGTGATCCGGTTCAACTACATGTCGCACCCCGATGATTGGGAGGAGTTTCGCACCTGCGTGCGCCTGACCCGCGAGATTTTTGCGCAAGAGGCGTTCAAGCCCTTCGTCAAGCACGAGATTCAGCCGGGCAGCGCAGTCGAGACTGACGCCGAGATCGACGCCTTTATCCGCGCCCATGCCGAAAGCGCCTATCACCCCTGCGGCACAGCGCGGATCGGAAGGGCGAGCGATCCGATGGCCGTCGTCGATCCTGAATGTCGGGTGATCGGCGTCGATGGGTTGCGCGTCGCCGACAGCTCGATCTTTCCACAGGTTACCAACGGCAACCTGAACGCACCGTCGATCATGGTGGGGGAAAAGGCGGCGGACCATATTCTGGGCCGTGTGCCGCTCCTTGCGTCCAACCTGCAGCCATGGACCCATCCAAACTGGCGCGTCGCGCAGCGCTGACTTGATCGAGGTCAAGGTCGGGCGCGCGACGCTGCATTAGACTGACGGCAGCCGATGAAGGAG
>JBKJVF010000202.1:0-12858 GCA_046589965.1 Paracoccaceae bacterium
TGGGCTGGTGCTCGCGGCCTGTCAGCCGTCAAAGGCACGTGCATTCGATAAATCGCCGCCCGAGCCAGCCGCCGACGCTTGCGGGGCGGCTGCGCTGCAAATGCTGGTAGGGCAGGACAAATCCGTGCTGGCGGCGAGGACGTTGCCCCTGCCCAACCGGGTGATCCCCGAAGGCAAGCCCGTCACGATGGATTATTCGCAAACGCGGCTGAACATCTTGATCGGCAAGGACGGTCGCATCCGGCGGGTCTACTGCGGCTAGAAAAACGAAGGCGGCACTGGACGCAAGGTCCCGTGCCGCCATGCGCAAGTCCGGTCTCGCGGGTTCAGCGCGGGACTTGATAGGTCTTGTGGCAATCCTGGCAGGCCCCGCCGATACCGGCCATTCCAGCCCCGATGGTTTCGACCGAGGACACGTCAAGGGCGGTGGCAGCCGCATTGAGGGCGCTGGCCTTGGCAAGGAAGTCATCCCAGTTCGTCCAGATTTCGGGCTTGGCCGACGACTTGGGGTCCGTCGCCTGCATCTCGAACTTCGCGCCGATCTCGGCCGATGCAGCAACAAGGGCCGCTTTGGCGGCTTCGGCCGCGGCAGCGTCAAAGGGAACCTTGCCGCCAGCCATGCCGCCAAGAATCTTGGCACTGCCTCCGTTGATGTCCATCAGTTCCTGCCGTGCCTTGACGGTGGGGTCCGTTGCCTCGGCGGCGAAGACGGCGCTTGCTGCGACCATCGCACCAACAAATAAAAACTTTCCGAATTTCATTGTCCTGGCTCCTGCCTGTCGTTCCTCGGGAAGTATAGGCAGAGGGCGGCTGTTGCAGCTTCCCACGATTTCGTGAACAATGTGTACCAGCGCAAACATACTGTGCGTTTTTGCAAGAGTTTCGCCGTCAGCGCGGCAGCAGGGCCAGAAGGTCCGGGCTGGGATAGCCATCGGGCACCCGGCCAAGCGTCTTTTGAAACGCCTTGACTGCAGCGATCGTCTTGGGACCGATCCGCCCGTCGACGCCACCGGCATCGAAGCCGCCGCGGGTCAGCCGATCCTGCAGGTCGCGCCGTTCCGGCAGCGTCAAGGCGCGCCATTCGCGCGGCCAGGACGCCTTGATCGGCGGTCCACCGGCGATGCGATCTGCCAGATGGCCAATCCCGATGACATAGGCATCGGCGGTGTTGTAGCGCTCGATCACCTGAAAGTTCGAAAAGATCAGGAAGGCCGCTCCGCGCGATCCGCCGGGCAGCAGGACTGAAGCCGATCCGTGGTCAGGCAGGTTGTCGCCGGACACGGTCCGTATGCCCATGGCCTGCCATGCCGCGACGGGCTTTTTCACCGCTGCCGTGGTCTGGTCGTAGTCGAACCCCTTTGGCAGGGCAATTTCCAACCCCCAGGGCTGCCCCTTGGTCCAACCCCAATGCGCCAGATAGTTGGCGGTTGAGGCCAGCGCATCACCGGGGTCATCGCCCCAGATGTCGCGCCGACCATCGTCGTCGAAGTCCACCGCAAACGCGGCCCAGGACGAGGGCATGAACTGCGTATGACCGCTTGCACCCGCCCAGCTGCCGACCAGTTTGTCCGGCGTGGTATGGCCATCACCCAGCATCTTCAATGTGGCGATCAACTCGCCTTCAAAAAACTCCGCGCGTCTGCCGTCATAGGCGAGGGTGGCGAGCGAGGCGATGACCGGCAGCTTGCCGCGAAAGGTGCCATAGGCGCTTTCCAAACCCCAGACGGCGACGACGATCTTGGCATCGACGCCATATCGCGCTTCGATCCGGGCCAGCAGCTCTTTGTTCGCGGCAAGGGCTTTTTGGCCAAGTGCGACCCGGTCATCCGACACGGCGGTGTCCAGATAGTCCCAGACGGTCTTGGTGAATTCGTTCTGGTTGCGGTCCTTTTCGACAATCGCGGGATCGAACAGGACACCGCGCAGCGTCGCATCAAAGACCGGGGCACTGATGCCAGCGGCGAGCGCGCGGGCGCGAAAGGCGGCAATCCAGGCCTCAAGCCCCGCCTGATTGCCCATCGGGGGATTTGCCATGGCCGCCTCATCGTCTTCAAGGGTTTGCACCAAGCCGGTTTGCGCCGTGGCGCAAAGGGGCAGGATGGCAAGCGCCATGGCCAGCCAGATCGCGCGCGTCATCGGGGGATCCTTTGCATGGGCGGAACCCTAACCGAGGCGGGGCCGTCGCGCCAAGCCCCTCAGCGTCGTCTGCGCACGACCTTGCGCCTTGCCGCATCCTTGGCCGCCTGTTGGCCCGGACGGCGCGCCCCACTTTTGCCGGGGGGGCCACGGCGGCCACCGGGCAAGGCGCGATCCTCGATCTCCAGCAGTTCCAGCATCAGGCCGCCGGTCACGGGCACCGCTTCGGCCAGACGGACGGTCACCTTTTGCCCGATGCCGATGATGATGCCGGTATCGGAGCCTTTCAGCGACTGTGTGTCAGCGTCGTAGTGGAAAAACTCGCGACCGACGCTGCGGATAGGGACAAGGCCGTCGGCGCCGGTCTCGTCCAGTTTGACGAACAGACCGAACCGCTGCACCCCCGATATGCGCCCCGCAAAAGTGCTGCCCACACGGTCGGCGAGATAGGCCGCAAGATAGCGGTCCGTTGTGTCACGTTCGGCGGCCATCGACCTGCGTTCGGCATCGGAAATCAGTTTCGCGGTTTCCTCAAGGTTCTCGATGTCCCAAGGGCTCAGCCCGTCCTTGCCCCAGCCGTGACCCGCGATCAGGGCGCGGTGGACGATCAGGTCGGAATAGCGCCGGATCGGGCTGGTGAAATGCGCATAGTTCTGCAGGGCCAGGCCAAAATGGCCAAAGTTTTCGGGGTGGTAGTAGGCCTGGGTCATCGACCGCAGTGTGGTGATGTTCATCAACTCGTCAAATTCGGTATCCTGCGCCTGGGCGAGCAGGCGGTTCAAGTGCGCCGTTTTCAGGACCTGCCCCTTGGCGAGCACAAAGCCGGACGCGCCCGCGACTTCTCGCAGCGCATCAAGTTTTTCGGGGCTTGGTTCCTCATGCACGCGGTACAACAGCGGGCGTTTCAGGCGCTGCAATTCCTCGGCGGCGGCGACGTTGGCCGCAATCATGAATTCTTCGATCAGCTTGTGCGCATCCAGCCGTTCGCGAAACGCGACCGAGGTGACATGGCCTGCGTCATCCAGTGCGATCTTGCGTTCGGGCAGGTCAAGGTCGAGCGGCTCACGCGCCGCGCGGGCCAGTTTGATCGCCTCATAGGCCGCGTAAAGTGGGCGGATCACCGGGTCGAGAAGTGGTTCGGTCACCGCATCGGGTGCACCATCCATCGCGTCCTGGACCTGCGCATAGTGAAGCGATCCCTTGGACCGCATCATGCCGCGAAAGAACTGGTGCGCGATCTTGTGGCCACCTTCGTTGATTCTCATCCGCACCGCAAGGCAGGGGCGGTCGACATGTTCGTGCAAGGAGCACAGATCGCCCGACAATATGTCCGGCAACATCGGCACGACACGGTCCGGAAAATAGGTGGAATTGCCGCGTTTGCGCGCCTCGCGGTCCAGCGGGCTCGCGGGGCGGACATAGGCCGCGACATCGGCAATGGCCACCCAGAGGACATGGCCGCCGGGATTGCCGGCCTCGCGGTCAGGTTCGGCATAGACGGCATCGTCGCGGTCGCGCGCATCGATGGGGTCGATGGTGACAAGGGGCAGGGTACGCAGGTCCGCGCGGTCCCCCAGCGTGGCGGGCTGCGCGGCATCCGCCTCGGCGATCACCGGGTCGGGGAACTGATCGGGGATGCCGTGCTGGTGGATGGCGATCAGGCTGACCGCCTTGGGTCCCGACGGATCGCCAAGGCGGGCGGTGATGCGCGCCTGCGGCAAGCCCATCTTGCGGTTGCCGACGGCCTCACCCTCGACCAACTCACCATCGCGGGCGTCCAGCGTATGGTCACGCGCAACGCGCCATTCCTTGTCCGAGCCCTTGTCGATGGGCAGGATGCGCCCGCCTTCGGCATTGACGCGAAAGACGCCAAGGACCTTGATCGGGTTAGACCCCAAGGCACGGATCAGCCGCGCCTCGTAGGTGTAGTCGTCCAGATCCACGCGTGTCAGCCGCGCAAGGATACGGTCGCCCGCCGCCATCGCAGGCTCGCCGCGTTTGGCGATGATCAGGATGCGACCCACGTCCGTATCGACGCCGTCCGCCAGCGGTTCGGCGAACAGATCGCCTGCCGCATCGGGTGCCAGGACGCGCAGGACGGCAACGGGGGGCAGTTCACCGGCGGGGCGGAAATGGCGGGACTTTTTCTCCACCACGCCTTCGGCCTCAAGCTCCTTGAGCAGGCGTTTGAGGTCAATGCGGCCATCGCCCTTGATCCCGAAGGCCTTGGCGATGTCGCGCTTGGCGGTCAGGGTGGGGTTGTCGGTGATCCATTGGCGGATTTGGTCTTTGGTGGGGATCGGGTTCATGGAGGCTGGCCTATCACGACGGGAAAGGGTCGAAAACCGCTGCTTTTCTGATTGGTTTCAAATATCCCCCGCGGCGCGTTCCGCAACCGGCCGGGGGGCCTCCGGCGGGCATATTTTCAACAGCCGGAAGGGCTAAAGCTCCAGCACCATTTCGCGGTGCAGGATGCCTGCGTCCATGAACTCCGGGCCTTCGGCAACGAAACCCAGCGCCTCGTAAAAGCCGATGGCGTAAGTCTGGGCCCCAAGCCGGACTTCGGACAGGCCAAGGCGGCTGCGGCATTCGGCAATGGCCGCCATCATCAGCGCCTTGCCCATGCCCGTGCCGCGCAGTTCCGGCAGCACGCAGACCCGGCCAACCTTTGCGACCTCACCCATGAAAAGGATGCGCGCGGTGCCGACGGGGCGGCCCTCTTTGACCGCCAGAAGGTGCGTGGCCTCGCTGTCCAGTCCGTCCACCTCCAGATCAGGATCGACACCCTGCTCGTCGATGAACACCGCGCGGCGCAATGCCTGACAGGCTGTGATATCGTTGGTCGGCGCAATGCGAAGGGTCACGCAAAATAGTCCTTGAGGATGCGGCCATAGATGGCCTTCAACTGATGGATCTGGGAAACCTCGACGCGTTCGTCAACCTGATGCATGGTTTTTCCGACCAGACCAAATTCGACAACCGGGCAATGGTCCTTGACAAAGCGCGCATCCGACGTGCCGCCGCTGGTGGAGTTGGCCGGGGTGACGCCCGTTTCGGCCTGGACCGACCGGGCGACAAGGGCAGAGAAATCTCCGGGCGGTGTCAGGAAACTTTCGCCGGAAATGCCGATCTTCATCGCCAGCGCGACGCCGGTTTCCGTCTGCACGGCATTGGCATGATCTTGCAGCCATGCGGTAAGCGAGGCCCCTGAATGCAGGTCGTTGAACCTGATGTTGACTGACGCTGTCGCACGCGCGGGGATCACGTTGTTGGCCGGATTGCCGCAGTCGATGGTGGTGATGGCCAGTGTCGTGGCGTCGAAATGCGCGCTGCCCTGATCAAGGGGTTCCGCCTCAAGCCGGGCTAGGAACCTGACCAGAGCCGATAGCGGGTTTTTGGCGCGGTGGGGATAGGCGGAATGGCCCTGCACCCCGGACGCGGTGATGTGCGCGGTCATGGAGCCGCGCCGCCCGATCTTGATCATTTCGCCCATTACGTTAGGGCAGGTCGGCTCGCCGACCAGACAATGGGTCATACGCTCGCCGTTCGTGGCCATCCAGTCCAGCAGGGCGACGGTGCCATCGGTTGCCTCGCCCTCTTCGTCGCCGGTGATGGTCAGGATCACGGCGCCATCCGGCGGCGTCGTCTGCACAAAGTCGATGGCGGCGGCGGCAAAGGCAGCAACGCCCGATTTCATGTCCGTCGTGCCGCGCCCGAACATCCAGCCGTCGACGATCACTGCGCCGAACGGGTCTTGCGTCCAGGCGGCAGCATCGCCCACGGGCACCACATCGGTATGGCCGTTGAAGCCAAAGGTCCTGTTCGCACCCTGTCGCCCCCAACGTGCGAACAGGTTCGCCGTGTCGCCCCGATCCACGCGGGTGCAGTGAAAGCCGGCTGAAACAAGGCGTTTTTCAAGCAAAATCAGCGCCCCACCTTCTACCGGTGTGACCGAAGCGCAACGCACAAGGGCCGCAGTCAGTTCAACGGGGTCCGTAGGTGGTTGCGGCATATCTGGATGATCCTGGATGAGGCCCTACAACGCATAGCTGTCCTGCCGCGCCGGGGCAACCAGCGGGGCGCATATCCCGCCGACTGTTCTTCGGTCCCACGGGCGAAAAAAGCAGTGCCAAATCCAGATTCTGGTGACAAATCAGGGGGTTTCGGCGACCGTTGAGGCAACAAGAAACGTCCTGAGGCAGGGCGAACACCGGACCAACGTGTCCGCAATCGGGGCAAGACCTTACTGCGTTCAGTGCCACTCTGAACGCCCGGGTGTGATCGCTTTGTCTTCGGAAGACCGGAGGCGCAGATGCCAGCAACTGGCGCAGAACTGACCTACAATACCGCCGCGACCGCGCTGCAGATGGCCAACACCATCATGGGCGACGGGATCACAGTGCTGAGTGCCACCTATTCCGGGTCCAGCACCTCCAAGGCGATCTACAGCAACGGCACGTTGTCGCCGGGCGTGGTGCCGGGGACGACGGGCGTCATCTTTTCGACCGGCCGGGCCGCGGATTTCACCCAGTCCAATGGCGACCCGAACCGGGCGACTAGCACCGGGACGGACACTGCGGGCATCGACAACAACGCCCAGTTCAACACCATCGCGGGCGCGCGGACTTATGACGCGTCGTTCATCGACATCGATTTTCGCCCGACGGGCAATGTGATGACGTTCCAGTTCGTGATTTCGTCCGAAGAATATCCGGAATACGCGACATCGCAGTACAACGACGTCTTTGGCGTTTGGATCAATGGGACCCATGTGCCGATCACCGTCGGGACGGGCGTCAATGGCGTGACCAATATCAACGGCATCACCCAGCCGAACCTCTATCGCAGCAACATCAACGACGCTTTCAACACCGAAATGGATGGCTTCACGCTGACCTTGTCGCTGACCGTTCCGGTCAATCCGGGCGTCACCAACTCGATCCGGATCGGCGTTGCGGATACTTCAGATGCGACCTTTGACACGAACGTCCTTATCGCGGCGAAGTCCGCACAAACCGTGGTCGTGGCACGGGACGACAGCGCAACAATCGTGGCATCGGGCAGTACCACGATCAACGTGCTTGGCAACGATATCGGTCCAGGTGGTGCGACCTTGGTCATTACCCAGATCAATGGCCAGAACGTCGTGGCGGGCCAGACGATCACGCTGGCCACCGGCCAAAAGGTCACGCTCAACGCGAACGGGACACTGACGGTGCTCGGCGATGGCCAGGTCGAAACGGTGAACTTTACCTATACCATCGGCGTCGGCGGCTCTGGGCCAACCGATGTCGGCATCGTCACCATCAATTCGATCCCCTGCTTTGTCGCCGGCACCCGCATCCGGACACCGGACGGAGAGGTGGCGGTCGAAACCTTGTCGGTCGGTGATCTGGTCGACACGCTGGATGACGGGCCGCAACCGCTGCGGTGGGTCGGGCGCGGGCGCGTCACGGCCAAGGGCAATCTTGCGCCCATCCGCATCCGTGCGGGGACCTTTGGCGACCACGGCACGCTGATGGTGTCACCGCAGCACCGCATCCTGATCCGCGATCCGCTTGCCGAACTGATGTTCGGCGAAGAGGACGTGCTGCTGGCAGCCAAGGAACTGGTCAACGACCTGACGATCCGTTCGGTCCCGGGCGGGTCGGTCGACTATGTGCATCTGTTCTTTGACCGCCACCAGATCGTGTTTTCCGAAGGGCTTGCCACGGAAAGCTTTCTGCCGGGCGCACAGACCGCAAACGGGTTCGACGAGCGGATCATGGCAGAGCTGAGGGCGATCTTCCCCGACCTGGATGCGGCAGGGGCTTCGATGGTGTCGGTACGGCCAAGCCTGCGCAGCTATGAGGCGCAGGCACTGATCCGTGCGGCGCGGAAATCGCAGGTGCCGTTCCGGCCAAAGGCCAAAAAACCAGCCTCGACACGGCGCCGGGCCGCCTAGTCGCGGTCGTCCTTGTCAAAGAACGGCGTCAACTGCGCCACGATCACGGAATTCTCCGCTAGCGCGCGGTCCATTAGGGCGCGTTCCTCGTCAGGAATGTCGTCGCCGTTTGCAACCCGTTCGTCCAGCGCGCCATAGCCCGAGACGTCAAGGGGCGCGAGGTCGGCTTGTTTCAACACCACAACCGTTTCGCGCACGGCCTCGGCTTCGTCGACCCCGGTGGCATAGATCAAAAGGGCGGCACCCGTGGCGCCGTGGGGAAGTCCGTCGCCGTCCTTGCGGCCGACCTCGACGACGAGGGTAAAGACCTGTTGGGGGCGCATGATCTTTTCGGGCTTGGCGGGGGCATCGTCTGACATGCGTTCGGACCTGGCGATAAGAAAGGCGCGTTTCGCGTCGCGCAGATTGGTTTGGCTGTCAACCCGTAGCTGCGTCGAGGGCACCGGTGGCGCATCTGGAGCTTGGTCCTGTCGGGGCGGCAGCAGCGCGCCGACTTTTCCTGCGGTTCTTTCCGGACGAGCCGGACAGCGCCGATGCGTTCCAGCGCGCGTTGGGTCAGGGCAGGTTCACCCCGGCCGATCTGCAAGGTTGGCTGCTGGCCCATGCCGATGATCTGGCGACGGCCTGCAAAGCGACGGGCCTTAAGCCCGTTGCAGTTGCAGATGGCAAAACGCTGATGGCCGCCGAATAGCGGCCGTCAGTCCCTGAGCAATTCGTTGATGCTCGTCTTGGACCGCGTCTGCGCATCGACCTTCTTCACGATCACCGCGCAGTAAAGGTTGATCCCGCCTTTCGACGGCATCGACCCCGCCACCACGACCGACCCCGCAGGCACCTCGCCATACATCACGGCCCCGGTTTCGCGGTCGACGATCTTGGTCGATTTGCCGATGAACACGCCCATCCCCAGGACCGATCCCTCGCGGATGATGCAGCCTTCGACAACTTCGCTGCGCGCGCCGATGAAGCAGTCATCTTCGATGATTGTTGGTCCCGCCTGCATCGGTTCCAGCACCCCGCCGATGCCGACGCCGCCCGACAGATGGACACGCTTGCCGATCTGTGCGCAGGAGCCGACCGTGGCCCAGCCATCGACCATCGACCCCTCATCGACGAAAGCCCCGATGTTCACGAAAGACGGCATCAGGACCACATTCTTGCCGATGAAGGCCGAACGGCGGACGATGGAGCCGGGCACGGCACGAAAGCCAGCCTCGCGCCAGTCATTGGCGGTCCAGCCCTGCCATTTCGACGGCACTTTGTCCCACCAGTTGGCGCCACCATTGCTGCCCGAAATCTCGTACATGTCGGTCAGCCGGAACGACAAGAGGACCGCCTTTTTCGCCCATTGGTTCACGTGCCAGTCGGCCCCGCGCTTTTCGGCGACGCGCAGCAACCCGGTGTCGAGTGCCGTCATAGTGGCCTCGACCGCGTCGCGCACCTCGCCTTTTGTCGAAGGGCTGATCGCGTCGCGCGCCTCCCATGCGGCATCGATTGCGGTCTCAAGGGCGGCATTTGACATCGGTTTCGTCCTGCGCAAGGTCTGCGGCCTTCTACGCAAGCGTTCGGCTTTGCGCAATCGGGCTTGAGCGGTACGGTTGACGGCTGGCAGAGTGTGCGTGGCGTTCACGCTCAAGGCGCTGAACGCATCCTTAAAAGACGACTTCGCCTGGCTGGCCGAGGCATATCAGGGCGCATGGGGCGGGCCCGTGGCGGGCGCGGCCTTTCATTGATGCGCGTCAACGGATAGGTCTGGACAAAAGCTGTTCAGCCAAAGGTCTGCCCGATGAAAGACGAACCCCGCGCCCATCCATTCCGCGACAGCGCGCAAGACGCCGATGCGGTCAAGCGCATTCCCGATACCCCGCAGACCCGCGCGCCGGCCTACCGGCTGGCCTTTGCCGACCGCGATTTCATGACGCGCGAGGAACTTCGCCCGGTGCGCCTGCAACTGGAATTGCTGAAGCCGCAGATGATCATGGACGAGCGTGGAATAGAATCCACCATCGTGATGTTTGGCGGTGCACGCATTCCGGCACCCGAGCGCATGGACAAGGCGCGCACGCCGACGCTGGCGGGACTTTCGCACTATTACGAAGAAGCGCGGCGTTTTGCGTACCTGATGACACTGCGCAGTCTGGAAAGCTATGGGCGCGAGGATGTCATCATGACCGGCGGTGGTCCCGGGGTGATGGAGGCGGGCAACAGGGGGGCGGATGAGGCGGGCGGTCAGTCGATCGGGCTGAATATCGTTTTGCCGCACGAACAGGCCCCGAACGCCTATGTCACGCCGGATCTGTCGTTCAACTTTCACTACTTTGCGATCCGCAAAATGCATTTTCTGATGCGTGCCAAAGCGATCTGCGTGTTTCCGGGCGGGTTTGGCACGCTGGACGAAATGTTTGAGTCGCTGACGCTGATCCAGACCCGGCGGATGAAGGCGGTGCCGTTCCTTCTGTTCGGGCGGGACTGGTGGGAAAAGATCATTAACTGGTCGGCGCTGGCCGAGGCAGGGGTGATCTCGCCCGATGATCTGAAGCTTTTTGCCTTTGTAGAAACGGCGGAAGAGGCGATCGGGGTGATAGACGGGTGGGTCGCGCCCTGCTGAAAGGGCGCGCACCCGGGGTCAGTGCTCAGTGCGCAGTTTCTGCCACGAGATGATATGCAGGATGATGAATAGCGGCACGCCAAAAGCCGGGATCATCGCCATTGGCAAGGACTGCATCAATAGCGGCAGGGCTTCGCCTGCAAGGCGCAGGGGAAATCCGTCGCCGCTGAGGATTGCAGTGCCAAAGGCGGCGACGAAATCGGCCATGCCAACGTAGATCAAGGTCCGGGTGCGCGCTTGCCAGCCAGCACTGCGCCGCTCAATGGCAAGTACGACGCTTAGGGCAAAGACCCCCACCGCCAGATCGCCAAGGCCCGCTGTCAGCGCAAACACCGAAGGCAGGTCGCCCAGGCCCCAAAGCATCAGGAACACCACGCCGATGACGCGCCAGGTCTGCGCGCCAACCACCCAGGCCAAGTCAAGTGTCGCCACCCAGGCCCGCAGGCTGGGCAAGCCACGGTAGGCCAAAAGGTAGATCAGCGGCGGCGTGATCGCGGCCATTGCCAGCGGGAACGGCACTGACTGGCTATAAGTCAGGAAGATGCCCGAATGGGTCAGCGCCACGATCGCGGCGAACCAGGCGGCCAGAATGATGAAAAGCAGGGGATGGCGAAGTGCGGCGCCCGGCAACGAAAAAGCAAGCGATTGATCGGTCATGGTGGTCTCCTTTATGTGCAGATACACGTTTATAGTCGTGGTTTTTTGCAGCGCCATTGACCTGCGGCGCGTCAGATCTTCTTGAGCGTGGTGAGCAAGTCCTGAGCGGTGTCGACGCCGATGTTCTCGACAAGGCTCGTCTGAAAACTGGACCAGATCGGCAATGCCGCAGCCAATTTGGTTTCACCCGCCTTCGTCAATTTCAGGATGCGCAGCCGCGCGTCTTCGGCGTCAGCACCTGTGACCCAGCCCTTGCGGGTCAGAAGGTCCAGATTGCGCGTCATCGTGGTGCGGTCTGTGCCCAGCCGTTCGGCAAGATGCGTGATGGTGATCTCGCCAAAGCCCGAAATCAGCGACAGCGTGGTGAACTGCGGTGCGGTCAGCCCCGCCGTCTTGGCCGCCTCTTCAAAACCGCGCAGCAGACGGCGCGTGGTGCGCTGCAGGTTGAAGGTCAGGCAATTGGCGGGATGCATGAGGTTCATATAGTGCAGATACACGCAATTGCGCGATTCGGCAAGACGGGATGACCATCAGGGCGGCGTGGTCAGTGTCTGTCTCTGCCAGTCGGGCAGGAACTCCACCCGATCACAGTCGGCAAAGCGTGCCAGACGGTCCAGTTCGCCCTCAAGCCGTGCCAGTCGCCCTCCGCCCAGCCTGACCCCGGGTTCGGGCCAGAACGCCTTGACGCGCAGCGCCCCGTCATCGCGAAACGCCTTGGCGTCGATGCGCCCGATCAGCCGATCCCCCTCCAGCACGGGGAACACATAATATCCGTAGACCCGTTTTGGCTCCGGGACGAACACCTCGATCCGGTAGCGAAAGCCGAACAGATGTTCGGCCCGGTCGCGGTCCCGCAGGGCGGGGTCAAAAGGTGACAGAATGCGCAGGCGGTTGACCGGGTCGGGCGGGGTTTCGGACAGGGTCGCGGGGCGCGCCACCATGCGCCGCAGCTGCCCGGCGGCACCCAACACGTCGACCTCGATCACGGTGCCATCTGCAAGGGCTGCCCTGACCCAAGCCTTCGCCTCATCAGGGGCGACCGCGTTCCAGTAAGCCGCAATTTCACCGCTGGTGCCAAAGCCCAGACGGCCAAGGGCCGAACCGCAGGCCCAGTCGATTTTCAAAGCGCGGTCCGGGACGGTTCCGCGATGCGACTCTGGGATCACGCGTTCCGTCAAGTCATAGACCTTGTGGAACCCGTCGCGCCGCGTGATGGCCAACTGTCCGGTGCGCCACAGCCATTCCAGTGCTGTCTTGGACGGATGCCAGTCCCACCATCCACCCTTGCCGCGCGCTTCGCCTTGACTGACATCGGCGGAGGTGACGGGACCCTCATCCGCGATCCGGCGCAAGATGCGGTCAAACTGCGCCTCGTACCCGTCCCGGAACCAGCTTTTCCAGTTCGCGTGCAGGCGGTCCGCATCGCGCCGAAAGCGCAACTGCCACATCGGGAACAGGGACACCGGCAGGATCGACGCGTCGTGGGTCCAATGCTCCCACAGAGCGCGGTCGG
>JBKJVF010000176.1:0-13442 GCA_046589965.1 Paracoccaceae bacterium
ATGGATCGCTGCATCGAAGGTGTGGGTGGCGAAATCGAAAGGGCGGAGCTGGGTCGACAGGTTCAAGGTCACTTCGGGATGCGCGCGCACAAAGCCGGGCAGGCGCGGTGCCAGCCAATGCATGCCAAAGGCCGGCAGGATGGCCAGGTTCAAACTGCCCCCGGTCGGATTGGCGCGCAGGGTCAATGCCCCGGATGCCAGCATGTTCAGTGCTTTGCGCACCTCTTGGACATAGTCACGCGCCGCCGGGGTGAGGCTCAGCCGCTGGCGCTCGCGCCGCAAAAGCGGCACGCCCAACTGCCCCTCCAGCACCTGCAACTGACGGCTGACCGCCCCTTGGGTCAACGACAGTTCGGCAGCCGCAGCAGAGGCGGAGCCAAGTCGATCCACCGCCTCCAGCGCCAGCAACGACGGCAGCGATGGCAGATATCGGCGCGGCAACATATGAGTTTTCCTCATGATCATGTGACAGCGTTTCGATAGCGGACCCGCGCGTTTCGTGCAATGATCTTGCATCCCGAAATGCGAGGTCCGCGATGAACCAGATGCCCGAGATTAAATCCAAGGATGCCCCGGACCTTGGCCGCTTTGACTGGCAGGACCCGTTTCGGCTAGACGATCAGCTGACTGACGAGGAACGCATGCTGCGCGACGCCGCCCGGGCCTATGCGCAGGAAAAACTGCAGCCCAGAATCGTTGCGGCCTACCGGGATGAGACGACCGACCCTGCGATTTTCCGCGAAATGGGCGAAATGGGATTGCTCGGCGTCACGGTGCCCGAATCCTATGGCGGCCTGGGCGCGTCCTATGTGGCTTACGGGTTGATCGCCCGCGAGGTTGAACGCGTGGACAGCGGCTACCGGTCGATGATGTCGGTCCAATCGTCATTGGTGATGTATCCGATCTATGCCTATGGCACCGAGGAACAACGCCTGAAATACTTGCCGAAACTGGCGTCTGGCGAATGGATCGGCTGTTTCGGGCTGACCGAGCCTGATGCAGGATCTGACCCCGCAGGCATGAAGACAACCGCGAAAAAGACCGCTGACGGGTATGTTCTGAACGGCGCCAAGATGTGGATTTCCAACGCCCCAATCGCCGATGTCTTTATCGTCTGGGCCAAGTCCGACGCACATGGCGGCAAGATCAAGGGGTTCGTCCTCGACAAGGGAACCAAGGGGCTGACCGCACCCAAGGTCGGCGGGAAGCTTTCCCTCCGCGCCTCGATCACCGGCGAAATCGTCATGCAGGACGTGCATGTCGGCGAGGACGCGCTATTGCCACATGTCGAAGGGCTGAAAGGTCCGTTCGGCTGTCTGAACCGGGCGCGATACGGTATCAGCTGGGGTGTAATGGGGGCGGCAGAGTTCTGCATGCACGCCGCACGCCAATACGGGCTAGACCGCAAGCAGTTCGGCAAACCCTTGGCGCAGACGCAGCTTTATCAGCTGAAACTTGCCAACATGATGACCGAAATTTCATTGGGCCTGCAGGCGTCCCTGCGCGTCGGACGACTGCTGGATGAGGCCAATGCCGCACCCGAGATGATTTCGATCATCAAGCGCAACAACTGCGGCAAAGCGCTGGATGCGGCGCGGATGGCGCGGGACATGCATGGCGGCAACGGCATCTCTGAGGATTTTCAGGTGATGCGCCACATGGTGAACCTCGAAACTGTCAACACCTATGAAGGCACGCATGATGTCCATGCGCTGATCCTTGGGCGCGCGATCACGGGGTTGCAGGCGTTCTTTTGACCCTTGCCGCCCGTGCCTGCCACCGCGCAAGATGCCGGAAGCAGACAAGGGATGACAGATGCCGCCTGACACGATGACTGCGCCGCCGGGGGACGGCACATGATCCGCGCGCTTGCGGTGTTGTGCGTGCGCAACGAGGGCGCGTTCCTGCTGGACTGGCTTGCGCATCACCGATCCGTCGGGTTCACCGACTTTCTGGTCTTTTCCAACGACTGCGACGACGGCACTGATCTGATGCTTGACCGGCTGCAGACGATGGGAGCCCTGACCCATGTCCGCAACGCCCGCCACGGCGACAGGGGTCCCCAATGGTCGGCGCTGCGGTTGGCGGACAAGCATCCGTTGCTGGCGGTCGCAGACTGGGTCCTGGTCCTCGATATCGACGAATACGTCAACATCCATGTCGGGACACATCACCTGAGCGACCTTTGGGCGGCATTGCCCGATGCCACGGCGATCCCCCTGACCTGGCGAATGTTCGGCAATGCGGGTGTCGTCGGCCATGAGGATCGCCCCGTCACCAATGTGTTCACGCGCGCCGCACCGTCGGTACTTTTCTGGCCGTGGCGGGCACAGATGTTCAAGACGCTCTTTCGCAACGATGGCAGCTATGCGCGGCTGGGCGTTCATCGCCCGCGCAACCCCGCCCCGGACCGGATGGCGGCGCAGCGCTGGTTCGACGGGTCGGGCCGCGAATTGCTCGCCCTTTTTCACCGAGAACGCGTTTTTTCCGCTCTCGGGCAGGACAGTCACCAACTGGTGCAATTGAACCACTATGCGCTGGGGTCGATGGAAGGGTATTTGTTGAAATGTGACCGCGGCCGGGCCAACCGCGAGGGGGCGACATTCGACATGGGCTACTGGATCGACCGGAACTTTGGTGGGGTCGAGGACCGCTCGGTTCTGGCGGTTGATCCGGGGTCCGATCGTGCGGCTTTGGCGTCCGATCCGACACTGGCAACGCTGCATCAGACAGCCGTTGAATGGCGCCACAGACGCTTTCGCACCCTGATGCAGGACGAAGCATGGCGCGCGTTTTTTGGGCGATTGCTTATGACACCAGCGACGCGCGTGCTGTCCGAAGTTGAGGCACGCAAAATTTGGCAACCGCAAGATGATCCAACGGGCAAAATTCGGCTCGCGTGAAACAATTGCAAACGAATGTTACCTGTTCCTTACGGGCATGGCCCTTGCCATCATCGTCGCGCAAATGAGAAACTTGTCCTGAGGCGCCGACCACAATAGGCAGTAAAAAAAGTCAAATGCCCCCGGTAGATGAAGAGACCGATACCCTCGCGTCAAAGGGCGCGACCAAGGCCTTCGACGGCTGGTTGCAGGCGATGGAAACCAGTTCCGAAGAAGAGGGCTATCTGGAGCCTTTGGGCGACCGGCACTGGGCATTTTTCCTTGATGACAGCACGACGCTTTTGGTGACGTTCGAGTCTGCAGCCGACATCCGCGCGCGCCCCGGCAACATGCCCCGCGGCTATCATGTGGCCCAGGCACGGCGCTGGTCGCATCTGTGCATCATTGCCGAAGGGCCGACCTGGTATCGCGACCGTCGCGTCTATGGCTATTTCGACCGCCTCGTGGACGACGCCTTTCTGGAAGACTTCGACAATGTGGTGTTCTACGGCGCGGGCGGCATGGCGGGCTATGCGGCAGCGGCGTTTTCGGTGACCGCACCCGGCGCTACGGTCGTGGCCGTGGCGCCGCGCGCCACAATGGATGCGGCCATGGCCAGCTGGGACGACCGCGACCCCGAAACGCGCCGCATGGTCTTTACCGACCGCTACGGATTTGCGCCGGACATGACTGAAGGCGCGGGCCGGGTGTTTGTCATTTGCGACCCCCATTACCCGCCCGATGCCATGCATGCCACGTTGTTCGCCCTTCCGCATGTCACACGACTGTCGATGCGCCGCACCGGGGCTGCAACCGCCAAAGTCGCCGAGGCGACAGGCATGGCTGAGGCGCTGATCGATGCCGCGATGGCGGCACAGCTGGACCCGTCCGGCTTTGACCGCATCTGGCGGGCGGCGCGTCGTGGGCATGCGCCCTATCTCTTGGCGCTACGCGATGACAATGCGGCTCAAGGTCGGGCAGTCAGGGCCGCCTGCCTTGACCGATACGGCGTGCTGCGCCGCAAATCCAAGGGTGGTGGCCTTTTGTCGTCGACGCCAGCCAACACCGACACGCGCCCCAAAAGTTGACGCCTGACACGCACCGGCCTGACCCGCCTTTCGGACTGGAAATTGCTGTGATGTTCAGCTAGGCCCCGTTCCATGACCGCCTCCATCGACCTTGCCCGACCAGACGACTGGCATCTGCACTTGCGCGACGGCGCGATGCTGCGAGGAATATTGCCGGAATCCGCACGCCATTTTGGCCGCGCGCTTGTGATGCCCAATCTGGTGCCGCCCGTAACCACCATGGCGCTGGCGACCGCGTACCGCCAACGCATCCTTGACGCCTTGCCCGAAGGCGCTGCCTTCACCCCGATGATGACCCTTTATCTGACCGACACCACCGATCCCGACGATGTCGCAGCGGCAGCAGACAGCGGCCTTGTAACAGCGGTCAAGCTTTACCCTGCGGGGGCCACGACGAATTCCGCGTCGGGCGTGACCGACATCCACAAGGTGACACCGGTTCTGGAACGCATGGCCGCCATTGGCTTGCCGCTTTGCGTGCATGGCGAGGTGACCGATCCGGCCATCGACATCTTTGACCGCGAGGCCGTGTTCATCGACACTGTCCTTGACCCCTTGCGCCGTCGAATCCCCGCTTTGCGCGTGGTGATGGAGCATTTGACGACCGAGGAAGGCGTGGCCTATGCCCGCGCCGGTGGGCCAAATCTTGCCGCCACCATCACGACGCACCACCTGGTGATCAACCGCAACCACATTCTGGCAGGCGGCATCCGGCCGCACTATTACTGTCTGCCCGTCGCCAAACGCGAGAAACATCGCCTTGCCTTGCGCGAGGCCGCCACCAGCGGGCTGCCCTGCTTTTTTCTTGGCACCGATTCCGCCCCGCATGTGGACGCGCTGAAAGAACATGCCTGCGGCTGCGCTGGTTGCTTTACTGCTACCAATACGATGCCGATCCTGGCCCATGTGTTCGAAGAGATGGGTGCACTTGATCGGCTTGAGATGTTCACGTCGCGCAACGGGGCCGCGTTCTACCGCGTGGCACCGAACACCGACCGCATCCGGCTGGTGAAACGCGAGGCCCCCCTCGCCATCCCCGACAAGATCCTGACCGAAGCGGGACCCGTCACCGTGTTTGATCCCGGCTATCCGGTTTACTGGCATGTCGAAGCCTGATTTATCCGCCCCTACAGGAATGCAGCCATGATCCCGACCAGCTTTCCGACATCTGCCGAGATGGCCCGCCTGACTGCGCGCGCGCTCTTGGAAATCAAGGCTGTGCATTTCAACGCCGAGACGCCGTTTACGCTGGCCAGCGGGCTGCCCTCGCCCACCTATATCGACTGTCGCAAGTTGATCTCTTATCCCCGCATCCGGTCTACCCTGATGGATTTTCTGGTGGTGACAGTGATGCGCGATGCCGGTTTCGAGGCGTTTGACAATATCGCGGGCGGCGAAACGGCGGGCATTCCCTTTGCAGCACTAGTGGCGGAACGCATGGCCTTGCCGATGACCTATGTGCGCAAGAAACCCAAAGGCTATGGCCGCAATGCCCGGATCGAGGGCGTCATGACCGAAGGGGAGCGTGTGCTGCTGGTGGAGGATCTGACCACGGATGGCGGATCAAAGCTCAGCTTTGTCGATGCGATCCGCGAAACCGGGGCCACCTGCGCGCATACGGCCGTCATCTTTTACTACGGCATTTTTCCCGAAACGACACAGCGCCTTGCCGATCACGGGATCCGGTTGCACCATCTTTGCACCTGGTGGGACGTGCTGGCAGAGGCGCGCGCGCAGGGTGCATTCGATGCGGCAACCCTGTCGGAAGTCGAAGCTTTCCTGACCGCCCCGCGCGCATGGCAAGAAAGCCGCAAACCGGCGTGAAACAGCCGACGGGGTCCGGCGCCGGCTGGGGACAGTCTGTGGATATCCGCCGATGCGAATCGAAATTCCTGCGACTTTTGGTAGTCGTCCTGTCCGCTATCGCAAATTGTGGTAGAGTTTTCAGGCAAGGGCGCGCCCGCCCTGAGTCGCCCACAGGCTTTCCTACAGGCTTGTTCCTGCCTTGTATAACAGGGCACGGATAGGGCAGTGAAGAACCGGGACAGCACGCACCATGGGCAAACCGGGCGTGGGATCAGGGGAACAGAATGAACGAAGTTGCAACGTTACGGCCCCTGAACCCAGCCCCGCAAGCCGAAGCCGATGCCCTGCCCCACAACATCGAAGCCGAACAGCAGTTGCTGGGTGCGATCCTGACCAACAACGACGTCTATGACCGCATCGCGTCCAAGGTAAAACCGGAACACTTCTACGACCCCGTCCACAGGCGCATCTTCGAGATCGCTGCCGCCCGCATCCAGAAAAACCAGCTGGCCTCACCGGTGACGCTGAAGGGTTATTTCGAAGATGACGAGGGGCTCAAGGAACTTGGCGGGCCGTCCTATCTGGTGCGTCTGGCGGGGGCCGCAATTTCGGCCTATGCGGCGGGCGATTACGCCCAGATGATCTATGATCTGGCCGTGCGGCGTGAACTGATCGCCCTTGGCCGCGACATCACGGCCCGCGCCACCAAGGCCGACATCGCATCCGAGCCCCGCGACCAGATCATCGAGGCCGAACAGCGCCTTTATACCCTGGGCGAGCAGGGGGTCGCGGAACGCGGGTTCCAGTCCTTTCTGAAAGCCGCGGTCGAGGCTGTGAACATGGCCAATGCCGCCTATCAGCGCGGCGGCGGTTTGTCCGGGATATCCTCCGGGC
The DNA here is from genome assembly GCA_046589965.1 of Paracoccaceae bacterium. Lineage (GTDB taxonomy): Bacteria > Pseudomonadota > Alphaproteobacteria > Rhodobacterales > Rhodobacteraceae > JAJNPS01. Next base: position 6,671 of record JBKJVF010000176.1, read on the forward strand.
TGGTGGATCTGGACCGCCGTCTGGGGGGCCTGCATGACAGCGACCTTCTGATCCTTGCCGGGCGTCCGTCGATGGGCAAGACGTCGCTGGCGACCAACATCGCGTTCAACATCGCCAAGGCGCATAAACGCGGGCGCAAGCCCGACGGGACCGATGGCACCATCGAAGGCGGCGTGGTCGGGTTCTTTTCGCTGGAAATGTCGGCCGAACAACTCGCCGCCCGTATCCTGTCCGAAGCGTCAGAAGTGCCGTCCGAACAGATCCGGCGCGGTGACATGACCGAAGGCGAATTCCGCCGGTTCGTCGATGCCGCGAAGGCGCTGGAAAGCTGCCCTCTGTTCATCGACGACACGCCTGCCCTGCCCGTCAGCCAGGTTGCGGCCCGGGCGCGGCGCCTGAAACGGACCCATGGGCTGGACATCCTCTTTATCGACTACCTCCAACTTTTGCGCGGCACGTCCAAGGAAAACCGGGTGCAAGAGGTCAGCGAAATCACCCAGGCCCTGAAGGCCATCGCCAAGGAACTGAATATTCCCGTCGTCGCCCTGTCGCAGCTGAGCCGTCAGGTGGAAAATCGCGAAGACAAGCGCCCGCAACTGTCTGACTTGCGCGAATCCGGGTCGATCGAGCAGGACGCGGACGTCGTCATGTTTGTCTTCCGCGAGGAATACTACCGCGAACGCGAAAAGCCGGGCGATCATGATCTTGAAGCGATGGCGAAATGGCAGGCGATGATGGAGCAGGTGCATGGCCGCGCCGAGGTGATCATCGGCAAGCAGCGCCACGGCCCCATCGGCACGGTGGAGCTCAGCTTTGAGGGCCGCTTTACCCGGTTCGGCAACCTGGCGCGGCAGTGGCAGGGCGACGGACGCGAGGCCCAGTACTGACCGTCACCGCCGTTTGCCGCTTTTGGACTTGAAGCAACGGCCCCTGTCAGTCAAAACCGCCGCCATGGCCACCGCGACACTGACCATCGACCTGGACGCCATTGCCGCCAACTGGCGAAGCCTTGACCGCTTGTCGGGCGGAGGGGTGCAGACCGCCGCCGTGGTCAAGGCGGATGCGTACGGGCTTGGCCTCGCGCGGGTCGCGCGCGCCCTGGCCCAAACAGGCGCGCGTAGGTTTTTCGTGGCCTATGCCGAAGAGGGCGCGGTTCTGCGCCAGACCCTCGGCCCCGGGCCGCAGATCGCGGTGCTGTCGGGTCACATGCAGGGCGATACCGAGATGATCCATGATCTGGATCTCACACCGATGCTGGCCTCTCTTGAACAAACGACGCGGCATCTGGAGCTGCTGCCGGGCCATCCTTTTGGTGTGCAGCTGGATACCGGCATGAACCGTCTGGGCATGGAGCCTGCGGAATGGGACGCGGTTGCACCGATCCTCATCGGCGCGGGGCCGCAGCTTCTGATGAGCCATCTGGCTTGCGCGGATGAGCCGGACCACCCCCAGAACGCCGCCCAGCTTGCCGCCTTTCACGCGATGACCGATGGCACCGGCGTGCCTCGCAGCCTGTCCGCAACAGGCGGTATCCTTTTGGGTCCGCACTATCATTTCGACCTGACCCGTCCGGGCGTCGGCCTTTATGGCGGGCGGCCGTACGAGTTTTCCGCCCGCGTCGTGGGGCTGGCGCTGCCGATCATCCAGACCCGCGATGTGCTGCCAGAGGAAACCGTCGGTTACGCCGCGTCGTGGGAGGCGGAGGTGCCATCGGTCATTGCCACAGTCGCGGGCGGCTATGCCGACGGGCTGATCCGCGCCTTGATGAATGGCGCGGTACTTTGGGATGGCGACGTGCCCTGCCCTGTCGTTGGCCGCGTTTCGATGGACCTGATCACGGTCGACGTGACCCACCTGCCAGAGATCCCGCGGTCCCTGGATATTCTGGGTCCACACCAGAGCGTTGATGACCTGGCCGATGCCGCAGGCACCATCGGCTACGAGATTCTGACCTCGTTCGGGCCGCGCTATCAACGGCGCTATCTGGACCCGGTGGCATGACCCCCGCCGTCCCGCTGGCGGCCTTGGGTCGCACAACCCTGGGCTCGGTTGCGGCAATCGGGCGGGTGGCGATCTTTGCCGGTGTAATCCTGGCGCGAATGGTGCAGCCGCCGTTCTATGCCCGCGCGTTTGTCACCGCACTGATGCAGATCGGCTGGTTCAGCCTGCCGGTGGTCGGGCTGACGGCCCTTTTCACCGGCGGTGCGCTGGCCTTGCAGATTTATTCGGGTGGTGCGCGCTTCAACGCTGAGGCGGTCGTGCCATCCATCGTGGCCATCGGCATGGTGCGCGAACTGGGGCCCGTGCTGGGCGGGTTGATGGTGGCCGCCCGCGTCGCAAGCTCCATCGCGGCAGAGATCGGCACCATGAAGGTCACCGAACAGATCGACGCGCTGGTGACCCTGTCGACCGACCCGATCCGCTATCTGGCGGTGCCGCGCGTGCTGGCCGCAACGCTGGCGATGCCGGTGCTGGTGGCGGTCGGCGACACCATCGGGATCATGGGCGGCTGGCTGGTGGGCACGACACGGCTCGACTTCAACTCCGCCACCTATATCCGCAACACGATTGAGTTTCTTGAATTCTGGGACATCGGATCAGGGTTGGTAAAGGGGGCTGCCTTCGGCTTTATCGTCGCCCTGATGGGGTGCTACCACGGCATGAACTCGGCCCGTGGCGCGCAAGGCGTGGGGGCTGCCACCAAGGCCGCAGTGGTGTCGGCGTCGGTAATGATCCTCGCCGCGAATTACCTTTTGACCGAGGTGTTCTTTACCTCATGATCACCCTGACCGGCGTGCGCAAATCCTTTGGCCCGAAACGCGTCTTGCAAGGCGTGGACCTGACAGTCGACAGCGGCACCAGCATGGTGGTTATCGGCGGGTCGGGCACCGGCAAATCGGTGTTGATCAAATGCATCCTCGGGCTGGTGAAACCCGACGCGGGCACAATCACGCTGGACGGGCAGGATGTGACCAAGGCGGATCGGGATGCGTTTCTGGCCCGGTTCGGGATGCTCTTTCAGGGCGGGGCGCTGTTTGATTCGTTGCGCGTCTGGGAAAACGTCGCCTTTCGCTTGATGCAGGGTGCATTGAAACAACCTGCCGAAAAGGCGCGCGTCACGGCAATCGAAAAGCTTCGCCGTGTGGGGCTGGGGGCGGATGTGGCCGACCTTTACCCGGCCGAATTGTCGGGCGGCATGCAAAAGCGTGTGGGCCTCGCCCGCGCCATCGCCGCCGAGCCGGAGGTGATCTTTTTCGACGAGCCCACCACCGGACTTGATCCCATCATGGCAGGCGTCATCAACGCCCTGATCCGCGAGATCGTGACGGAGATGGGGGCGACCGCAATCACCATCACGCATGACATGACGAGCGTGCGGGCGATTGCCGACCGCGTGGCGATGTTGCATGACGGGGTGATCCGCTGGGTTGGGCCAGCGGCGGATCTGGACGTAACATCAGATCCTTATGTGCAACAGTTCGTGCATGGTCGGGCCGATGGTCCGATCAATCCGGTGCGCTGACATGCTGCGCATCGCAAACCTCGCCCTCCTCATCCTTTTCCCCATCGCTTGGTTCGCCCCCCTGCTGCGGGCGGCTCTCTTGCCTATTTTCGGGATGGACGAAATCTCGGTCATCACTGGCCTGCAATCCTTGTGGGGCACCGACGCCGCCCTTGCCCTCCTCGTCACGTTCCTTGCGGTCTTTGCGCCCTATGCCAAGACCATCGGCCTTGCGTTGATCCACTTCAACCTCTTGAAACCATCGACCCTGCCCGTCCTGCACATCCTTGGCAAACTCGCCATGGCCGACATTTTCCTGATCGCGATCTACATCGTGCTGGTCAAAGGCATCGGCCTTGCCACGGTGGAAACCGCCTGGGGGTTGTATCTGTTCAGCGCCTGCGTGCTGGCCAGCCTGTGGATCGGCCATGCCACCCCCCGCGACTGATTGCACCCTGAACCAATCACGGGCATGAGAGGGGCATGAGCAAATCCTCCCTCGCCTTTACCTGCACGGTCTGCGGTGCGGCCTATGCCAAATGGACGGGCAAATGCGATGCCTGCGGCAGTTGGAACTCCATCGTCGAAGAGGCACCGCTTTCGGCAGGTCCCAAGGCGCTGAAGGGCAAAGGACGCACCATCCCCTTGGGCGATCTGGGAACAGATGAGCCGCCGCCGCCCCGATTTGGGTCTGGTATTGATGAGTTGGACCGCGTGCTCGGGGGTGGCCTTGTGCCAGCATCCGCCTTGCTGGTCGGGGGCGATCCGGGCATCGGGAAGTCGACGCTGCTATTACAGGCCGCTGCAAGTTTTGCCCGCAGGGGCCTCAAATGCATGTATATTTCCGGTGAAGAAGCTGCGGCCCAGGTCCGAATGCGGGCGCAAAGACTGGGGCTGACTGACGCACCTGTGCAATTGGGTGCGGAAACCAACCTGCGCGACATCCTGACGACGCTGGATGCGGAACGCCCCGGACTTGTGATCATCGACAGCATCCAGACGATGTGGCTCGACTCGGTTGAGGCCGCCCCCGGTTCTGTCAGCCAGGTCCGCGCCGCCGCGCATGAACTGGTGACATTCGCCAAACGGCGCGGCGTGGCGGTGGTGCTGGTGGGCCATGTCACGAAGGAAGGCCAGATCGCGGGACCCCGCGTCATCGAACACATGGTCGACACCGTGCTTTATTTCGAAGGCGAGCGCGGCCATCAATTCCGGATTTTGCGCGCCGTCAAGAACCGGTTCGGGCCCGCCGATGAGATCGGCGTCTTCGAGATGACAGGTGCCGGTCTGGCAGAGGTGGCGAACCCGTCGGCGCTGTTTTTGTCGGACCGCAACACGCCGGTGTCAGGCTCCGCGGTCTTTGCCGGCATCGAAGGCACGCGCCCCGTCCTGACCGAAATTCAGGCGCTGGTGACGCCATCGACCCTTGGCACCCCGCGCCGCACCGTGGTGGGTCTCGATTCCGGGCGTCTGTCCACCATTCTTGCGGTGCTGGAGGCACGCTGCGGCATTCCCTTTGCCGGTCTTGATGTGTTCCTGAACGTGGCAGGCGGCCTGCGTGTCAATGAGCCTGCCGCCGATCTTGCGGTCGCGGCTGCGCTGCTGTCGGCCCGTGAAGATGTGGCAATTCCGCCAGATATGGTTCTTTTCGGGGAAATCTCGCTGTCTGGTGCGCTGCGTCCGGTGTCGCAAACCGAAAACAGGTTGAAAGAAGCCTCGAAACTTGGTTTCCAACAGGCAACCCTGCCGGCGGGGTCAAAAATTGATTTCTCGGCAGGAATGGCGATTGCCGAGGTGGCTGACCTGACGGCCTTTGTCGGGCAAAGATTCGGGGCGGGTTAGAACCCCGGGGAGAGGCGAATGGAAGGCTTTACCGTCATAGACGCCGTAGTTGCGGGCGTCATTGTGCTGTCCGCAATCCTGGCATATTCGCGCGGCTTTGTGCGCGAAGCGATGGCGATCGTCGGGTGGATCGGGGCCGCGATCCTGGCCTTCATCTTTGCGCCATCCGTTCAGCCTTTGGTCAAGGAACTACCCGTGGTGGGCGATTTTCTGGCCGACAGCTGCGAGTTGTCCATCGTCGCGGCGGCAGCAGGCGTGTTTGCCGTCGGGCTGATCATTGCAGCGCTGTTCACGCCACTTTTTTCCTCCGTCATCCAGCGCTCGGCTCTGGGCGGCATCGATCAGGGGCTGGGGTTTCTGTTCGGCGTCGTGCGCGGTGTCCTTTTGGTGGCCATCGCCTTTATCGTTTATGACCGCGCCATGGGCAGCCAACCCATCCCGATGGTCGAGCAATCGCGATCCCAGCGGGTCTTTGCAAGCTTTCAGGCGAATATCGACGCCAATGTGCCATCGGATGCACCGGGCTGGATCCTGGAGCGGTACAACGACCTGACCCAGGCTTGCGCCGCCCCCGAAACCGAAGTGGCCCCCGTGACACCCCCGGCAACCGGCGGCTGACGTCGGGTCTGGCGGTGGAGCGAAATTGCGTGGACAAACGGCCGGCCGCCCGTGACATCGGCGTGCTTCCCGGCTAAACCAGCCTCATACATCTGTTCCTCAAGGAATCGGAGCCCGCCCATGCGCGAGATGCCCGCGATGCGTCCTTTTCGCGCCCATCCCTTCGACGACGACAAGCTGAAAGAAGAATGCGGAATTTTCGGCACGGTGGGCGTGGCGGATGCCGCGAACTTTGTCGCCCTTGGCTTGCATGCCCTGCAACACCGGGGCCAGGAGGCTGGCGGCATCGTCAGCTATCACCCCGATCACGGCTTCAACTCGGCGCGCCGTTTTGGCTATGTGCGCGACAATTTCACCAAGCCCGATGTGATGGACACCCTGCCCGGCCAACTGGCGATCGGGCATGTGCGCTATTCCACCGCCGGATCCAAGGGCGCGACCGCGATCCGCGACGTGCAGCCCTTCTTTGGCGAATTTTCGATGGGCGGTTGCGCCATCGCGCATAATGGCAACATCACAAATGCCGTGGCGCTCCGCCGCGAGCTGATCGAACGGGGGTCGATCTTTCAGTCTTCGTCCGACAGCGAATGCATCATCCATCTGATGGCGCGATCGATCCAGAAAACGCTGGCCGAACGGATCAAGGATGCGCTGCGTCGAGTCGAAGGCGCATTTTCCGTAGTCGCCATGACCCGCACCAAACTGATCGGCGTGCGCGACCCCTTGGGTGTGCGCCCGCTGGTGCTGGGGCGGATCGGTGATTCAGGCTGGGCCCTTGCATCCGAGACCTGCGCGCTGGATATCATCGGC
>JBKJVF010000178.1:0-10711 GCA_046589965.1 Paracoccaceae bacterium
GCGGCGCACCAGTTCGCGCGCCTCAGCCGACAGCTTGCGCCCGACGCCGGTATCGCGTTCCTCGCGGGCCAGAAAGAAATCGGCAAGCAGGGGGATGTCATCGACCCGGTCGCGCAAGGCGGGCACCTGGATGGTGACCCCGCTCAGCCGATAGAACAGATCCTGGCGGAACGACTTGGCCTCCATCCGGGTCGAAAGGTCGATCTGCGTGGTGGCCATGATGCGCGGGGCCTGGTCGGGCAACTGGTCCAGCATGCGCACCACGCGCGCCTGCGACTCTTCGGAAAAATCACCGATTTCATCAAAGACGAGGCTGCCGCCACGGGCGCGCGACAACAGCGTCGAGGGGCCGTCCATGCCGGCAAGATCACCGCTTTGCGCCACGACAAAGGGCAAGGACCGGCGGTCCGAAAAGTCGTGGATCGCGCGGGCGATCAGCGATTTACCGGTGCCCGACTCGCCGCTGACCAGCACCGTCAGGTCGGTATTCATGACACGCGCCACCAGCCGATACAGCGCCTGCATCGCCCCCGTGCGACCGACCAAAGGCAGATCGTCGCCCGGGTCGCGCATCGGTTCCACCACGCGGCTGACACGGCGTTTTTGATCGAGCGCGCGGGCAGACCGCTTCATCAGATCAGGCAGATCAAACGGCTTTGGCAGGTAATCGAACGCCTCCGCCTCGGCCGCCTGGATCGCCGTCATGATGGTGTTTTGCGCCGAAATCACAATGACCGGCAATCCGGGGCGCATCTTGGCGATGCGGGGCAAGGCATCGAGGCCGTTGCCATCCGGCATGATCACGTCGCTGATCACCAGGTCGCCCTTGCCCTCTTCGACCCAGCGCATCAGCGTCATCAGGCTGGATGTGGCATGCACCCGGCATCCTGCCCGCGTCAGCGCCTGTGTCAGCACCGTGCGAATCGTACGGTCGTCATCCGCCACCAGAACCGTTCCATCCATCAGCGCGTCTCCTTCAATTGTTCTGGGCGTGCCACTGGCAGCGAGATGCGGAACACTGTGCGCCCCGGCACAGAATCCACCTGAACCCAGCCGTCATGTTCGCCGATGATGCGGGAAACGATGGCCAGCCCAAGGCCCGTGCCGTTTTCGCGACCCGAGACAAAGGGTTCAAACACATCTGCCGCGATATGGGGCGGCAGGCCCGGACCGTCATCAATAACTTCGATCTGCAGGGGCATGGGCGACCCGGTGCCGTCCTTGCGACGGCGTCGCAACGACAGGTCATAAAAGGTGCGCAGATGGATCGTGCCGCCTTTATGCCCTGCTGCCTCAGAGGCGTTCTTGATCAGGTTCAAAAACACCTGCACCAACTGGTCCAAATCGGCCCATGAGGATGGCAGCGAGGGGTCATATTCCTCGACAAACGTCATACGCGCGCCGAAACCCACAAGGGCCGACTTCCGTGCCCGGTCCAGCGCATCATGGATGTTGACGGCGCGGCGGTCCGGAGGACGCAGGTTTCCCAGTTGTTCGACCTGCTCCAACAGTTTCACGACGCGGCGCGTTTCGGCGACGATCAGATCGGTCAGTTCCTGCTCTTCGGGGGGCAAGCCCATCGCGACGAGTTGGGCCGCACCCGAAATTCCCGCCAACGGGTTCTTGATTTCATGCGCCAGCATCTGCGCGAGGCCGATCGCCGACCGTGCGCCCGCCCCGCCCTGCATGGACCGCCCCAGACGGTCGGCAATTTCGCGCGGCGACAGCATCACCATCACATGCCCGGGATCGTCCTGTAGCGGGGCGATATGGATCGTGCATTGCTGCGGCGGGCGCTCACCGGTTGTCACATCGACGTCGTTGATCGACAAAGGCGAATGGTTGGCGCGGGCGCGGGCAATCGCCTCTTCCATCGGGGCGTCGATGTGCAGGCGGTCCAGAAGCGGCTGGCCCACCAGCGACCGCATCGAGGCGTTCAGGAAAATCTCGCCTTGCGGGTTCACCTCATAGATGCAGTCGGCTGGGTCGATCAAAAGTGCTGGCAGCGGCAACGAGGCCCAGATCACGCCCGGCACCGGATAGGGTGGACGGTAAGGCGTCATGCGGCCACCTCCACCGGATCGCAGAACGCCTTCCGCAACATGCACAGGACAGCGCGCGGATCATCCGATGTCAGAATGGCGCGGCGGAGCGCCACCGGCCCGGTTACACGGTCCAGATACCAGCCCAGATGTTTGCGGGCCATGCGCAGTCCAAGGGCAGCGCCGTAAAAGGACAGAATATCCTCATAGTGGCGTGCGACCAGATCGGACAGCGTAGCGCCTTGGGGCACCACTGGTGCAGGGGCCTGCCCCAGCCCATGCGCCACCTCGGCCAACACCCAAGGCGCGCCTTGCGCCCCACGCCCGATCATGACCCCGTCCGCACCTGATGCGGCCAAAGCGGTCCGCGCCGTGGCCAGATCGACAATGTCGCCATTGGCGATCACCGGGATAGTCACCGCATCCTTGACCGCGCGGATCGCAGCCCAGTCGGCATCGCCTTTGTAGAACTGACAGCGGGTGCGGCCGTGTATGGTGATCATCCTGATCCCGGCGCCTTCTGCCCGGCGGGCGAGGTCGGGCGCATTCAGCATCGCATCATCCCACCCCAGCCGCGTCTTCAGCGTGACGGGGACCTTGACCGCGCCGACGACCGCATCGATCAACCGCAGCGCCAGGTCCAAATCGCGCAACAGCGCCGACCCGCACAGGCCCGTGGTCACGCGCTTGGCCGGACAGCCCATATTGATGTCGATGATCCGCGCACCTTGGGCTTCGGCATAACGCGCAGCTTCGGCCATCCAGTGGGGTTCGCGTCCCGCCAGCTGTACCGCTGTGGCCGCTTCGCCAAAGCCAAGATCCGCGCGCGCCCGCGCCAGACCTTGCGCCTTGACCAGATCTTCGCTGGCCACCATTTCGCTGACCACCAGCCCTGCGCCAAACCCGGCGACGATACGACGTGTCGGCAGGTCCGTAATCCCCGCCATCGGGGCAAGGAAAACAGCAGGCCACAGTTTCTGGAGTTCAGATGACAGCGACACGCCCATTCCTTGTGCACAGACCTTGCAGTAACGCGGTTCGCCCCCCCAACACAAACGGCCAGCCCATCAAAACGGCTTGAAAAATGTGCGATGCCTCTTTTTTAGGCAACATGGCGTCGAAAGTCGCGACAGTTGCAGGCGTGTTGACGCTGGCCTAGAGATCGGTGGACCGACAAAGGACCCAATGATGACCATCGCCGCGATCATCGTCGCCGCCGGACGTGGCAGCCGTGCCGGGGGCACGCTGCCAAAGCAATGGCAAAGACTGGGTCGAACGATGGTCGTTGAGCATGCAATCGCCGCCTTTCGACCCTTTGCCGCGCGCCTGCTGGTCGTCATTCATCCCGACGATGGCGACTTTGCAAAAACACTGTCCGGCGTCGAGATCGTGCCCGGGGGCGCAACCCGCAATGCATCAGTTCGTGCCGCGCTTGAGGCACTGGACGGGACAGGTACAAGCAGGGTCCTGATCCATGATGGGGCACGCCCCTTCGTCTCGGCTGCCATCATCAGTCGCGTCCTGACCGCGCTGGAGGCGGGTCCGGGCGCGGCCCCTGCCCTCTCTGTCACCGATGCGCTCTGGCGCGGTGAGGCGGGACGGGTCGCGGGCACCACGGACCGAACCGGGCTCTACCGCGCGCAGACGCCGCAAGGGTTCGACTATGCCGCGATCCTTGCCGCCCACCGCACGCATCAGGGCGATGCGGCGGATGACGTTGCCGTTGCACGCGCCGCTGGACTTGACGTGGCAATTGTGGAGGGTGATGAGACGAATATCAAAATCACCCATCCGGACGACTTTGCCCGGGCAGAACGAATGATCGGGAACCAAGGGTTGGACGTGCGGGTCGGAAACGGGTTTGACGTGCATGCCTTTACGGCGGGCAACGCGGTGACCCTGTGCGGGGTGTCGGTTGCCCATGACCGCGCGCTTTTGGGCCATTCGGATGCCGATGTCGGGATGCACGCCCTGACCGACGCCATCTATGGCGCGCTCTCCGAAGGCGATATCGGGCGACACTTCCCCCCGTCGGACCCCCAGTGGAAGGGGGCTGACAGTGCGGTGTTTCTGCGCCATGCCGCAGGGCGCGTTGCCGCGCGTGGCTACCGGCTGACGCAGGCGGATGTGACACTGATCTGCGAACGCCCCAAGATCGGACCCCATGCCGAGGCGATGCGCCTGTCGCTTGCCACTGTGCTGGGGGTCGAGGTCGACCGGGTCAGCGTCAAGGCCACGACGTCCGAGCGCCTTGGCTTTACCGGCCGCGAGGAAGGCATCGCGGCCCTTGCAACTGCAACCCTGGTGGGGACTTCATGACACGGCTTTTGACGACCTTCGGCAATGTCGGCCTGCTGCGTCCCGCCCCCGGCACATGGGGCTCGCTGGTGGCGCTGTTTCTGGGCGTCGTGATCTTGCGCTATGCGGGGTTTCCGGTGCTGGTCCTGTGTACCATCGCGATCACCGTGATCGGGTTCTGGGCGGTCGGGATCGAGCTCAAGGATCGCCCTGGCGAGGACCCCGGCGAGATCGTCATCGACGAGGTCGCAGGCCAATGGCTGTGCCTTCTGTTTCCCGCCGCCGCCTTCTGGATGCGCGATTTTGACGGCTGGCTGCCTTGGCCCGCTTGGTTGGCCGCGTTCCTGTTCTTTCGGCTCTTCGACGTGCTGAAGCCGGGGCCCATCGGGGCTGCCGACCGGCGCGGAGATGCGCCCGGCGTCATGCTCGATGATATCCTGTCCGGACTGATCGGTGGATTTGCCACCCTGCTGGCAGCGGCACTCTTTCATCTGATCCTGATGCGATGACACCCGCGGCCATCCTTGCTGCCGCACGCGCACGCGGCTGGCGGATTGCGACAGCAGAAAGCTGCACGGGGGGCATGGTCGCCGCCGCACTGACCGATATCGCAGGGTCATCAGATGTGTTCGAGGTGGGCTATGTCACCTATTCCAACACGGCAAAGATGGACCTGCTGGCGGTGGACGCCGCAACCTTGACCGCCTTTGGTGCTGTCAGCCAAGAGGTCGCGGCAGAAATGGCCGACGGGGCCGCGCGGCGATCCGGCGCGGACCTGGCTGTCGCCATCACCGGCATCGCGGGTCCGGGCGGGTCGGAGTTCAAACCCGAAGGCCGCGTGTGTTTCGCCCTTGCCCGCAAAGGCCACCCCACGATGACGGAAACACTCGAATTCGGTGCCCTTGGCCGCAGCCATGTCCGCATGGCCGCGCGCGATCACGCCCTGAACCTGCTGGCGCGCGCGCTGGCCTGAAAGAAAACGGGCGCAGTCTTTCGACCACGCCCGCCTCGCTGCATAAACTTGGTTGGTATCAGCGCTTGGAGAACTGGAAGCTCTTGCGCGCCTTGGCCTTGCCGTACTTCTTGCGTTCCACCACGCGGCTGTCGCGGGTCAGGAAACCGGCTGCCTTCAAAGCGGGGCGCAAGGTGGGCTCATAAAGCTGCAACGCCTTGGACACGCCATGCTTGACCGCACCGGCCTGACCCGAAAGTCCGCCACCGGCAACCGTGGCCGTCACATCGAACTGACCTTCGACACCGGCGACGGTAAAGGGCTGGCGCAGGATCATCTGCAGGACGGGACGGGCAAAGTAGTCCGCCATGGTCTTGCCATTGACGGTGACCTTGCCGGAGCCCGGCTTGATCCAGACACGAGCGACCGCATTCTTGCGCTTGCCTGTCGCATAAGAGCGACCGAACTTGTCACGAACCGCAACGCGCACAATGGCCGCAGGCGCCGGAGCCGCCGCTGCCGGGGTGCCGTCAACTGCCGATTTCAGATCGTCGAGGGATTTGATGTCGGCCATGCTCATGCGCTCCGGGTGTTTTTCGGGTTCATGGACTTCAGGTCCAGAACGGTCGGCTGCTGGGCGTCGTGCGGATGGGCAGCACCTGCATAAACGCGCAGATTGGTCATCTGCACGCGGCCAAGACGGTTGCGGGTAATCATCCGCTCCACTGCCTTTTCGACGACACGCTCAGGATGCGCGCCTTCAAGCACTTGACGTGCCGTGCGCTGCTTGATGCCACCCGGATGGCCGGTGTGCCAGAAGTAGATCTTGTCGTTGCGCTTGTTGCCGGTCATCTGGATCTTGTCGGCATTGATCACGATGACATTGTCACCCATGTCCATATGCGGCGTGAAAGTCGGCTTGTTCTTGCCGCGCAGGATCGAGGCGACGATGGTCGCAAGACGGCCCAGAACCACGCCTTCGGCGTCGATCAGGATCCATTTCTTGTCGATATCGGCAGGTGTTGCCGTAAAGGTTTTCATGAGGGTCGTCCCGTGCGAGATGGCGTGGTGAGCGCAAGGCCACGGGCCAAGCGTTCAGGATGGGGGTGTATCGCTGAAGCCATCTGACGCGTCAAGGCTGTGACCAAACATAAAACCATGTGAATTCAATATCTTACAACAATGGTACTATATTACCCCAAAACCAGCAACTTCCTTTCGGCCAAAGTACCAAAGGACCTTGCGTCAGGACAGCAAGACTTCAGCGCAGTTTCGGCGGTCGCGTCGGATCAAGCCCCGGCGCGGTTGGCACCTGTGGCACCTCTGGTTCAGGCAGATCAAAGCGTAACCCCACCCGCGCCATCGACACCGCAGCAGGCTCGTCACCCGTCAAGAACGCCACGTCCATCTCGCCCGCCTCGATGCCCGAGAATACCAGCGCCTCGGAGGCGGCTTTCGCCAGTGCCGGCTCGGCCCCCGGGGCGGCATCGAGGAATGCCAGCATGTGGCCCCGCCTGCCGCCCTCATAGGTCACCCCCGCCAGCAGGGCGACACGTGCCACCCCGCCAGCGCGCGCCAGTGTTGCATCCAGCGCGGTGATCAAGGCTTCGGGCAGACCGGTCGGCGCGTGAAACAGGATCGGGCGGGCCTCGACCTCCTCCGGTGCGGTATCCAGAGCCATCGCCAGCCAGTCCAGCGCCTCAGGCGGCAACAGCATTGACGAAGGTGCGACCCCCAGATTGACGCCAAGGCCGATCCCCTGCCCTTTCAGCTGTGCCGCCAGCACCCGTCCCGGCATCGCGGCATAGGGGGCGACACCGCCGGAAAATCCCGCCAGCCGCGCCTCGGTGTCAAAGGCCAACACGACGGGACCGTTCTCGAGCGGAAAGATCCGGGGCTCGATTGCCCCCCCGCCCACCGCCTCGCGCGCCAAAAGGACGAAGAGCTCGCCATCCGCCAGTCGCGCGTAAAATGTCAGTCGCGCGCCTTCGCGTTCCGGTTCGACATCTGCCGCCGCATGGGCAAGGTCGAGTGGGGTCAGGTCCGTCATGTCGCATCCTCCATCACCGCCCGGACCCGTGCTTGCAACACCGGCACAAGTTCTGCCCCGAACCACGGGTGGCGCTTCAGCCACCCGGTATTGCGCCAGGACGGATGGGGCAAGGGAAAGACGCCATCGGCCGCATATCTGCGCCAGTCTGCCACGGTCGCGGTCACGTTCTTTTGCCCCAGATGCCAGCGAATTGCCGCGCCGCCGACCAGCAGCGTCAGGCGCAGATCAGGCAGGCCAGCCAGAACCCGCGCCCGCCATGTTGCCGCGCATAGCGGCGGCGGCGGCAGATCGGACCCCTTTGCGTCATAGCCCGGAAAGCAGAACGCCATGGGCACATTGGCAACACGGTCAAGATCGTAAAAGGCCGCCGCATCAAGGCCCATCCACGCCCGCAGTCGATCACCCGATGGGTCACTGAAAGGCCGCCCCGAGGCATGGACACGCGCGCCGGGCGCTTGCCCCGCGATCATGAGCCTTGCAGACGGGCGGAACCACACAACAGGGCGTGGTGTATGGGCGGTGGCCGTCGCGGCAAAGCGCGCGGCACAAAGGCGGCACGCGGTCAATTCGCTGGTCAGGGTCATCAGACGATCTTGCGCCACGGCCACAGCCCCCGCAATCCCGCAGGCGCGTTCTTGTGGTCGCAGGCCGCTTTGGTTAGCCAAGGCGTTCAGGGCACTTCGCCCATGGGACCTGCGCCCGCGATGTACCGCGTCTCGCCATTCGTGCGTCATTTTGCCTGGGCCTTGCTGGGCGGGGCGGGCTTGGCGACGGCTTGGGTCAACATCAGTCCCGCAACCTATTACGATGTAATGGAATGGCGGATCATTGATCTGACCCTGCCGTCCTTTGTGGCCGAGGCCCCTCCCGGTCTGACCTTGCAAGCCATTGTTGCCGACCTCTTGATGGCACTTTTTCTGGCGTTCATCGGCAAGGAGCTGTGGGAGGCGCTGGTGCTGCGCCGGGGTGCACTGTCGGGCCGCCAGGCGATCATGCCTTGCGCGATGACGCTGGGGGCCATGGGCGGGGCGATCATTTTCTGGATTGCGCTGTCGAACGTCTTTCAGACCGCCGAGGAGGTGGGTCCCGGCATGGGCTGGTATCTGCCCGCCGCATCGGATGTGGTCTTGTGCTATGTGATCGGTCGCCGCGTCTTCGGACGCGACCACCCGGCCTTGCATCTGTTGCTGCTGGTGACCATCGCCACCGACATCACGGCCCTGATACTGCATGGTCTGGTGATGCTGCAGGACGCATCTCGCCTTGCCTGGCTTGTGCTGCCGCTTGCGGCCAGCCTATCGGCTTGGCGGATGTTTGGGCGCGCCCCGCGCGCGGATGCCACCGAACAGGACCGCCGCCGGTTGCAGGCGGTCTGGCCCTATGTCGTGGCGGGGGGTGTCAGCTGGATCGGGGTCGCGGCATCGGGCCTGCCACCGGCGCTTGGACTGTTGCCGATCGTGCCCGCCATCGCCCATGCCGACCGCGCCTTTGGCGTCTTTGCGGAGGTGGAGAATCTGCTGCACGACCCGTTGAACCGACTTGCCCAGGCGTTGGTCCGCCCTGTGGCAGTTGTGCTCTTCTTTTTTGGCCTGACGCATGGCGGGATCGATGCGCTGGCCCTGGCACCAACCACGTTCATCGTTCTGGGCGCGCTTTGGGTCGGCAAGCCTCTGGGCTGTATCGCGGCCACGGTCGGGGTGGGGCTTGCCTTTGGCTTGCGCCTGCCGCCAGGGCTGTCACTGCGCGACCTTTTGTTGATCGCGCTGATCCTGGGCATGGGATTTACGGTGCCCGCCTTGATGCTTGACCCCGCCCTGCCGGGTGGAGCCGTGCGCGAGGCCGCAAGGATGGGTCTTGCCCTCAGCCTTTTCGCGGGTCCGATCGCCATTCTGGCCGCCCGCGTCATGCGCCCGGTCTAGGCAGCATGTCCAGCCGCGCCCCATTGCCTGCCGACCGCGATCTGGCACATACTTGCGCGCGATTGGGCAAGGAGCCTTGCAACCGCAGTGCCCTGCCCCGCGCCCCAAGGAACGCCATGCACCGCTCGGTAACGAAATGGCCCTATACCAGCGCACAGGCCAATCGGGCAGCCGGGCCCGGACCATGGATCGGCAATGATCGCGTTTGAACAGGTATCAAAGTCCTTTTGGACAGGAACGCGGCGCAAGGTGATCCTTGACCAAGCCTCGTTCAAGGTCGAACTTGGCCGTTCCATGGGCATTCTGGCGGGCAATGGTACCGGCAAGACCACGATCATCAACATGATGGCGGGTCTCGAAAAACCGGATGAGGGGCGGATCATCACCACCTCGCGCATTTCGTTCCCGCTTGGCTTCATGGGCGGGCTGGTCACGCGCCACACGGCCACCGAAAATGTGCGCTACATCGCGCGCCTTTACGGTCTTGATCCCGACTATGTCGAAAGCTTTTGTCGATGGCTCTGCGGTCTGGCCGAATACTTCGACATGCCGATCGGAACCTATAGCACCGGGATGCGCTCGCGGCTGAGTTTCGCGCTGCTTCTGGCGATCGAATTCGACATCTACCTGATCGACGAAGGCATGCCCGGCACCACGGATGCCGAGTTCAATCGCAAGGCGGGCACCCTGTTGCGCGATCGGCTGGAAAAGGCCACGGTCGTCGTGGTGTCCCACGATCCAAAGATCCTGGAACGGTTCTGCAGTTCGGCCGCCGTGTTGCGTGGCGGCCAGCTTTACATGTTTGAAACCCTGCAAGAGGCCAAACGCCTTTATGACTATGAAGCTGACAGCTAGCCGGTACCGCATCCGCCCTCCGGTCGATCCGCAAAAGGCGGGCGACCCAAGCCCGCCCCCGGCGGTCGCGGAAGGTGTGTCAGCAATGGCCGCCCCATCTGCGCTGCAGCCTGCGCAATCGGCCCCACATCCAAAACCAGCGGCCGACAGCGCCGAGGCGGACCTGCACGCCATTCGCAATGAAGGGCTGACGGGTCGCCAGCTGCGCCTTGCCCGGCGCATCGCACAAAAGCACGATCTGCCCGCCACCTCGGACTTTGATGCGGTGCGGCTATTGCGCCGGGCGGGCATCGATCCGTTCCAGCGTGCCAACATGATCGACATCGTCGCGGGCGATGGTCCCGACCTTGCTCGGGGGGGGCCAACGTCGCGCGAACTGGCCCCGATCCCTGCTGATCCGGGCATGATGCCCGCCAAGCCGATCACCGCCGCCAATCCGCAAGCGCTCGCCGATCAGGGTCTGATCAGCGAAGTCCAGAAGATCCAGCGCGACATCCTGCGCCGCAGGCGTCGCAAGGGGATTTTGCTTGCGGTACGGCTTTTGTTCTTTGTCGCGCTGCCGACTCTTTTCGCCGCCTGGTACTATTACCGC
>JBKJVF010000026.1:0-4292 GCA_046589965.1 Paracoccaceae bacterium
CGCGCGATGTCCGAGAAATCTTCCCCATAATGGTGAACTTTTGATCAAGGCCCGAAGTTCCTGCGGCAGACCCTTGCCCCTGCGCGACAGGTGGTTAGGTTCGCCGCCGAACTCGCATTGCCGGAGCCCCTTATGCAGCGCATCCCCCTTGGCCGGACCGGCCTGACCGTGTCGGAACTGTGCCTTGGCACGATGACATGGGGCACCCAGAATTCCGAAGCCGATGGCCATGCCCAGATGGACTATGCGCTGGCCCATGGTGTCGATTTCTGGGACACCGCCGAGATGTATCCGGTCAACCCGGTATCTGCCCCGACCGTTGGGCACACCGAAGAAATTGTCGGCAGCTGGTTTGCAGCGCGCGGGCAGCGCGATCGGGTCGTGCTGGCGACCAAGGTGACAGGGCCGGGACAGGATGCGGTTCGCAATGGCGCGCCCTTGACGGGTGCAGTGCTGCGCCGCGCGGTCGAAGGGTCGCTTCGTCGGCTGCAGACCGACCATATCGACCTTTATCAGCTGCATTGGCCCAGTCGCAGCCACTATCACTTTCGCCAGGTATGGCGCTTTGACCCCTCGGGGCAGGACGGTGCGAAGATCGACGCGCATATGGTTGAGTTGCTGGAGGTTGCCGCCCAACTGATCGCCGAGGGCAAGATCGGCCATGTCGCACTTTCCAATGAAACGGTCTGGGGCGCGTCGCGTTGGATCGCGCTGGCGGCGGCGCATGGCCTGCCGCGCATGATGACGGTGCAGAACGAATACTCATTGCTTTGTCGTCAGTTCGATACCGACTGGGCGGAGCTGTCGGTGATGGAAGATATGCCGCTGATGGGGTTCTCGCCGCTGGCGACCGGGCTTTTGAGCGGGAAATACGTGGGCAATGTGATCCCTGCGGGGTCGCGCCGGGCCAAGAACCCGGACCTCAGCGGACGCATCACACCGCGATCTCTTGCGGCGGTGGATGCCTATCTTGCCATCGCTGCCCGGCACGGGTTGAACCCATCGCAGTTGGCCATCGCCTGGTCCCGCACGCGTCCCTTTGTCAACATTCCGATCATCGGTGCCACCAGCCTTGACCAGTTGTCGGTGAATATCGGGGCCGCCGATCTGGTGCTGACGCGCGAGATCCTGGACGAGATTGCGCTTACCCATCAGGCGCATCCCCAGCCTTATTGATTGCCGGCTTGCATCCGGGGCCAGCATGGGGTCCTTTTGGCGCAATCCAAGGTGGAGGGGCGATGCGACGGACGGCAATGATCATGGCGGCCCTGGCGATCCTGCTGCAGGCCTGCGTGCCGGGGGTGCTGTCGGGCGACCCGGCAACCGGCGATGCGCCTGTGATCGGGGGTGAAGACATTGCGACGACGTCGCTGGCTGACCCGCTGATGCCCGCGATGGTCGATGCGGCAGAACCTGTGGAAGCCGTCGCCGCGACAGCGCCTGCTGAGGCGGGAACGCCTGCGGACGGACCCAAGCCCAAGTCCCGGCCCGATGCGGTCGCCGAGGTCGCCGCACAAGCGCCTGTGACCGAAGTCGCCCCTGTCGTCGCAGCGCCCAAAAGCCCTGAACAGATCAAATGTCAAAAGCGCGGTGATCTTTGGCAATCGATTGGCGGGGGGGCGGGCCATACTTGCGTGCGCAAGACCCGTGATGGCGGAAAAGCATGCGAACGCGAAGGCCAGTGCGATGGCCAATGTCTTGCCAGATCAAGGACATGCGCGCCGTTTGACCCGCTTTGGGGATGCAATGAGGTGCTGCAGGAAGATGGCAGGCGGGTGTCGCTATGTCTGAATTGACCGCATTTTTGCGCAACATCGGGTGCAGGTTGCGGCACATCGTTGGGGCGGCGGGTGTTGGCCTGTTGGCGTCCTGCGGATCGCCGCCCGATGTGGCGACGCTGCGCGCTCCCGGGGACCCGATCTATTCCAATGCGAGCTTTGATCTGTCGCGCCTGACCGGGACCTGGCTGCAAGTTGCAAGGTTTGCGGGCGCACCTGGATGCAAGGGCGGCACCGCCTCGTTCGGCCCGGATGCATCCGGACAGGTCACGGGCGAGGCGCGCCTGTGCGTCGCGGGGCGCATGCAGACCTGGTCCGGAGCGGTGACGCGGGTTGGCCCGGGGCGGTTCACCATCGGCGGCGGCGACGCATGGTGGGTCCTTTGGGATGATGTCGACAACCGCACGCTGGTGATCGGCACGCCGTCTGGTGCCTTTGGCTTTGTGCTGGACCGGAAGGGCAACCTGCCCGCCGATCGACTGGCGGCAGCGCGCGAAATCCTTGATTTCAACGGCTATGATCTGGCGGGACTGCAAAGCGAATAGGATCAGTCGTCAGGCTCGATCCCTGCGCGCAGATGTTCCAGATGGTCGGTGACCATGCGGGCGCCGTGGGCGGCCTCGCGCACCAGCCAGTCGAAATGCTGGGACAGCACCTGCACCGTCGCGTGATCCTGAAACGACAGGTAGTGCCGACCGAGATAGACCACCGCGCGATGCGGCCCAAAGATCGTGACGGGCGCCGAATAGACGCGGTGCGCGTCGAAGAGATAAAGCCTCAGCGACGGATAAAGCGCATTACAGAGCCCGATCAGGTGATCCAGCTGATCCAGCCTCAGCTTGGCCGGCATGCCGTACCAATAGCCGGACGCTTCGGCAAAGCAGGTCAGTTCGTGCAGGGGTAGGGCGATTTCATAGTCGCTGCGCGCGCCGCGGAGCCATAGAAGTTGTTCCTGAAACGCGGTGATCGCCTGATCGGCTGATGCGCCAAGCGTAGCGCGATATTCCCAGTCTACCGTCGCACGCGTCTTGAGCATGTCAGGCAGCGTCGCGGGCACGTGCCGGATCTTGTACCCGGCGGCGTCGCGGTGCCAGGCATAGATCGCATCGTCAAAAAGCGCGCGGGGTGCCTCGGTGATGGTGATCGCCTCGGCCAGCAGACCTTGCAGCGGTTCGGGCCGGTCCGACAGGCCCAGAAGCCAATCCGACGTCACGCCAAGCGCCGTGGCGCAATCAGCGGCAAGCTGGGCATTGGGCAGGCGCGTGCCGGCACCCAACAGCGCCGAGATGGTCGACCGGTCGACGCCTACCGCGCGTGCCAGCGCGCTTTGCGACAGGCTCTGCCGCGCCATGCCCTGTGCCAAACGGTCACGGAACACGGCGGATCGGTCACGCTTGTCCGACATAGTCACCACCTGCCGTATAAAGTCACCAGACGCGGGTTCATGTTTCGAATGTTCTGTATTCCCACAATGCCCGCCAAAGCCTAGATTTAAAAGAAAAAAAGGGACTTGTGCGGGCACCATGAACCAAAAGACACGCGAAGTTGAGTGGCCCACCCTTGTCGTGATGGTTGCAACCTATGTTGTTTGGGCCTTTGGCACGACCCTGTGGGACGACCTGGCGATCCTGTCGCTATTGCTGACCGCCGTCGCCATCTCACAATTCTCCTCGTTGCAGCATGAAGTGCTGCATGGCCACCCGTTCGCCAATACGCGACTGAACGAGGCGTTGGTGTTCCCGGCGCTGATGCTGGTGATGCCGTACCGGCGGTTTCGCGATCTGCATCTGCAGCACCATTTCGACCCGAACCTGACCGACCCATTCGATGACCCGGAAAGCAATTATCAGGCGCCCGAGGTCTGGGCCAAGATGTCGCGGTTTGATCGGGCGCTTTACCGGTTCAACAACACGCTGCTGGGGCGGATGGTTGTCGGACCCGCGATCAGCCTGTGGGTGCTGGTGCGGGGTGACTGGAAGGAATGGCGACGCGGAGCCCCCGGGATTGCCAGGGCCTGGGTGCTGAACGCCATGGGTGCAGCGCCCGTGATCTGGTGGCTTATGGCCGTTGGTTCGATGCCGATCTGGGCTTATTTCGTGGCCGTTTATCTAGGCTACAGCCTGTTGAAAATCCGCACCTATCTTGAACATCGCGCGCATGACGCCGTTCGCGCCAGAACCGTTGTGATCGAGGATCGTGGCCCGTTGTCCGTGCTGTTTCTAAACAACAATCTGCATGTCGTGCATCACATGCACCCGACGACGCCCTGGTACCGCTTGCCCGCGCTATATGCGTCGCGGCGCGATTTTTACCTGCGCCGGAACGAGACTTATGTCTATCGGAGTTATGCGCAGATTTTTCGGCAGTATTTCTTTCATGCCAAGGACCCGGTGCCGCATCCGATCTATCCGGTGCAAAAGGTCGATCAGGCCGATGCGGCCTGATCAGTCCAGCCGCCGGATAGATCGGATGCGGCACCGGGTCCTTGGCATGAAAGAAATACTGCCGAAAAAT
>JBKJVF010000229.1:0-2617 GCA_046589965.1 Paracoccaceae bacterium
GGGGACGTCGGCCCCGAACTTTGACGTCGCGAATTTGGTCACGCGGCTGACAAGGTTGCCGAGCACGTCGGCCAGGTCCTTGTTGACGGCGGTCTGGAAGTTTTCCCAAGTAAACTCGCTGTCCGCGCTTTCGGGCGCATGGGACAACAGCCACCAGCGCCAGTAGTCGGCGGGCAGGATCGACAAGGCCTGATCCATGAAGACGCCACGACCCTGCGAGGTGGAGAACTGTCCGCCGTCATAGTTCAGGTAGTTGAAGGACTTGAGGTAATCGACCAGCTTCCACGGCTCGCCTGACCCCAGAATCGTCGCGGGGAAACTGAGGGTGTGAAAGGGTACGTTGTCCTTGCCCATGAACTGGTAATAGGTGACGTCCGAGGCGCCCTTGTCGGTGCGCCACCAGCGTTCCCATGCGCCATCGGGTAGCCCGTGCGCGTCGGCCCATTCGGCGGTTGCGGCGATGTATTCGATGGGGGCGTCGAACCAGACGTAAAAGACTTTTCCTTCCATCCCTGGCCAGGGCTGGTCGCCTTTGCGGACCGGGATGCCCCAATGCAGATCGCGCGTGATGCCGCGATCCTGCAAGCCGTCGCCGTCGTTCAGCCATTTCTTGGCGATCGAGGTGGTCAGGATCGGCCAGTCATGCTTGCTGTCGATCCATGCCTCCAGCTTGTCGCGAAGGCTGCGCTGGCGGAGATAGAGGTGTTTGGTTTCCCGGACCTCAAGGTTCGTCGAGCCGGAAATGGACGAGCGCGGGTTGATCAGGTCGGTCGGGTCCAGCTGCTTGGTGCAGTTTTCGCATTGGTCGCCGCGGGCGGATTCGTATCCGCAATTGGGGCAGGTGCCGGTGATGTAGCGGTCAGGCAAAAAGCGTTTGTCGTCGATGGAATAGACCTGCTTTTCGCTGACCTCTTCGATCAGCCCGGCCTCGGCCAGTTTTCCCGCGAAATGCTGCGTCAGGCGGTGGTTGCGCTGGCTGGACGACCGACCGAAATGGTCGAAGGACAGGCGGAACCCGCGCGCGATTTCGGCCTGCACCTGATGCATTTCGGCGCAATATTCCGCGACTGGCTTGCCCGCCTTGGCGGCGGCCAGTTCGGCGGGCGTGCCATGTTCATCGGTGGCGCAAATGAACATGACCTCATGGCCCCGGGCGCGCATGTAGCGGGCAAACAGATCGGCGGGCAATTGGCTGCCCACGAGGTTGCCCAAATGCTTGATCCCGTTGATATAGGGGATCGCCGAGGTGATCATTATCCGTGCCATGCGGGGGCCTTATCCTAGCGCTTGCCGCACCGTTTAGCGCATGGCTGTGTCAAGGGCCAGACGGGATGGATGCGCCTCAGGCCTTGCCACGCAACATCCGCGTCAGTGTGCCGTCGCCTGCCATTTCGCGCCGCAGGGCGGCAAGGATGTGGACGATAACCATGCCAAGAAGGGTCTTGGCAAAAATCTCGTGCAGGATGAACCAGACAAATTCTGCGCGTTCGCTGGGTGCGACAAGGGGCGGCAGGGTGATTGCGCCCGCAAAGACCGTGTCGATCCCGCTGGCCGAAGACCCCGCCCAACCGCAGATCGGGACGGCAATCAGCAAGAGGTAAAGCGTCCAGTGCCATGCCTTGACGAACATCCGGCCGGGGCCGGCAGGGCCGATCGGCGACGGCGGCGGCGAGATGACGTGCCACAGGAGGCGCAGCAGGACCAGTGCAAGAAGGGTGATCCCGATGGTCTTGTGCAGGCCGTAAAGCCAAAGGTTCGACAGCCCCGGTTCCATCGAGGTGATGCGCAGGCCAAGCGCAATCATGCCCAGCACAAGGGCTGCCATGACCCAATGGATAACACGTGTCACAAGGCCGAATTCGTCAGATCCGTTGCGCCAGGCCATGCCATCCTACTCTGTCCGGCTGATGCGCGCGGTAATGATGATGCGTACCTCGTCGCCCACCATGTCGGCCCAGCCGGTCGCGCCATAGTCGCTGCGGTTGACGCGGCCTGTCAATCGCAGGGTCAGGCGCGACAGATCGCCCGCCTCGGTGCCCTTTTGCCGCCAGATGATCGCATCCAGCGTCACCGGGCGCGTCACGCCCCGGATCGTCAAGTTGCCCTGCACGGCCGCACCGTCCTTGGTCGGCTTGATGGCGGTGCTTTCAAAATGGATGTCGGGATGATTGCCGGTATCAAGAACCTTTGGCCCCTTCAGCGCCTGCGCGGCAAAGGGGAAGCTCGCACTGGCCGCCGCCGCGCCAAGCCGGACATCGATCTGACTGTTGGCGACTTTGTCGAAATCAAGCATCAGCTCCGCCGTGTCCACGGGCATGTCACCGGAAATCTTGTCAGGGCCGAAGTCGGTCTCGAACGCCACAATCGACTGTGCGGCATCAAGTGCGTACCGAACGGGCCGGCCAAGCGCGGGCGTACAGCCGATCACAAGAACGGCAAGCGCAGCGTTCAGCGTATTCGTGAAGTGCATGATCAGTCTCCGATGCGGACAATAGCATTGCGCGCGATGTCCGAGAAATCTTCCCCATAATGGTGAACTTTTGATCAAGGCCCGAAGTTCCTGCGGCAGACCCTTGCCCCTGCGCGACAGGTGGTTAGGTTCGCCGCCGAACTCGCA
>JBKJVF010000237.1:0-4699 GCA_046589965.1 Paracoccaceae bacterium
TTTGGCGGCACCAATGCGAGCCTCGTCCTGGGCAAGGTGGCGGGCTGATGTGGCGGTCTGTCGCCTCCAACGCGCTGACGCTGTTCATCATCTTGCTGGTGGTGGCGGCGGGTGTCCTGGCCTGGGGGCGGGAAGAGTTCAATGGTGCCGGGCCATTGGCAGAACCGATCTGTTTTCGTGTCGAGCGGGGTGACAGCCTGAGTGCCGTCAGCCGTACGCTGGAGACTCGCGGGGCGGTATCGGACGCGCGCATCTTTCGCATTGGTGCGGACTATTCGGATAAGGCGGATGGGCTGAAATTTGGGTCCTACCTTTTGCCACCGGGCGCATCCATGGCGGAGGTTCTGGACGCGCTGACAACGGCAGGGCAATCGACCTGTGGGCGTGATGTGAATTTCCGGATCGGGATCAACAGTGTGGATGTCGTGCTGAGCGAGCTTGATCTTGCGTCGAACCGCTATACCGAAATCGTGAAGTTTGACCCCGCAACCGAGGCGGTGCCGTCCCAATACCTTGATGTGGCAGAAGAGCCTGACCTGCGTTGGCGCGTCACGTTGGCGGAAGGCGTGACAAGCTGGCAGGTTGTCGATGCGCTGAAGCGCGCGGATTTCATGGAAGGCGTCGTCGAAGAGGTTCCACCCGAAGGAAGCCTGTCGCCCGACAGCTATGAGGTCGACCGAGGGTCTGATCGCGCGGCGCTGATCGCCGAGATGACCACGCGTCAGGTGGATGTTCTGGCGAAGGCCTGGGCGGAACGCGACGAGGGTTTGCCTTACGAGACGCCAGAAGAGGCGCTGGTGATGGCCTCCATCGTGGAAAAGGAGACGGGCATCGCGGACGAGCGTCCGCAGGTCGCCAGTGTGTTCGTGAACCGGTTGCGTCAGGGCATGCGATTGCAGACGGATCCAACCGTGATCTATGGGATCACCAAGGGCGAGGGGGTTCTTGGCCGGGGTTTGCGGCAAAGCGAGTTGCGCCGCGAGACGCCTTGGAACACCTATGTGATCGACGGTCTGCCGCCGACGCCGATTGCCAATCCGGGGCAGTTGTCAATCGAGGCCGCACTGAACCCGGACAGCACGACCTACCTGTTCTTTGTGGCCGATGGCACGGGCGGGCATGCCTTTGCCGAGACGCTGGAGGCGCATAACGAGAATGTTGCCAAATGGCGCGCCATCGAGGCGGAACGCGGCGAAGAAGGTGCGACCGGGGTCCAGGGCGAGTAGGCGTGGTTAACAACCGATTAACGCCACGACCCGTAACCGTCTGATACTGAACGATTTTGCGCTTGACTTTGCGCGCGGTCCAAGGTAGTGATTACGGCATGCTAGAAGAAGTGGGCAAGCGGCCTGGGGGTGACCCCGGAGCCGCTTTTTCATTTCTCTCGTCCGGGCAGGCATGAGGCGGGTACGAGCATCACATGACAATCAAATTCTCTGCAGGAGAGGAACCGCCTGTCGATCTGCAAGCGGAAACGGAACAGATGTTTCGCGAAGCGGCCGAGGAATTGGCAAAGGCCATCAGGAAGCTTCGCGAAGGCGCCTACGGCGATGCCAAGACCGCAACTGTGGCTGTCAAGGATTTGAAGGCTGCGTTTGAACTGGTGATGGAAGAAAGGACCCGCGTTGAAAAACTCCGCCGACAAGTTACCGGGGCCGTTGGATCCCAAGCGCTCAACTTTGATGCCGCGCGGGATGAAATCGGGAAGCGCCTGGCTCGCCTCCGCGACGCAGGATGAGGTTGACGCTTTTCTGGGGGGATTGAGCGACAACGCGCTGTTGTCGTTGCCCTGGATGTTCGAGTTCTGGGCGCTGCCCCACCAGCTGCCGCCGCAGGGCGTGTGGAAATCCTGGGTGATCATGGGGGGGGGGGGCGCGGGGCGGGCAAGACGCGGGCCGGGGCGGAATGGGTGCGCGCCGAGGTTGAAGGCGCGTTGCCGATTGATCTGGGACGATCGAAACGTGTGGCGCTGGTCGGCGAGACCATCGAGCAGGCCCGCGAGGTCATGGTGTTTGGCGAGAGCGGCATCCTCGCCTGTTCGCCGCCTGACCGGATGCCGACTTGGGAAGCGGGACGCAAGCGGCTGGTCTGGCCGAATGGCGCGGTGGCGCAACTTTTTTCGGCGCATGAGCCGGAATCCTTGCGCGGGCCGCAATTTGACGCGGCCTGGGTCGATGAACTGGCCAAATGGAAGCGCGCCGAAGAGGCCTGGGACATGTTGCAGTTTGCACTGCGGCTGGGGGACAATCCCCGGCAGGTGGTCACGACGACGCCCAAGAACGTCGGGGTTCTAAAGGCGATCCTGAAGAATCCCTCGACCGTCATCACCCATGCACCGACCGAGGCGAACCGGGCCTATCTGGCCAAGTCGTTCCTGAGCGAGGTGCAGGCGCGCTATGCCGGGACGCGCCTGGGCCAGCAGGAGTTGCAAGGCTTGCTGGTCGAGGATGTTGAAGGAGCGTTGTGGACGACGGCCGGGATCGAGGGGGCCCGCGTTGACAAGCTGCCAGAATTTAACCGGATCGTGGTGGCCATCGACCCGCCGGTGACGTCGACCAAGACATCTGACACCTGCGGGATCGTGGTCGTGGGGGCGCTGACCGAAGGGCCGCCGCAGAACTGGCGCGCCGTCGTGCTGGAGGACGCGTCTGTGCAGGGCGTGTCCGCAGACCAATGGGCCCGCGCGGCGATTGCCGCGATGGACCGGCACAAGGCGGACCGGCTGGTGGCCGAGGTCAACCAAGGCGGCGACCTGGTCGAGACGGTGCTGCGGCAGGTCGATGCGCTGGTGCCCTACCGCAAGGTGACGGCGACGCGCAGCAAGGCGATCCGGGCAGAACCGGTGGCGGCACTTTATGAGCAGGGTCGGGTGAGCCACGTGCGGGGCCTGATGAAGCTGGAAGAACAGATGTGCCAGATGACGGCAGCGGGCTTTCGCGGCAAGGGCAGCCCGGACCGTATGGACGCGCTGGTCTGGGCATTGACGGACCTGATCATCGCGCCGTCCGAGGCGCATTGGCGGCCCCAGGTGCGCGGGCTGTAAGCCGCGCCGCAAGGCTGATTGACGACAACGATATTCGACCGGCAGTCCGCGTCACGAGACGCGGGTTCGGCAAGGCATGGGCAATAGCCCGTCGCAAATGGGAGCGATCCGAGATGGTGTTTGATTTCTTGCGGCGCGCGGAGGTGTCCGTGCCCGAGCAAAAGGCGTCTGCGACGGGGCGTGTTGTGGCCTGGGGGTCGTCGGGCCGCGTGGCCTGGAGCCCGCGCGATACCGTGTCGCTGACCAAGACCGGGTTCCTTGGCAATCCGATCGGTTTCCGGGCGGTCAAGGTCATCGCTGAGGCGGCATCGGCCTTGCCGCTGATCTGTCAGGATGCGGAACGGCGCTATGAGACACACCCCCTGCTAGACCTGATCCAGCGTCCCAATGGGGCGCAGGGGCGGGCGGAGTTGTTCGAGGCGCTCTATGGCTATCTGTTGCTGGCCGGAAATGCCTATGTCGAGGCGGTGCCAGGGGCGGGATCGCTGCCGGGCGAGCTGCATGTGTTGCGCTCTGACCGGATGAACGTGGTGCCCGGGCCGGATGGTTGGCCGGCCGCCTATGACTATACGGTCGCAGGGCGCACGCACCGGTTCGACATGAAGGGGCCATTGCAGCCGATCTGCCATTTCAAGAGCTTTCATCCTCAGGATGACCATTACGGCTTTTCTCCTTTGCAGGCGGCGGCGGTGGCGCTGGATGTGCATGGATCGGCAAGTGCGTGGTCCAAGGCCTTGCTTGACAACGCAGCACGGCCTTCGGGGGCCATCGTCTTCAAGGGTGCAGATGGGCAGGGCGCGCTGAGTTCGGACCAGTACGACCGATTGGTCAGCGAGATGGAGGCGCATCATCAGGGCGCGCGGAATGCGGGGCGTCCGATGCTGCTGGAAGGCGGGCTCGACTGGAAGCCGATGGGGTTCAGCCCCAGCGACATGGAGTTCCAAAAGACCAAGGAAGCCGCTTCGCGCGAGATTGCCATCGCCTTTGGGGTACCACCGATGCTGATCGGGATCCCGGGGGATGCGACCTATGCCAATTACCAGGAGGCGAACCGGGCGTTCTATCGGCTGACGGTGTTGCCGCTGGCGACCAAGGTGCTGGCGGACCTGTCCTACTGGATGGCGTCGTTTTCTGGGCATGCGGCGGAGATCAAGGTCGATCTGGACCAGATCCCGGCGCTGGCACAGGAACGCGATCAGCAATGGGCCCGGGTGGGGGCGGCGGATTTCCTGAGCCAGGCCGAAAAGCGGATGATCCTGGGTCTGCCCCGTCTTGCGGAAGAAGAATGACGGCCCCGCGCGACGCGGCAGGGTCGCGGTACCTTTATGACAGCTTTGATGCGGCGACGGCGCGGATCGAGGCGAATGAGCGGGTCATGCAGGAACGCTGGACCGCGCTGGATTACCGGCTGACGCAGATCGATACCGCGCTTGAGCGGTTGGAAAAGCGCATCTGGATCGGGGTTTACGGAGTGGCGGCCTTTCTGCTGGCGCAGGGAGCCGAGGCGCTGATGCAGGCGGCGATGAGGTGAGAATGATGGATCGACATGACGACGGCGCGCCGGAACGCAAGTTCCACCGGCCTGAGGCGGGGCTTGTCGTGCGTGACGGCACGATGGTCGAAGGCTATGCGAGCCTGTTCGGCCGGCGCGATCAG
>JBKJVF010000067.1:0-17425 GCA_046589965.1 Paracoccaceae bacterium
GGAATGACCGGCACCATAGGCCTGTGCGGTGTCAAAGAACCCGATGCCAAGGTCCACTGCCGCATGGATTGCCCGGATCGATTCCGCGTCATCCACCACGCCCCAGCCAGCGGGCGCGCCCCCTGCCGTCCAGGGTCCGCCGATGGCCCAGCATCCAAGGCCGAGCGCCGGAATGGTCGTGCCGTCCCAAAGCGTGCGTGTCGTCATGGGGTGTGTTCTCCGGGTTGGCAAAGATGAAAGCTTGCGGGTCATTTGGGCCGGGCGGGTGTCCGGAGGGGCCTGACGCGGTGCCAGTCTTTTGGGGTGGTTGCGCAAGGGTCACGTCAGCAGGACATAGCCCGCAAACAGACCTGCCGCGATCATCTGGCACATGACAGCCAATGAACCAAGGTCTTTGGCATGCTTGGCAAAGGCCGACCATTCCGGCGACAGGTGATCGACGATCTCTTCCAGTGCTGTGTTCAGCGCCTCGGTTGCCAGCACCATCAACGCAAGGATCGCAAAGCCAACATAGGCAATCGGAGACGCCCCTTTCAGCACAAACAGCACCATGACGACCAAGGCGGCAATCACTTCTTGCCGGCAGGCGGGTTCGTCCCACAACCGTCGCGCGCCGCCGATCGAATACCCTGCCGCCGCAAAGATGCGCGCCACGCCCGCAGCCCGGGCGGGCTTGTGGTGCGACGGGCCAGGTTTGTGATCTTGCATGACAGCCCCTTGCGCGTTGGTCCCGCAACTATGGGCGCAAAGGTCAAAGCGGTCCAGTCGCCGCCTCGATCCGCGCGGCAACCAGATCCTGCAATTGCCAGAGCCGCCGGTCGCGGATGCCCGAGGCCTCCAGCTGCGCAACGGTGTTCATCAGATATTCCGCCCCGGTGCCCCAGTGACCGCAGGCTTGCGCCAGAACTGCAGCCACCTGATCGGGGGACAGACGCCCGGCGTATAAAGGCGAGGCCCGGTTGACCACAAAGGCCAGCGCCGTATCGGGTCCGGCAGCGGTTTCAACCTTGATCCAACGGGGGACGTTGTTGATCGGCTTGAATGTGAACTCGCGGCGGAACAGACGGTCGAGCTGCGCCTCGGGGTCCGCATCGGGCAGGGTGAAAGCCATGCCGCGGCATTGCCCGCCACGATCCAGCACCATCATCAGGCCCGGGCCCTCTGCGGTGCCGCGAAATCTCGGCATCTTCAGGCAAAAGCTGCGATGCCAGCCGTATGCCTTGGCAGGAGCGGCGGCGACATGTTCAAGCTCCGGCTTCCAGATCAGTGAGCCGTAGGCAAAAAGGCGGATCGCCTGTCCGGGCCTGGGGTTGGTGCGCATCATATGATCGACCCAGTGCGCATAGTCGGCATCCGTCTGCAGCTGCATGCCGGGCGGTGGCCCTTGATCCTCGATGGTCCGGTGAATGCGGGCGATGTGTTCGGCACAAAGCCGCATGGGCAGACGGTCGCCCATGTCAGGTAATGCTTTCCAAGCGTTCCTTGGACATCTCGCCCGGCACGATGGTGATCGGGATCGGCAGGTTGCCGGAATTGCGGCTCATCGCGGTCACAAGGGGTCCGGGGCCTGACTTGTCGGTTCCGGCACCCAGGACCAGAACGCCGATCTCGGTATCGTCGCGCACCAAAGCCAGTATCTCGGCCACCGGGTCACCTTCGCGAATCACAAGTTCGGGGTTCACGCCCTGCCGGTCACGCATCCATTTGGCAAAAACCTCAAAATGCGCCTCGATGCGTTCGCGCGCCTCGGCACGCATCAGGTCGGCCACGCCCATCCAGTGCTGGTATTCTTCGGGTGGGATGACCGAAAGGATGGTGACCCCGCCGCCTGTCTTTGCCGCGCGAAGGGCAGCAAAGCGCATGGCGTTCAGGCACTCGCGGCTGTCGTCCAGAACGACCAGGAACTTGCGCATGTGGCCAGATTCTCCCCCTTGGCCGCCGATCATCGCCGATCCGGCGCGGGACTGGCAACCCCTGGCAGGTTGGCCGGGGCTAGCGCGCCTCGGCCAGCAGCGCGTTCAGGTCAAGGCGCGCGTTGACCATGGTCAGAGTGCCGTCCGCATTTCGGGGCCATTCCGCCTCCGGCTTGTCACGATAAAGCTCCACGCCATTCTGGTCGGGATCGCGCAGATAGATGGCCTCTGACACGCCATGATCGGCCGAACCGTCGAGCGGGATGCCCGCCTCGAGCACGCGCTTCATTACCGCCCCCAGAGAGGCGCGATCTGGAAACAGGAACGCCGTGTGGTAAAGCCCGGTATGGCCCGGTGGTGGCGGTGCAGCGCCAAGGCTTTCCCAGGTGTTCAGCCCGATATGGTGGTGGTAACCGCCCGCCGCCAGAAACGCCGCCTGACTGCCATATCGCTGCGTGAGGGCGAACCCCAGCACGCCGGAATAAAATCCGATGGCGCGGTCAAGATCGGCGACCTTGAGATGGACATGACCGACGCGGGTTTCTGGGGGGAGTGCCATGGGGTGACCTTGTGTGACATATCAGAAACGACTGAACTCATCATAGGTACACCACCGACAACGCGCCACTGACTTGCATGCACAGGAGTTGCGCGGAAAAAAAAGCCCCCGGACTGGGACATGTCCGGGGGCCGAACGAGGCGCGGGAACCGGGCGGGGAACACCTCGGTCTTCGCAGGGGGGGACAGTCCGCGCCGCGAAATGGCGGTTCAATGCCAAGCAGGACGTTACGGTGTGATTGAATCCGCGATGTGACAAGCGGTGACCAAAGTCCCGAACAGATGATCAAACCAGCCGTCGTAAACCCCGCAACAATATCGACTGCAGCAGGCCCGATATGGCCATGCCAAGACTGGCGGCCAGCCCCACCAACCCTGCGACCAGTTCGGTGGCGACCGATCCAGCACGGACCGTCGCACGCAAGAGGCGCGCCTTTCCCAATACCTCGGCACGACCGACGATCTTTGGCCCCAACGCCTCGGCAGCACGGGCAATGCCGCGCGCCTCCACGGCGTCATCGACCAGTGGCAACAGATGCAGCGTCTGGGCGGGGCCTATCGCGTCACCTGTGCGGCCAAGATCGCTGGCAACCGACGCGACGGGTGCAAGGACATCCGTCCGGATCAGGCGCAGGACGTCGTCGCTGCTGCGCACGGCGGGCAGGGCCGCCCAGTCGATCCCCAGCCGCAGCGCATCCACCAGCCGCCCCGTCAGGCGCGGCGACAAAAGGTCCATGCCCCGTGCCAATCGGACCAGGGCTGTTCCGGCCTTGACGCTGCCGCTGGCCCCGCCACTGACGATCACGAGCGCGGTGGCTGACAGACCCAGCACCGAAAGGCCCAGATCAAGCTGATCCACCTCCGCGCCGGTACTGTAGTCAACACCCGCCTTCACGATGCCGCGCAGGTCCTCGACCGGGGTCAGCAAGATCGGCGCCTTGCAGACCATGGCCTGCGACAGACTGCATTGCGCAATGTCCCAGGCACAGGCCGCACACCCGCCAAGTTGTGCGGTCAGGCTGTCATCCAAGGCCCGGGCTGCGTCCACAGCGGCGATCAAGTCAGGGTGCAGGATGACATTGCGTTCGCTCACCACCTCTTGCAGCGCATCAAGCGCCACCCAGTTGCGCGGATCCTCGGCCAGTCTGTCAGAAATCAGCGTGGCCATCCGGTCGGGCGTGGCCTCGGTCGCCATCATCCGGTCGGTTGCCGCGACAATCTGATTGGTCGTGGCCTCCACCATCGGGCGCAAGACCGGGTCACGCGCCACCGCCAGTCCCGCGCGCCAGGTCGCAAAGGCCGACGCGGCCAGCAGCACCAACAAGAGGGCCCGCGCCAGCCCCCGCATCGTCAGCGACGGCGCGAGCGGATCATGCCGGTGATCTCGTAGACCTGATCGACGATGGGCCTTGCGATCGCTTCGGCACGATCAGCCCCTGCGCCCAAGATCCGGTCAATCTCGGCGGGGTCTTTCATCAGGCGGATCATCTCGGCTGTGATCGGCGACAGCTTGGCAACCGCCAGATCGGCCAGAGCGGGCTTGAAGGTGCCGAACTGCGCACCGGCGAAATCGGCGATCACCTGGTCCGGAGAATGACCCGCCAAAGCCGCATAGATGTTCACCAGATTGCGCGCCTCTGGCCGGTCCTTCAGCCCGTCCAGCGCGTCGGGCAGCGGATCACTGTCCGTCTTGGCCTTGCGGATTTTCGAGGCGATCTGATCGGCGGTGTCGGTCAGATTGATCCGGCTGGCATCCGATGGGTCGGATTTCGACATCTTTTTGGTGCCATCACGCAAACTCATCACGCGGGTGGCGGCCCCTTCGATGATCGGCTCCACGATGGGAAAGAAATTTACCCCGAAATCGTTGTTGAACTTGATCGCGATGTCACGCGTCAGCTCCAGATGCTGTTTCTGATCCTCGCCCACTGGCACCATCGTGGCCTTGTAGGCCAGAATGTCGGCGGCCATCAGCGCGGGATAGGCAAAGAGGCCCAGCGAGGCAGCTTCGGCGTTCTTGCCGGCCTTGTCCTTCCACTGGGTCATCCGGCTCATCCAGCCCATGCGGGCCACACAGTTGAAGATCCAGCCAAGTTCCACATGCGCGGATACCTGACACTGGTTGAAGAGGATGGACCTTGCAGGATCAAGGCCTGCCGCGATGAAGGCAGCCGTGCCTTCACGCGTTTGCTGGCGCAGGCGTGCGGGGTCCTGCCAGGTGGTGATGGCATGCATGTCGACCATGCAGTAGATCGTCTCGATCCCTTCATCCTGCTTTTCGACAAAGCGTTTCAGGGCACCCAGATAATTTCCAAGGGTCAGCCCGCCCGAAGGCTGGATGCCCGAAAAAATGCGCGGGGCGAAGGCGTGCGGCGTTTGGACCGTCGCGGCCATGGGAAGCTCCATCTTGATATCAAGGTCGCATTCCGCGTATCGGATGGGGCCAAGGGCGTCAATCGGCCCGGGGTGAAGGAGACCGCCTGATGCAAGACCTAAACGCCCCGCCGCTGAACCCGTTGCCGCCGATCGTCTG
The DNA here is from genome assembly GCA_046589965.1 of Paracoccaceae bacterium. Taxonomy (GTDB): domain Bacteria; phylum Pseudomonadota; class Alphaproteobacteria; order Rhodobacterales; family Rhodobacteraceae; genus JAJNPS01. Next base: position 5,005 of record JBKJVF010000067.1, read on the forward strand.
GATCGTGGCGCTGCCCATCATCGCGATGGAATTGGTGCTGTCGGCGGGTCAGTACGGGATTGCGGGCGGTCCCAACGCCATCGGATGGCGCAGCATCGCGGTGCAGAACCTGGCGTTTTCGCCGGAACTCATGCGCTATTTCTGGGAAGCAGGGCGTTTTCCGCTGGATGGGATGCACCGGCTGATCAGTTATCCGCTGGTGCATGGCGGGTTGTCCCACGCGCTGTTCGTGATCGTGATCTTTGCGGCCCTTGGCAAGATGGTCGGCGAGGCGTTCCGCTGGTGGGCAGTGGCCCTTCTGCTGATGGCGTCAACTATCGTGGGCGCGCTTGCCTATACCCTGGTGCCTGACCTGAACGCGCCACTGATCGGGGGCTATCCCCCGGTCTATGGCCTCATTGGCGCGTTCACGTTTCTGATGCTGACGCGGGTTCGGGCCACGGGTGGCAACCAGTTAAGCGCATTCCAGCTGATCGGGTTCCTGCTGGGGTTTCAACTGGTCTTCGGCGCGATCTTTGGCGGCGGCTGGGCATGGGTGGCGGATCTTGCCGGTTTCATCACCGGCTTTGCGCTGTCATTCGTGATCAGCCCGGGCGGCTGGACACGGCTTCGCAACCGCATCCGTCAGCGTTGACGGCGAAGCGCCGCAAAATCTGACGGTCGAAACGCACCAAGCGCCAGGCCCAGAACGCCATAGCTTGCAAGTCCTGAACCGATCAGTGCCGCCAGCCCCAGAAACCGCCAGCCGCGCAGATCAAAGCTGGGGCCGACATAATGCGACATCAGCCACAGCACGATCCCCATCCCCAGCGACGCTGCCACAATGCGGGGCCCACGGCTGCGAAACCGCGCGTCGAACTCGGCCGCAAGTCCCAGATTGCGCGACCCTCGCCAAAGCTGCCAGACCATGATCCAGGCCGAAACAGAGGTGGCGAGTGCCGCCGCGACAAAACCGATGAACGGCATCAGGCCGATGGCGATGGCCGCGTTGACCAGCATCGAGGTGACGGCATAATTGAACGGCCGACGCGTATCTTCTCGTGCGTAAAATATCGGCTGGAGGACTTTCTGGAACACGAAAGCCGGCAGTCCCAGACCATAGGCTGCCAAGGCCATCGCCGTGTTCGCGGTGTCTTGCGGCCCAAATGCGCCCCGCTCGAAAAGCACGTCGCAAAGGGGCTGCGCGATCACCACCAGCGCCACGGCCGCAGGCAAGGTCAGGATCAGCGCGAATTCGGTGGATCGATTGAAGCTGGCTTGACCGCCCGCTGTATCCCCCGCCCGCAGCCGCCGCGACAGGTCTGGCAGAAGGACTGTCCCGATCGCGATCCCCACCACGCCCAGCGGCAACTGGTAAAGACGGTCGGCATAGCTGAGCCAGGCCACCGCTCCTTCGGTAAAACTTGCCACCTGCCGCCCGACGATCAGGTTGATCTGAATGACACCGCCCGCCAGAACCGCCGGTGCTGCAATCACCAGCAACCGCCGCAACTCCGGCGTCATGCGCGGCAGGCCGGGGGTAAAGTGCAATCCGGCCCTGTGTGCGGACACCCAGGTAAAGGCCAGTTGCGCGATGCCGGTCAGTGGCACCGTCCAGGCCAGCGTCAGGCCCATGTCCCAGGCAAAGTGGTCAGCGGCGAACATGGCCGCAATGAACATCAGGTTCATCAGGACGGGCACAAAGGACGCCTCGGTAAACCGGCCAAAAGCGTTCAACACGCCCGACAAAAGCGCCACCAACGAGATGAAAAGAATGTAGGAAAACCCGATCCGGCCATAGATGACGGCCAGCGTGAACCGCTCATCCCCCTGAAAGCCCGATGCCATCGCCCAGACCAGCCATGGCATTGCCAGCGTGCCGATCACCGAAACCACGATCAGGATGCCCGCCAGCCCGTTGAACGCATCGCGCGCAAAGCCCCGCGCATCCTCGCCCGCCTCAAGCTTTTTGGCGAACATCGGCACAAAGGCCATGTTGAACGCGCCCTCGGCAAAGAACCGGCGGAACATGTTGGGCAGCGAGAACGCGATCAGGAACGCCTCGGCCACGGGACCTGCACCCAGATAAGCCGCCATCATCACGTCGCGTGCGAACCCGGCCCCACGGCTAAGCATGGTCCAGCCGCCGACGACCATGATAGACCGGATCAGGCTGATGGGTTTCACGCGGATGCCCGTTCGGCGCCTTCGGTAATGGCCTGGCGCAGTTTCTTGTCGAGGCTTTCTTGCCGCGATTTCGCGTGGAGTTTCAAGCCGAACATGTCCTTGACGTAAAAGCTGTCGACCACTTGCGCGCCGTAGGTCGCGATGACCGCACTCGCGATATAGATGTTGTTGGCAGCCAGCGTCCGGGTCAGGTCATACAAAAGGCCGGGCCGGTCACGGGTGTCGACCTCGATGATGGTGTAGATTTCGGAGCCTTCGTTATCAAAGGTGATATGGGTCGGAAACCGAAACTCGCGCTCGCGTTTCTTGACGCGGTCGCGGTCCTTCAGGGCTTCGCGCGCCGACACCTCGCCCTTCAGGGTCTTGTCGATCATGCCACGCAGGCGGGGCAGGCGGGACACCTCGTAGGGTTTGCCCTCGACATCCTGAATCCAGAACACCGCCGTCGCATAGCCGTCCTTGGAGGTATAGGTCCGCGCATCGACGACATTGGCACCGACCAGCGCCAAAGCTCCGGCAAGGCGCGAGAATATCCCCGGATGGTCGGCAAGCGCGAAACAGGCGCGGGTCGCATCGCGCGCGGGTTCGGGATGCAGATCGATGCGGATTTCGTCGTCGGACAGACCGCGCAGCAGCCGGGCAAATACCTCTTGCGTGTCTGTCGACAGCCCCTGCCAGTAAGGGGCGTAGTGCCGGTCGGTTTCACCTGCCAGCTGGGCTTGGGTCCAGTCGGCAAGCCGCGCGCGCAAGGCGGCCTTGGCCTCGTCTTCGCGGTGGGGCCGGACGACGTTTTCAAAGCCTGCATCCAGTGCCTCGGCGGTATCGCGGTAAAGCTGGCGCAGCAGCATCGCTTTCCAGTTGTTCCACGTGCCCGGCCCCACGCCGCGGATATCGCAGACCGTCAACACGCACAAAAGATCAAGCCGCCGCTTGGACTGCACCGCCTTGGCAAAATCGCGCACCGTGCGCGGATCGCCGATGTCGCGTTTTTGCGCCATGTCCGACATCAGCAGATGATAGCGCACCAGCCATTCGACGGTTTCGGTCTCCTCAGCTGTCAGCCCGAGGCGCGGGCAGACGCGCCGTGCAATCTGCGCCCCCAGGATCGAATGATCCTCGGGCCGTCCCTTGCCGATATCGTGCAGCAGCAATGCCACATAGATGACCTTGCGGTTCACCCCGGCCTTCAGGATGCCGCTGGCAACCGGCAGTTCCTCGATCAGTTCGCCCCGTTCGATCTGCGCCAGCACTGAGATCGTCTGGATGATATGCTCATCCACCGTGTAGTGATGATAGACGTTGAACTGCATCATCGCGACGATGGGCTCGAACTCCGGAATGAACGCGCCGAGGACCCCCAGTTCGTTCATGCGGCGCAGCGCGCGTTCTGGATTGCCGTGGTCCAGCAGCAATTCCATGAAGATATGCGCGGCCTCGGGGTCGGTGCGCATGTCGTCGTCAATCCGGTCAAGATTGGCCGAGATCAGCCGCATCACGTTGGGATGCAAAAGATAGCCACTGCGCAGCGCCTCCGCAAAGATGCGCAAAAGGTTCAGCTTGTTGGCAAGAAAAGCGGTCGGGTCCGCGGCGTCGATGCGGCCCTGAACCAGCTTGCATCCTTTGGCGATCTTTTTGTTGCGCCTGAACAAGCCCATCAAGGTTGCTTCGGGCTTGACGTGCCGCGCTTCAAGTTCGGTGAGGAAAATCCGCGTCAGTTCGCCCACGCGCGTGGCGTGGCGGAAATAGTCCTGCATGAAATGCTCCACCGCGCGCCTGCCTGCAGCGTCGCGGTAGCCCATGCGTTCAGCCACCTCGACCTGCAGATCAAACGTCAACTGATCGGTGGCCCGCGCGGTGATCAGGTGCAGATGGCACCGCACGCACCACAGGAACTCTTCGGCCCGGGCAAAGCTGTCATATTCGTCTCGGGTCAGAAGACCGGCGCCGACCAGCCCTTCGGACGATGATACCCGATGCAGGTATTTTCCGATCCAATACAACGTCTGCAAGTCGCGCAGACCGCCTTTGCCTTCCTTGACGTTCGGTTCCAGCACATAGCGTTGCCCGCCTTGCCGTTTGTGGCGCTCGGCACGTTCGGCCAGCTTGGCCTCGATGAACTGCGGACCGGTCGTGCGAAAAAGGTCTTTCCACAGGCGGTCGTCAAGTTCCACCGCAAGCGGCTGCCAGCCGCCCAGGAAACGGTGTTCAAGCAAGGCCGTGCGGATGGTCACGTCAGACTTTGCCAGACGCAGACAGTCGGCCACGGTGCGGCTGGAATGCCCGACTTTCAGCTTCAGGTCCCACAAGATGTAAAGCATGCTTTCGATCACGCTTTCGGCCCAGGGCGTGACCTTCCATGGCGTCAGGAACAACAGGTCCACATCCGAATGCGGGGCCATCTCTGCCCGGCCATATCCCCCCACGGCGAAAAGCGCGATGCGCTCGGCCTCGGTCGGATTGGGGGCGGGGTGCAACTGATGGCGCGCGACATCGAATGCCGCCCTGACGATCACGTCCGTGAGATCTGACTGCGCCGTGACCAACGCGCGGGCGGCAAGCGGCGACTTCGCAAAAGCGTCGGCGAGGGCGGTATTGCCCGCCTGCCTTGCGGCAGACAAGATCTGGACAACCTCGGCCCGCGCTGCACGCATGTCGGATGCAGATTTGGTCGCTGCCGTGATGCGCGCCATCAGATCAGCGGCGTCAATGATGTCCTTTGGGGGCAGCAGAAAAGGGGTGGACGGAACTGCAGCGACGCGCTCGGCCAGCGCCGGATCAGAACCCGGCACCGGCAAAGCTGCGCGGGGCTGGGTCGATCACGACGACCTGGTTGTTGCGGATCTGCGCCACGGCCAGCCCCCGCTCATTGGTGCCGTCGCTGCGCAGCCGGAAGACGCCGTTGACCCCGGCAAACCCCGAATTCTGCGTCAGCGCATTGGCTGTCAGCGCATCGGACTTGCCCTGCTTGGCCAGCGCCCCGATGGCAGCGATGCCGTCGTATGCCAGACCCGCGATCGGGTGTGGCGCCTCGCCGAAGGCTGCCTGGTAGCGCGACTGGAACTGCGCATAAAGCCCAGGGTCAGGCAACGCGAACCAACCGCCCTGCACCCCCGGCAGGCCCAGCGTTGCCGCCGGAATGTCCCAGCGCGTCAACCCGATGAACCGCGTGACCGAAGGGTCAAGCCCGTTTTCCATCAAAAGCTGGGTGACCAAAGGCAACGCGCCCGCCGTATCAGCCGTCAGAAAGATCGCATCGGCGCTGCTTGAGCGGGCCGACTGAACGATTGTGGGGGCAGCCGCAACCACCCCGTTCTGCGAGAATTCATAATCTCCGACGGCGACCAGACTGCCACCCGCCGCCCGCACGCCTTGTTCGATTGCTGCACGGCCGATATTGCCTGCCTGGTTGCGGTCATGCACCACCATGATCCGTCCCTTGCCATTGCGGACAGCATAAGAGGCCAGCCGCTCGGCGGTATTTGCAAAGGTCGGCCCAAGCACAAAGACATTGCCGCCAGCGATGTCGGGATTGTTGGAAAAGCTCAGCACGTTGATGCCTTGCGAAGCCACGGCCACGCCTGCGGCATTGGCCTCTTGCGCAAAGACCGGCCCGAGGATGACTTGCGCGCCTTCTTCGGCAGCCTGAAGCGCCACTGTCTGTGCCTGACCCGGTTGGCCAGCCGTGTTGTAGACACGCAGGTCGATCTCCACCCCGCCCAGATCGGCGATGGCAAGCTGTGCTGCATTCTGCAGGCTGCGGGCCAGAAGCTCATCGCTGGCCTGTCCCGATCCGCCGGGCACAAGCAGCGCCACCACGACCGGCGCCCCGGCATTCAAAGTGGGCCCACCGGCAGTGCGTGGTCCGGACGGGACGCAAGCGGCCAGCGCCAGCACTGCAACAGCAAGACTTGTGCGGACCAGTGACTTGCGGGCCTTGGCGAAAGCAGACAACATGAACAACCTCACGACGATACAGCGAAAATGGTATGGTTTGTGCAAGACAGCCATAGCATATCGCCTTGGGAAGTAAATTGGCAGGGGAGCGGTGCAAATGGCCGATGCGACCATGGGTCCCACCTTGCGCGTCATTCCGCCGGGTTTGCATCTGGTCTCCACGCCCATCGGGGCGGCGCGTGACATCACATTGCGCGCGCTGGACGTTCTGGCGGGGGCGACGTTGCTTGCGGCCGAGGATACCCGGACCCTGCGCCATCTGATGGAAATCCACGGCATCGCGCTGGCCGGCCGCCAGATCGTTGCCTATCACGAACACAACGCCGATGCGGCGCTGCCGCGTCTGTTGCAGGGACTGGCTGGCGGTGGCAGCGTCGCCTATGCCTCCGAGGCGGGCACGCCCATGGTGTCGGACCCTGGATACGGGCTGGTGCGGGCCGCGATTGCAGCAGGGCACCCGGTCCTTGCGGCCCCCGGTGCCTCGGCGGTTCTGTCGGCGCTTGTCGTCTCGGGCCTCGCGACCGACCGCTTCATGTTTGCAGGCTTTCCGCCGACCACAAAATCCGCGCGCCGGACCTTTCTGCAAGGATTGCAGGCGGTCCCGGCAACCTTGATCCTCTATGAATCACCCAAGCGCGTTAACCATTTGTTGCAAGATTTGGCCCAAGTCTTGGGGGAGGGACGCCAGGCCGTGGTCTGCCGCGAACTGACCAAACGGTTCGAAGAGGTCACGCGCGGCACGCTGGCAGAGCTGCTGGCGGCCTTTGCGGACCGGACCGTCAAGGGCGAGATTGTCGTGCTGGTGGCGCGTGCGGCTGAGGTGGTCGTCGATGCGCAGATGTTGGAACAGGCGTTGGAACAGGCTTTGACCAAGATGACGGTAAAGGACGCGGCCGCTGCCGTGGCCGAGGCCTTTGGCATGCCCCGGCGCGAGGTCTACCAGATGGCGCTGAAGCGCACGACATGAGCGGAGCCACGTCTTACCATGCCGGTCTGGCCGCCGAAGCGTCGGTCGAAGAGCATTACACCCGCACCGGGCGTCCGGTCTGCGCGCGGCGCTGGCGCGGGGTTGCAGGCGAGATCGACCTGATTGCACGCGATGGGGAGCAGGTCATCTTCATCGAGGTGAAGCAAAGCGCGACCCATGCCGAGGCCGCCGAACACCTGACGCCGCGCCAAATGGCCCGCATTTATGCCTCGGCGTCGGATTTCCTCTCTGGTGAACCGGATGGCCAGTTGACCCCGGCGCGGTTCGACGTCGCGCTTGTCGACAGTCAGGGCCGGATCGAGATCCTCGAAAACGCCTTCACCGCGTGAATTGCATCTGACCAGCGCTTCGGCCATCAAGGGGCCTGACCGCGTTGGAGGATAGGATGGCGTTGAAGATTGCCCTGCAGATGGACCCGATCGGGTCGGTCAACATCAACGGCGACAGCACCTTTCGCTTGGCACTTGAGGCGCAGGCCCGGGGGCATTCGCTGTTCTTCTATACCCCTGACAAGCTTGCCTATCTTGAGGGTCGGGTGGTGGCACGCGGCTGGCCGGTGGAAGTCAGGCGCGAACTTGGCAACCACGTGGCCTATGGCGCGGAGGCCGAGGTTGACCTTGCCGATTTCGACGTCGTGTGGTTGCGCCAGGACCCGCCTTTCGACATGGGCTACATCACAACGACCCATATTCTGGACATGATCCACCCCAAGACGCTGGTGGTGAACGACCCGTTCTGGGTGCGCAATTTCCCCGAAAAATTGCTGGTTCTGCGGTTTCCCGACTTGACCCCGCCCACGGCCATCGCGCGCGACCTTGCCACCATCCGCGCGTTCAAGGACCACCACGGCGACGTCATCCTGAAACCCCTTTACGGCAATGGGGGTGCCGGGGTGTTCCGCCTTGGACCCGACGACCGTAACCTCGCCTCGCTGCACGAACTCTTCAGCGGGATCAACCGTGAGCCCCTGATCGTCCAAAAGTTCCTGCCTGACGTGGCCAAGGGCGACAAGCGCATCATCCTGGTGGACGGCGAGCCCGTGGGCGCCATCAACCGGGTCCCCCAACCCGGCGAGACGCGGTCCAACATGCATGCGGGCGGGCGGCCCGAACAGATCGGCCTGACCCCCCGCGATCTGGAGATCTGCGCTCGGATCGGCCCCACCCTGCGCGATCACGGCCAGATCTTTGTCGGGATCGACGTCATTGGCGACTGGCTGACCGAAATCAACGTGACCTCGCCCACCGGCCTGCAGGAACTTGAGCGGTTCGACGGCACCAATGCCGCGCGGCGGATCTGGGAGGTCATCGAGGCGAAGCGCGCGGCAGGGTGAGGCGAACCGAACGCCAGACAACGCGCCGTCCAGACCTTGGCCGCACTGGCGTTGGTGGCAAATACCGGGCGGGTGATGTGTGAGGTGCGGATGAAGGTGAGCGTTCTTCCGGCCCTCGCAGGCGTGCGAGGGCGTTCGGCGCTGACGTCCTTCCACCGGAAGGCCGTCCGGGCGCGCCTCACCCCGCCGCATCATAGGTGAAGGCGCGGCTGCCCCCGGCGGCGAGGGTGACGGTGGACAGCTTGTTGGACGCGGCGGGGTAGGTGTAGCTGTCCGTCGCCGTGCCGAGCTTGTAGGTCACCCGGTTGCCCACGCCGTCATAGGTGAAGGTCATCGCGCCGTAGGGGCCGGTGGCGGTGGCGAGGGGGATGTCCCACGCCGGGACATTGATCGGAGTCCAGCGATTTCAAGGATTTGGAGGGCGGTATTTTGAGCCAGTTAATAAAGTGGGGGTTTAGTCGAAGAAGTTCAAAAGTAGACATCCGGCAAACGCGCGCTCGGTGATGCGCTTTCTGTGTATAATTATGGAAATGTCCACAAGACTAAGAAGTGTCTGATTTGAGTTGCGCAATCTTCTTTCCTTCCGAATCAAAGACTACAACAAATCCATAGCAGTTAATATAATATGAAACAAACTTGGCGCTCTCGGTTCCGGCGGCAGCTTCTACCTCTGGATTTCCGACCAAAAGGTACGGTGGAATAAAAGCTTTTGAAGTCTCCGCCTTCGTAAACCAAGATAATTCGCGATCCACATCAGCTTCGGTAATAAATGGGCCGAATCTTATATTGCCGAACGCTCCTTCTACGTAAATTGACTTAGCAAAATCACGAATCTCAAGAATAAAAAAAATAGAAACAATATACATAGCGAGAGTTACAACAAAGCGAGTGAATTTCTTCATTTCTTCACCTCAATAAGTAGAACCACTCATTTTCACCACAGCAGCCTAGCTTCTCTTTTATCTCTTCTGGAGGTGGAGGAGGCACCCATCCTCCAAACCAATTCCATGGATATGCTCTACTGAGAATCCTACCATTTTCACCCGGCTCATTAAAAACTACATTATCTGTCACCCAGCAGCCCGCTTTGCTGAAGCACTTATACCAATCCCCCTCGACATAAACGTAATCTGCATCAATTCGAGCTTTGTCAGTGCACTCGCCAGGTTTCAAAATCTCATACACTTGGTATGAACCCTTGCTATAGTCATTGGGATCTTTCCAGACATCGGCATGTATGATCACACACTCAGAAGAGGCATTACAAACACGGCCCGGCATGTGATCTTTGGTCGTAGGCTTCAAGCCCATCGGGTCGATCCACCCACCTGGATTCTGTCCCACATACCCATAAACACTCGCCCCATCCACCAGCCCGAGGGGTTCGGCCTGCAGGTACCTCCCCGTCGTCGGATCGTAGTCCCGCATCCAGTTCTGGTGCAAGCCCGACTCGGTCTGGAACCACTGGCCGGGAAAGCGCGCCTCGATCGGCACGCCGGTGGTCGTCCGGACCCCGCCGAACGCCAGACAACTCGCCGTCCAGACCTTGGCCGCACTGGCGTTGGTGGCAAATACCGGGCGGGTGATGTGTGAGGTCGCGCTAAACCGCCTTGCTCAGCGCGATCCTGTAGCTGACCGCCTCGGCCACATGGGGTTGGCGTACGTCGTCGGACCCCGCAAGGTCCGCAATCGTCCGGGCCACCCGCAGCACCCGGTGATACGCTCGCGCGGACAGGCCGAATTTCTGTGCGACCCTTGCCAGCAAGGCGCGGCCTTCGGCGTCCGGCGCGGCGACCTCTTCCAGCACTTCGCCTTCAAGGTCCGCATTCACACGCAAGCCGGGGTGGTCCTGATACCGCGCGGTCTGTACGTCGCGTGCCGCAGCAACGCGGGCGGCGACGGTGGCAGAGGTGTCGCCCGAGCTTGGCAGGTCAAGGTCGGTATAGGCGACAGGCGGCACGTCGACGCGCAGATCGAACCGGTCCATCAGGGGGCCGGAAATGCGCCCCAGGTAATCCTCGCCGCAAATCGGCACCTTGGAGCACGCGCGGGCAGGGTCGGACAGGTAGCCACATTTGCAGGGGTTGGCGGCGGCGACGAGCATGAACTGGCAGGGATAGCGGATATGGGCATTGGCGCGGGCCACGACGACCTCGCCCGTTTCCACCGGCTGACGCAGGCTTTCCAGAACGGCGCGGGGGAATTCGGGGAATTCATCAAGGAAAAGGACGCCGTTATGGGCCAGCGAAATCTCACCCGGCTTGGCCCCTCTCCCTCCCCCTACAATCGCTGGCATCGATGCAGTGTGGTGGGGTTCGCGAAACGGGCGCTGACGAGAAATGCCGCCTTCGGACAACAGCCCCGCCAGCGAATGGATCATCGAGGTTTCCAGCGCCTCGACCGCTGACAAGGGCGGCAGGATGCCGGGCAGACGGGCCGCAAGCATGGATTTGCCGGAACCGGGGGTGCCGACCAACAACAGATTGTGTCGCCCGGCGGCGGCAATTTCCAGCGCACGCTTGGCGCGTTCCTGACCCTTGACGTCGCGCAGATCGCGACCTTGGGGGGCAAAGGTCACCTCGCCTGCCGTGGCGGGCTGGATCGGCACCTGGCCGGTGCAGTGGCGTACGACATCCATCAAGGTTGAGGCGGCGAGGACGGTGGTTGCCCCGACCCAGGCGGCCTCCGCTCCGCAGGCCTTGGGGCAAAGAAGGGCGCGGTCTTCCTCGGCTGCAGCCATGGCGGCGGGAAGCGCGCCAAGGACCGGGATCAGCTTGCCGTCGAGGGAAAGCTCACCCAGCGCAATCATGCCCTCGACCTCTTCTTTCGGGATGATGTCGAGCGCGGCAAGCAGGGCCAGCGCGATGGGCAGGTCGAAATGCGACCCCTCTTTCGGCAGGTCGGCGGGGGAAAGGTTGATCGTGATACGCTTGGACGGAAGTGCGATCGACAGGGCCTGCAGGGCGGCGCGGACACGTTCCTTGGCCTCCGACACGGCCTTGTCGGGCAGGCCTACAAGGTTGAACGCAGGCAGGCCGGGGGCAAGGGCGCACTGCACCTCCACCACCCTTGCGGCCACACCTTCGAACGCAACTGTATAGGCCCGCGCGACCATCTCACACTCCGTTTACCTTGGTTAACGGATAGTGGCGAATGGTTAGCGAAGGGTAAAGTTTTGGGCCTATCCCCGCATCAGCGCCACGAATTTCGGCCAGGCTTCGGGGTCGGCTGCGGTCTTGTCGCGGCAGAAGGCATTGCAGAACCCAAAGCGGCGACCGCCGGTTTCAAGGACATGGGTGACGGGGCCACCGCCATAGGGGCAGGCGGTGTTTTGCGCATCGGTCCCGTCAACGACGCGGGCGGACAGGGGAATAGGACCGGGCCACGGGCGGCGTGGGTAATCGCGGCGGTAATAGTCCTGATCCGCCCCGTCGATAAGGCCCATGGCACGCCAGCGCCGAAAGGATGGATGGGCAAGATGCGCTGCGACATAGGCCACGGCGTCGGGGCCGACCGGCAGGTTGTAGCCGGCGATCCGGCCCGCAACAGGGGCAAAGAACGCATCGACAATGGAATAGTCGCCGCAAAGCCAAGGGGTGCGGCTCGCGGTCTGAGCACGGGCCCAGGACCAGATGAATTCCAGCCGCTTCAGGTCCGCCAGAACCTCGGCTGGCGGCGCACAGTCAGTATAGCTGACGCGCAGGTTCATCGGGCAATGGTTGCGCAGCGCGCCAAAGCCGGAATGCATCTCGGCGGTCAGGGTCCTTGCCACGGCCCGGGCCTTGGGGTCCTTGGGCCAATGGCCGGCGTCCGGGTGGCGAGAGGCCAGTTCCTCGGCGATCGCGATGGTTTCGGGGACGACCACGCCGTCGGGCGTGCGCATCGTGGGCGCGGTCTTGCCGGGGACAAAGTCACGCAGAAGGGTGGCAAGCTCATCTGTGTAAAGGCGCGCGGTATGGATTTTGACAGGGATCCCGAAG
>JBKJVF010000091.1:0-9785 GCA_046589965.1 Paracoccaceae bacterium
GCCTTGAAGAGGACGCCCGGCAGTTCCTCGGTCACATAGTCCCACATCCGGAAATGCGGCGCCCAGGGTTTGCGGGTCGCGTTGACGTAAAACCCCGCCCCCTGTCCCAGATCGAACGCCGCATCATTGGCAACCCCCTCTCCCCGGGGGGAGGTGTCGGGAAAGAGCACCGCCAGCCCCATCTCGGCCGCCCATCTTTGCGCCCCGGCTTTGACCATCGCGTTTTCATGCGTGCAGGTCAGCCCCGACAGGAACCACAGGATCGGCACCGGTCCCTCTTCGGCCTGTTCGGGCAGAAACAACCCGAATGTCATGTCGCAGGCACAGGCGGTGGAGGTGTGGGAATAGACCCCCTGTACGCCGCCAAAGGCCCGGTTTTCCGAAATCGTCTTCATATCTGTCCTTTCATCTGGTGACCCAGGCAATGACGCCCGTCACGGTCAGGATACTGACTGCGGTCGAGACCAGGATTGCCGAGGATACCCGCTGCGGGGCCACCCCATAATGCTGCGCCAGAATGAACACGTTCCCCGCGACCGGCAAGGCTGCGGCGGCGATCATGACGCCTGCGGCATAGGGATCGACATCGAAAATCCACAGCGCCGCAACAGCAACAGCGCCGGGATGCAGGATCAGCTTGGCGAATGACAGCCAGGCCGCAACCTCGACCCGTTCCGCGTGGCGACCTGCAAGCGAGGCCCCGATGGCGAACAGCGCACACGGCGTGGCAGCCGCCCCCAGAAGGGTCAGGAATTCGTTCACGGGCACGGGCAGGGTCCAGCCGGACGCCCCCCAGCCAAGGCCAAGGATGACCGTTACGATCATCGGATTGCTGACAAGCCCGACGGCCAGAATGCGGAATGTCGCCAGGCTGACCCGGCCAGAGCGCAGTCCGGTCACCAGCATGGTCAGCACGGATGAAAACACGATGAGGTCACAGGCCAGGACCAGCAGCACCGGGCCGACCGCATCAGGGCCAAGCAGCAGCGCCAGCATCGGGATGCCAAGGAATCCCACATTTCCGATGACACCGGTATGAGCCTCGAACACCGCTTCTTCGCGCGTGGTCCCACGCCACAATGCAACCGAGGCGACCAGGATCCACACAACCGTACTGGCCAACAGATAGGAAAAGACAAATGACCAGGTGAAAACCGACGCCAGCGACAGGTTCGCGGCAAAGCCGAACAGCATCGCCGACAGCGCAAAGTAGAATACGAACTTGGTCAGGTAGGCCGTCGCCTCAACTGTAAAGAAGCGCGTCCGGCCAGCGACATAGCCAAGCCCGATCACGGCAAAGAACGGCAGAGTTTTCAGGAGGATCGCCAGCATGGCCCTTCGTCTCATGCCCGGGCCGTGGCTTCAACCCTTGGCGCAGAGGCGCGGTTAGCGAAACACGGTCATGATCTGATCCAGCGGTTTTTTTCGCTTGGCAACGGCAGGGACAGTCGCGTTTTCGGCCGGATACCCGACGGGCAAGATCATCACCGGCTTTTCCTGCGCCGGGCGGCCGCACATCTCGGCCAGAAACTTCATCGGGTTGGGGGTATGTTCCAGACAGACCAGCCCAGCATGGTGGATCGCAGTGATCAGCATGCCGGTCGCGATGCCGACGCTTTCGGGCACGTAATAGTTCTTGTAGCGCGTTCCGTCCTCGGTCATCCCGTAACGCTGGGCAAAGACCACGATGAGCCACGGCGCGTCGGTCAGATGCGGCTTGTCGACGCCTGTCCCGATCGGCTCCAGCGCCGCCAGCCATTCATCGCCCGCACCGCCCTCATAGAACGCGCGCTCTTCGTCTTCTGCTTCCGTGCGGATGCGGGCTTTCATCGCGGGATCGGCGATGGCCACGAAATGCCAGGGCTGATGATTGGCCCCCGAAGGTGCTGTCGCTGCGGCTGCAATGCAGGCCGCAATGACGGCTTCGGGGACGGGCCGGTTGGAATATTGCCGCACCGAATGGCGCTTTTTCATGTAGGTGGCAAAGGCTGTGACATCGGCAAGCGCGTCGGCGTCGGACTTCTGCACCCGGTCCGGCAAGGCCAGCGCCTGATAGGTCACCTCACCCTTGCGATAAATCACCCGCCCCCGATCAAGACCCCTGCGGCAAAGACCAAAGCACCGCCCAGCACGACCTGCAAGGCGGCACGCACAAAGGGTGTGTCCATGAACCGGTTCTGGATCCAGGCGATGGCCCAAAGTTCGACAAAGACCACGACAATCGCGATGGACGTGGCGGTCCAGAAATCGGGGATCAGGTAGGGCAGGGCGTGGCCAAGCCCGCCGAGCGTCGTCATCACGCCGGACGCGATCCCGCGTTTCCACGGACTGCCCCGGCCCGACAAAACGCCATCGTCATGCGCGGCCTCGGTGAACCCCATGGAAATGCCTGCGCCGACCGACGCCGCTAGGCCCACCAGAAACGTGGTCCAGGTGTCTTGCGTGGCAAAAGCCACGGCAAAGATCGGCGCAAGGGTGGACACCGATCCGTCCATCAAACCCGCAAGTCCCGGCTGCACCCAGGTCAGGATGAACTGACGACGCGCGGTGCCGTCCTCATCGGCGCGCGCATCGTCCGTCAGGTGTTTATCAGACAGATGATCGGCGCGTTGTTCGTGCCCCGCCTCTGCCGCCGCCAGATCCCCCAGCAGTTTGCGCGTCGCTGCATCGGGGGTGCGCGCGGCGGCACGTTCATAAAAATCGCGGGCAGAGGATTCCATGCCCTTCGCCTCGGCCCTGATCCGGTCGAGGCTCAGATTTTCGGTCAGCCAGACCGGACTGCGGGCATAAAACCCGGCCACATGTTCCCGTCGGATCAGGGGGATCACATCGCCGAAACGCACCCGGTGCAGGTCAATGAGACGCTGGCGGTGGCCATCCTCTTCGACCGCCATGCCATCAAAAATCGCGGCGGAGGCTGGATAGTCCGCGCGCAAGCGTTCGCCATAGCTGCGATAGATGCGGGCGTCGTCCTCTTCGGATGAAATGGCCAGCGCCAGAACCTCCTGATCGGTCAGGTCGGCAAAGCGGCGACGAGATGTGATGGCTGAAAGCATGGTGCGTCCTGATTGGAATGATTCTAATGTAGCGGGTTTGGACGCACTGGCAACACCGCAAACGTGAAGCCGTCCGAGGGCCCATGCCTTGTAAATTTGAACTGCAGAGTTTAGTTATGTTGGGCGAGCATGTCAGCACGCAGTCGGCAAATGAAGAATGGACGGCACCCGCTGAAAAGGTGGAGGACGGCATGACACTCAGCGTTTGGCCGCTTGCCGCAAGCGCGTTGCCCGCGCTATGTTCGGGCAATGAGGGACAAATGGGCGCAGCCGCACTAGAACAGGCAGTCCGCAAGGGCCGAAAGTTTGACCAGGTGCTGATCGGCGCAAGGCTGGTCTTTCTGCGCGACGGTTTTGAACGTGCGTCGGTCGATGACATTGCGCGCGAGGCCGGTGTCAGCAAGGCGACGATCTATGCCTATTTTCCCGACAAGCAGCTTTTGTTTCTTGAAGTCGCGCATATGGAATGCCGACGGCAGGTCGAAGATGCCGAGGCGTCGATCACTGCCGAGGTGCCTGTGCGCGACATGCTGATGGGGGTTGGCGAAAAGATCACCTCCGTCATGATGAGCGATGCAAGCCGCCACATGTTTCGCATCGTCGTGGCAGAGGCGGAACGGTTTCCGTTGCTGGCACGCGATATGTATCAGTTCGGGCCTGCCCTGATCCTTGGCCGTCTGGCCAGAGGTCTGCAATGCTATGTCGACGCGGGCACGCTGGAGGTCTCAGACGTGGAGCTGGCGGCCAACCAGTTCGTGCAGCTTTGTCGTGCGCCGATCTATGACAGGATCGTGTTCGGGTTGGCCGGTACCATCAAGCCCGAAGAAGTCAGAACCGGCATCGACAGCGCTGTGGACATGTTCCTGGCGCGGTATGGCACTGCGAAAGCATAAGCTTGCCCCACCGCGCTAGCCGTTTTCGCGCAGCACCGCACCCGCAAGATAAAGCGAACCACAGATCAGCACGCGGGCCCTGGGCGATTGCGCCGCGATGGTGGCAAGGGCATCAGCCACTGAGGTCGCGGTCGTTGCCTCCAGACCAGCGCCAAGCGCCGCATCACGCGTGACCTCGGCCGGCAGGGTGTTCTTTTCGCCGGGAATGGAGACGGCGTGCAGGCGCGTCACATGTGTTGCAAGCGGCGCCATGTACCCGGTGACGTCCTTGGTGTTCAGCATGCCGCAAATCAGATGCGTTTCGCGCTTGGGCATGGCAGCCAGAGTTGCGGCAACCGCTTCGGCCCCGGCAGGATTGTGCCCGCCATCAAGCCAAAGCTCCACGCCCGGAGCGATGTCGATCAGCGGGCCGTGGCGCAGTCGCTGCATCCGGGCAGGCCAGAACGCGCGGGTGACGGCGGCCTCGCAGGCACTGGCGTCAAATCCAAGATGGCGCAGGGCGGCAATCGCAGCGCCTGCATTCTGGATCTGGTGTGGCCCCGGCAGGTTGGGCAAGGGCAGGTCCAGCAGGCCGTTTTCATCCTGATAGACCAGCCGTCCGCGATCCATCCCCACCGTCCAGTGCTGTCCGAAGGCCAGAACCGGCGCCCCCATGCGAGCAGCTTTGGCTTCGATGACCGCCAAACCCTCTTCGGTTTGCGGGCCGACGATGACCGGCACGCCACGCTTGATGATCCCGGCCTTTTCGCTGGCAATCTCTGTCACCGTGTCGCCAAGAAATGCCTGATGATCCAGACTGACCGGCGTGATGATGGTCAGGCGAGGGTGATCGACCACGTTGGTTGCATCCAGCCGACCCCCCAAACCGACCTCCAGCAGGGTCCAGTCAGCGGGCGTACGGGCAAAGCCGAGAAACGCCGCACAGGTCGTGATTTCGAAAAAGGTGATGTCATCGGGTCCGTTCGCCGTCACGCATTCGTCCAACAGCGCGGTCAGAAATTCTTCGGAAATCAGTTCGCCCGCCAGCCGGATGCGTTCGTGAAAACGCGCCAGATGCGGCGAGGTATAGGCGTGGACCTTGTTTCCCACCGATTCCAGACCCGCGCGGATCATGGCTTGCGTCGATCCCTTGCCGTTGGTGCCCGCGATGTGGATCACCGGTGGTAGCTGACGTTCGGGGTTTCCCAGGATCGCCAGCAGGCGTTCGACGCGGGCCAGCGTCAGATCGATCACTTTCGGATGAAGGGTCATCATCCGTTGCAGCAGCAGGTCGGAACCGGTTGTCACCCCTTGGCTCCGGTAAGCACAGGCTCGGTGGTTTCGGTCGGGTTCGGTCCTGGCGGTGGCAGGTCACCCTTGATCGCAGGAGGCAGGTTCATCAGCATGCGCGTGATGGTGATCAGTTCCTCGCGCATCGCCTTGCGATGAACGACGCGGTCCAGCATGCCGTGGTCCAAAAGGTATTCTGCGCGCTGAAACCCTTCGGGCAGTTTCTCGCGGATGGTCTGTTCGATCACTCGCGGACCGGCAAAGCAGATCAGGGCCTGCGGTTCGGCAATCTGCACATCGCCGAGCATTGCGTAGGACGCAGTCACGCCCCCGGTCGTCGGATGGGTCAGCACGACGATATAGGGCAATCCGGCCTCGCGCAGCATTTCCACGGCAACGGTCGTGCGCGGCATCTGCATCAGCGACAGGATGCCTTCCTGCATACGCGCGCCCCCGGCGGCAGCAAAGAGGATCAGCGGTCGGCGCAGCTTTACCGCGCGCTGGGCCGCCGCGATCAGGGCGTTGCCCACATACATGCCCATCGACCCGGCCATGAAGCTGAAATCCTGGCCCACGGCAATGATGGGGGTGCGGCCCATCTCACCCTCGGCCACCAGCATCGCCTCTTTTTCGCCGGTGGTCTTTTGCGCGGTCTTCAGACGTTCGGGATATTTCTTCTGGTCGCGAAACAGCAACGGATCAGGCAATGGTTCCGGCACGCGCACCTCGGTGAAAATACCGGTGTCGAACAGCGAGTTGAACCGCTCACGCGGGCTGATTGCCATGTGGTGGTTGCAGTTGGTGCAGACGTTCAGATTGCCCGCAAGTTCGCGGTGAAACAGCATGGTGCCACATTCGGGGCACTTGGTCCAAAGGTTCTCGGGCACCTCGCGCCGCGAAAACAGCGAGTTGATCTTGGGGCGGACATAGTTGGAAATCCAGTTCATCGCCTGGGGGCCTTTCGGTCGCGGCTGTCGCAGTGGAAATAGGCGGATGGTGGCGGGAATGCAATTGGCGGCGGCATGTCAGAAATCCTTGCGGGCACGTAGGGCGGCCCCGATGGTGCCATCGTCCAGATAGTCCAGCTCTCCGCCGATGGGGACGCCCTGGGCCAAGGAGGTGATCTTGACGCCCTTACCCGCCAGCGTATCGGCGATGTAATGGGCGGTGGTCTGGCCGTCTACCGTCGCATTGAGGGCAAGGATCACTTCGCTTACGCCATCCTCGGCGACGCGCTGCACCAGCCTTGGGATGCGCAAGTCGTCCGGGCCGACGGCATCAAGCGCGGACAGAGTGCCCCCGAGCACATGATACCGGCCCCGAAAGATCGCCCCCCGCTCGATCGCCCAAAGGTCAGCGACGTTTTCCACCACGCAAAGCTCGGGCGTTTGGCGCCGGGGGTCCGCACAGATCGCGCAGATGTCCGACGTGCCGATATTGCCGCAGATGGTGCAGTCCCTCGCGGTCCGCGCCACGCTGCCCATCAGATCCGCAAGCGGGGCCATCAGGCCGCCCCTTTTGCGCAACAATGCCAGCACTGCACGCCGCGCGGATCGCGGACCCAAACCCGGCACCCGCGCCATCAGGTCAATCAGCGTCTCGATGCTTTCGGTTTCGCTTGCCAAGGGGCGACAGCCTAAAAGGGCAGCTTCATGTCAGGTGGCAGCCCCAAACCTTCGGTCAGCTTGGCCATTTCCTGTTTGTTGCGGTCGGCGGCGCGAGCCTGGGCATCCTTGATCGCCGCAACGATCAGATCCTCGACCACTTCCTTTTCGGATGCGACCAAAATCGACGGATCGATATCAAGGCCGGTCAGCTCACCCTTGGCCGTGCAGCGCGCTTTGACAAGGCCAGCACCTGCCTCGCCCATTACGATGGTGCGGCCAAGTTCGGCCTGCACTTCGGCCATCTTGGCCTGCATGTCCTGTGCTGCCTTCATCATCTTGGCCATGTCGCCAAGACCGGCGAGCCCGCCCAAACCTTTCAGCATGTTGTCGTCCTTTCAGTCATCTTCAAAGGGGTCCCATTCGTCATCAACTTCGGGCAGTGCGGCGTCACGCGCCTGTTCGATGCGGGTGTCGGGGGTGCGAATCTCGGTGATGCGCGCGCCGGGGAAGGCGGCCATGACGGCAGCCACCAACGGGATCTGCGCGGCCTCGGCGTTGACGGCGTAGAGTTCGGCGTCGCGCTGTTCGACTAGCGTCGGTGCGCCGCCCGTGCCCACCACCGATACGCCCCACCGCTGTCCGGTCCATGTCGCGAGGCGCTGGCCAAGACGTGCCGCCAGATCGGTCGGTGCCGTGGGGCCCGGTTCGAACTCGATCCGGCCCGGGGCAAAATGCACCAGTCGAAGCCCGGTTTCGACTTCGTGCAGCAACTTCAGGTCACGCCGGGCGCGGATCAACTCCAGCACCGCGGCCATACTTTGGGGCTGCGGAAGGGCGAGCGGATCGACCTGTGTGGCCAGTGCCGGCGCCGGACCACCGCTCGACGTCTGCCGGGGCGCCATCGGCGCCTGCGCGCGGGGGGCCCCACCTGCCTGGCCCGTCGGTGCGGTCTGCACCGCATTGGGCGGCGGTGCGCTGGATTGCAGCTTGCGGATCAGCGTCGCGGGGTCCGGCAGGTCCGACACATGGGTCAGTCGGATCACGGCCATTTCTGCCGCCATCATCGCATTCGGCGCCAGCGGCACCTCTTCGATGGCTTTCAGCAGCATTTGCCACGTCCGCCCCAGCACCCGCTGGGGCAGACGCCCGGCCATGTCACGGCCCCGATCACGTTCGGCGGGGGGTGTCGTCGGGTCATCGGCGGCATCGGGCGCGATTTTGATGACGGACAGCCAATGGCTGATCTCGGCCAGATCGCGCAACACTGACATCGGGTCCGCGCCATCGGCATATTGCGCGCCGAGTTCGTGCAGGGCACCCGCCGCATCGCCCTGCAGGATCAGATCGAACAGGTCCAGCACGCGGCTACGATCCGCAAGACCCAGCATGGACCGCACTTCGGCGGCGGTGGTTTCGCCCACACCTTGCGCAATCGCCTGATCAAGAAGGCTCATCGCGTCGCGCACCGACCCTTCGGCGGCACGCGTGATCAGGGCCAAAGCGTCCGGCGCGACGGCAGCCCCCTCGGCCTTGGTGACGCGGGTCAGGTGGTCGATCATCACCTCGGGTTCGATCCGGCGCAGGTCGAACCGCTGACAGCGCGACAGCACGGTCACCGGAACCTTGCGGATTTCGGTCGTGGCAAAGATGAATTTCACATGCTCGGGCGGTTCCTCCAGCGTCTTCAGCAATGCGTTGAAGGCGGCGGTGGACAGCATGTGAACTTCGTCGATGACATAGACCTTGTAGCGCGCCGAGGCCGCCCGGTAATGCACCGATTCAATGATTTCGCGGATGTCGCCCACGCCCGTTCGGCTGGCCGCGTCCATCTCCATCACGTCGACATGACGTCCTTCGGTGATGGCGCGGCACGGCTCGCAGACGCCACAGGGTTCCGTCGTGGGACCGCCCTTGCCGTCCGCGCCGACACAGTTCAAGCCCTTGGCGATGATCCGTGCGGTCGTGGTCTTTCCCACCCCCCGCACGCCGGTCATGATGAAGGCATGCGCGATCCGGTCCGCCGCAAAGGCGTTCTTCAAGGTGCGCACCATCGCATCCTGACCGATCAGATCGGCGAATGTCTGCGGGCGGTATTTGCGCGCAAGAACGCGGTAGGCGAGCTGATCGGACATATGGCTCCCTTTGAGGGCAAAGCTTAGACTGCGTCGAAAGGGGGAGCAAGGCGCGACGCCGGTTGGACGCGCAACCTTGTACCCCAAACCTGCCCGACTGGCGCGCGGGCGTTAGCGTTTCCCGCCGTCGAACCGCGACTTCACCGAAAGGCTTTTCTTCACCACACGCCCGAACTTTCGCGCACGTTCGCGCGCTTGGGCGGGGGTTTCGGTGTGGATCTGATCCTCGCGCTTCAGCTTGTCCCAGCGGTTCAGGCGGGCCTCGTCCAGGCGGCCTTCGTCGATGGCCAGGCGGATGGCGCAACCGGGTTCGCTCTGGTGGGTGCAGTCGCGAAACCGGCAAAGCCCCACCAGTTCGGACACGTCCTGAAACACAGCGTCAATGCCATGTGCTGCATCGGCAAGGCTGAGCGCGCGCATGCCGGGCGTATCGATCAACCAGCCCCCATCGCGCATGGCATGCAAGGATCGGGACGTGGTGGTGTGCCGCCCCCGGGCATCGTTTTCGCGGATCGCCCCGGTCGCACCCGCAAGGCCGGTCAGCGTGTTGGTCAGTGTCGTCTTGCCCACACCCGACGTCCCAAGGAGCGCAACGGTTTGCCCCTCCCTGCACCATTGCGCCAGCTTGGCCGACACGGCAGGATCGCGCGCGTCCAGCGTCAGGACCGTCAGGTTCCGGCTAAGTTTTTCAGCCTGAATGCGAAAGCTGTCGGGGTCCGCGCAGCTGTCGGCCTTGGTCAGCAGGATCACCGCCTCGGTCCCCGCCTCGGCCGCAAGCGCCAGATAACGTTCCAGCCGCGCCGGGTTGAAGTCGGCGTTGCAGGACGT
>JBKJVF010000152.1:0-3915 GCA_046589965.1 Paracoccaceae bacterium
TGCGTTGACATAGAACTCGCCCGAGATGCGCGCCGTCGCCTTGTCTTTGGCAAAGGTGATCATGCCCACGCCCGGAACCAGATAAACGACGGCATTCGGATCGCGCAGGGGCGGCGAGTTGGCGCGCTTGCAGCGGTCGTAATAGGCGGAATAAGCTTTCCGGTAATCCGCGATCTGCGCTGGCAAGTCCGCGACAGTTTTTGCGATTTCTGGCATGTTCGGGTCGAAATTGACCACCAGCGGCCGAATTTTCGTGCGCAAGAAGTGGTCGGGACAGGACGTGCCCAAAGCGGCGAGCGCCTCCATCTTTGTTGAGGTCGCGAATTCCATCACTGCCGGCTGATCGTCGAAATGACCGACCATCCGATGCTCGCCCGAAATCAGCCCCCGGATCACTGGCATCAATTGAGCCGCCACTCCGCGCCGATCCTCGGCCCCAAGGGCGGGACGCGCCGCCCCACCAAAAGCTGCCTTGCTTTTTGTTTCCGCGGCAAACCAGTCCATCGCTTTCTGGATCGTCGCAACTGTCAGGTCGTAACACCCTTGCGCGTCATCATCCCAGGTGAACAGCCCATGCGATTCCAGCACCACGCCCTTGGCGTCCGGGTTGTCCACGCAGAACTGCGCAAGCCACAAGCCCAGTTCGAACCCCGGCCTTTTCCATGGCAGCCAACCGATCTCATGCCCGAAAATGCGCGCCGTCAGGTCCTTGGAATTGACCGAAGCCGCAATCGCGATGATCGCATCGGGGTGCATGTGGTCGACGTGGCGGCGCGGGACATAGGCGTGCAAGGGTGTATCGATGCTGGCGGCGCGTGGGTTCAGGTTGAAGGTGCAGTGCGGTAGATAGCCGACCATTTCATCTTCAAAGGCCACCCCACGATAGATGCCCCGCAAAGCCTGCAGTTTGTCCATGTAAAGGGCCGCAAACCCGTCCATCTTGATGGAGCCGACATCCCCGCCCGATCCCTTGACCCACAGCACCTCGACCATCTTGCCGGTCAAAGGGTCCTGCTCCATCACCTTGGCGCTGGTATTGCCCCCGCCATAGTTTGTGATTCGCTTGTCCGATCCCAGCAGGTTCGACCGATAGAGCAGCTTTTGCGCCTCGGTCATCCCGTTGGCCTTGCTTGCATCCCACAGGTTTGAAAGCCGGTTCTCGGCGGCATTGGTCATCGCAAACCTCCCTCGCGTCTGTGGCAAATGTGCCAAGATGGCAGCGTAAGTCAATCACAAACGATCATCTTCAATCATGCTGCAAGTGCAAAACGTTTGCTGTGATTGAAAATGATTGACAGTGAGCGGTTTCGATGGAAACGTGGGTGTAGGGGAGGATCAGATGCACGAAAGCGAACGCCATCGGCTGATACTCTCGGCAGTGCAGGACCGCCCCATGGTGACGGTGACCGATCTGGTTGCGCTGACGGACTCATCTGAGGCGACGATCCGCCGGGATATCGCCACCCTGCATATCCAGAAAAAGCTGCGCCGCGTGCGCGGAGGGGCGGAATCGGTCTCCCCGCCGCAGTTTGTGGGCCTTGCGGGCCGTCCGTTCAGTGTGAACGAGACGCTGAACATTAGCCAAAAACGCGCTATCGCCCGCGCAGCCGTCGATCTGTGCGACGACGGCGACGCGATCATCATCAATGGCGGCACCACAACGTTCCAGATGGTGCACCCGTTGTCGACGCGGCGGCTTCAGGTCTTTACCAACAGCTTTCCCATCGCGGAACACTTGCTGAAGCATTCCAAGAACACCGTCCTTTTGCCGGGCGGCGCCATCTACCGCGAACAGAACATCATCCTTTCGCCCTTTGACGATGACGGATCGCGCCATTTCTATGCCCGGCGCATGTTCATCGGGTGCCAGGGATTGGGTGCGCTGGGCCTGATGGAGGCTGACCCCCTGCTGATCCAGGCCGAACAGAAACTGATCAATCAGGCGGATGAACTGGTCGTGCTAGCCGACAGCACCAAGTTCGCACGCCGGTCCAGCCTGCTGCTTTGCGCGCTGTCGCGCATCCATACTGTTGTGACCGACGACGCCATCACAGACCGCGACGCTGCGATGCTTGATGCAGCCGGCGTACAGCTGATCGTCGCAGCCGCGACGGAAACCGAACGAAAGACTACCGCGCAGGGAAACTGACGCGGGAATAACCGCTCATAGGGAGGAAAACATGAGCTTCTGGAAAAAAGCACTGACAACAGTCGCGGTCGCAACCGCACTGATGACAACCACGGCATCTGCAGAAACGGTACGCATCGCGCTGGTCGTCAAGGCGCTGGGCATCGGCTTTTTCGAGGCCGCCAACAAGGGCGCCGAAGAGGCCGCCAAGGAACTGGGCGATGTCGAGATCATCTATACCGGCCCGACCGACACGACGGCCGAAGGTCAGATCGAGGTGATCAACGCCCTGATCGCGCAGGGCGTCGACGCCATCGCGATTTCCGCCAACGACCCCGACGCCGTAGCCCCGACGCTGCAAAAAGCGATGGAACGCGGCATCACGGTGATCTCGTGGGATTCGGGCGTGGCCAAGGAAGGCCGCCAAATGCACCTGAACCCGTCGTCCAGCGCGCTGATCGGCAATACCATCATCAAACTGGCCGCCGATCACCTGCCAGAAGGCGGTGACGTGGCGATCCTTTCAGCCACCTCGACGTCAACCAACCAGAATATCTGGATCGAAGAGGCCAACAAAGTGCTGCCGAACTATCCCGGCATCAACCTCGTCGCGACCGTCTATGGCGACGATCTGGCCGACAAGTCCTACCGCGAGGCACAGGGCCTGATCGCCACCTATCCCAACCTGAAGGCGATCATCGCGCCGACGACCGTGGGCATTCTTGCCGCGAGCCAGGCCGTGACCGATGCCGGCCTGATCGGCAAGATCAACGTCACTGGTCTGGGCCTGCCGTCGGAAATGGCAGCGGCCGTGGACTCCGGTGCGACCGTCTCCTTCGCGATCTGGAACCCGATCGACCTTGGCTACGCGGCGACGATGCTGGCCTACAACATCAACAAGGGCGCCGCGACGGGTGAAGGCGCTGAAATCCCGATGGGCCGCATCGGTGCAGCCAAGCTCGATGCCAACGGAGAGGCTGCGATGTCTGACCCCTTTACCTACGACAAGTCGAACATTGCCGAGTTCAAGTCGATCTTCTGATCGAAAACGCCCGGCGGCAGACCATGTCGCCGGGCCCCTTCTTTCCCAAGGCCAACCCCATGCACCCTGTCCTGTCGCTTCGCGGCATTTCCAAGTCCTTCCCCGGCGTCAAGGCGCTGCAGGACGTGCGGCTTGACCTTTTTACTGGCACCGTGACGGCCCTTGTCGGCGAAAACGGTGCTGGAAAATCCACCATCGTCAAGCTGTTGACCGGCATCTACCAGCCAGATTCTGGAACGATAGAGCTTGATGGCCAACCGGTCCATTTCCCGACTGCCGATGCCGCCGCGCGCGCAGGCGTCACCGCGATCCACCAGGAAACCGTGCTGTTCGATGATCTGACGGTCGCCGAAAACATCTGGCTGGGACACGCACCACGCGGAAAGCTGGGCCTGATCGATTGGGGCAGCTTGCGCGAAAAGGCGACCAGCCTCTTACATTCCATCGGGGCCGATCTTGATCCGAATGCGCGCTTGCGAGACCTTGGCATCGCGTCGAAACATCTAGTCGCCATTGCCCGCGCGCTGTCCATCGACGCCCGGGTCGTGATCATGGACGAACCCACCGCCGCGCTGTCGCACAAGGAAATCCAAGAACTTTACGATCTGGTGGAAACCCTGAAAGCCCAAGGCAAGGCGATCCTCTTCATCAGCCACAAGTTCGATGAGATTTTCCGTATTGCCGTCCGATACACCGTCTTCCGCGACGGCGTCTTTATCGGCGAAGGGGCGATATCGGAAGTGAC
>JBKJVF010000188.1:0-11531 GCA_046589965.1 Paracoccaceae bacterium
ACACCTTGAGATCGGCAGAGAGCCTCACTCCACCGCCTTGAAATAACGGTCCGAGCGCCAGGTCCAGAAGAACAGCATCGACCGCCCGGCAGAAGAAAAGATCACCCTATCCGCCCGACCGATGAGGTATTCAGCGGGGACAAAGCCAACGCCTCCCGTATTGAGGCTGAAACGGCTGTCGAGGCTGTTGTCACGGTTGTCGCCCATAAAGAAGTAATGGCCCGGCGGCACGGTGAAGATGTCGGTATTGTCGCCGGGGCCGTTGACGTCCACATTAAGGACCTCGTGGGTGCGGCCGCCCGGCAAGGTTTCGATCGCCTTGGACTTGCTGCAGATCGCCCCTTCGCCGACAATCGTCTCGCAGCGCGGGCGGCTGCGCATCGGACCCTGAGGTTCGTTGATTTCTTCAAACGTGCCGTCCGGCACTTGCGGGGCCAGTTCGCCATTGAGGTACAGCAGACCGTCCTTCATCTGGACCGTGTCGCCGGGCAAACCAATCAAACGCTTGATATAATCGCTGCCTACCGTGGGGTGGCGGAACACCACCACATCCCCGCGTTCAGGTTCCGACGCCAGAACCCGGCCCGAAATCGGGCAAACGCTGATCTTGGTCATCGGGATCTCGCACGAGTAGCGCGAGTAGCCATAGGCCATCTTGTTCACAAAGATGAAGTCGCCGATCAGCAGCGTGCTTTTCATCGACTCGGTCGGAATCCAGAACGGCTGAAACAGGATGCTGCGAAATCCGATGGCGATCACAAGCGCCCAGAACACCGTCTTGATCGTCTCGATGACGCCGCCGTCTGATTTCACGCTGCTGGCCATGTGCCTAATGTCTCCGGTTGGACTGCGGCGCTTCATGCGCGTCTGGGTCTGGGCTGTCAAGGATGGGGGGCAAGCGCGCGCGCCTCGATCACGACGAAGGCCTGCGCCCAGGGGTGGTCATCGGTCAGCGAAACATGGATGATCGCCTGATGGCCTGCAGGCGTCATCGCGGCAAGCCGTTCGGCGGCCCAGCCGGTGACATGCATGACGGGCTGGCCCGTTCGCAGATTGGTCACGGCCATGTCTTTCCAGGCAATTCCCATCCGAAGCCCGGTGCCCAGCGCCTTGGAACAAGCCTCTTTGGCGGCCCAGCGCTTGGCATAAGTGGCAGCGACAGCCCGGGGACGACCTTCGGCCCTGCTCTGTTCGCGGTCGGTAAAGACCCGGTTGCGGAACCTGTCACCAAAGCGCGCCAACGTCGCCTCTATCCGCTCGATGTTGCACAGGTCGGTGCCGATGCCGAGGATCATGAAAGTCAATTCCGACGGATGTGAACGATGCGACAGAACGCAACGGTAATGGGCGCGCCACGCCCTGTCCATTGCAATGACCGGGCTATCTGGGCGTCTGTCGCTGAACTGATCTCGATCATGGCGGCTTTCATGAAAACGGCGCTCTGTCGCGATGAGGGACGGACACCTCGCACAATCGGAGAACGACAATGATACTTTCACGACGCGCAAGTCTTGCTCTTACCGGTGCGCTGATCGCCGTGCTTGGCACCAGCGCGGCCCGCGCTGCTGACACCACCATTCAGGTGTCCTTGTGGGACAAAGGGCCGGATTCCATGATGTTGGAGCCTATGCCGATGATGGGCATGGGCAAGGGCCAGGGCATGTCAGGCGGCGATATGATGAAGGCGATGATGGGCATCAAGCTCGATGTGACCACAATTTCTGCCGGCAAGGCAACCTTCGAGGTCACGAACGATTCCAAGGACATCATCCACGAAATGGTCTTGTCGCCCATCGCTTCGCTGGATGTCACGTTGCCCTATATCACCGATGAATACAAAATCGACGAAGATGCCGCCGGTCATCTTGGCGAGGTTGCAGAGTTGGATCCGGGGAAATCCGGATCTTTGACGGTTGATCTCGAGCCGGGGCTTTACTTGTTGTACTGCAACATCCCAGGCCATTTCATCAATGGTATGTGGGCGGTCCTGACCGTTACTGAATAGACGCAAGACAGCAGTCGGTGACGGTTTCATCGACTGCTGCTCTCTGCCAGTACGCGCTACCTGCGCGCTTCGTCCATGCGTCGGCGCATCTCTTCGATGGCAGGACCGAGGCCAAGAAAGACCGCCTCGCCGATCAGGAAATGACCGATGTTGAGTTCCACAAGTTCGGGAATGGCGGCGATCTCGTGCACGTTGTCATAGGTGATGCCGTGACCTGCATGCACCTCCAGCCCCAGGCTGTGCGCATAAGTCGCGCCCTTGGACAGCGCATCAAGTTCGGCGGCGGCCTCGTCAAAGCGCCCTTCGGCATGCAGGTCGGAATAGTGGCCCGTGTGAAGTTCGACCACTGCGGCCCCGATCCGGGCCGATGCTTCGATCTGGCCGCGCGTGTGGCCGATGAACATCGACACCCGGATGCCCGCCGCGCGCAGAGGGGCAATGAAGGTCGCAAGCCTGTTGTCGTCGCCCGCGACGTCAAGGCCACCCTCGGTGGTGCGTTCTTCGCGCCGTTCGGGCACAAGACAGATCGCATGCGGCAAAAGCCGTAACGCCAGCGCCTGCATCTCGTCCGTCGCGGCGCACTCGAAGTTGAGCGGGATGCCAATCCCCGCCCGCAACGCCTCAATATCGGTATCGCGGATATGGCGGCGGTCTTCACGCAAATGGGCCGTGATCCCATCCGCACCCGCGGTTTCGGCCAGAATCGCTGCGCGCAACGGATCGGGCCATGCCGACCCCCGCGCGTTGCGCAAGGTGGCCACATGGTCGATGTTGACGCCAAGCCGGAGGGGCGTTCGATGTTTCATGTCAACTTCCGCGTTGCCGCATTCTAAGGAACAGATTTAGGGTGTTCCGGGGCCGTCGTCATCAGAGTTTTCGGATTTTCCGGTCAGTCGCTGTTTGGCCTCGGCCAGCGCAGAGCGAAGATTGCGCCGACGTTCGCCCCGTTCCTTGGATTTGGCCGCCCTCGCCTTTTGGTAGGCATGCACCAGAGGGATCGTCGCATAGTAGAAAACAAGGCTGAGCACGATCCCCGGCAGCAACGCGCCGATCAGATAAGGCAGATAGACGAGGTCCCAGAATTCGCGCAAACCGCTCCAGTCCGCACGGGCATGCGTGAAGATGGCGATGAAGTTGTGCCACAGGTCATATCCCGCCTGCTCCAACGCACCCAAGATCGCCTTTGCGGTCAGCGGCGTCTGGATCCCCAGCATCCAGTGGCCCAGACTGACCGCCCCCACGGCAAAGAACGGCGTCGTGATCGGGTTGGAATTGAACGTGCCCAGAAGGGCCGCCAGGATATTGCCGCGCATCAGCCAAGCGAGGCCAGCGGCACAGATGAACTGTACGCCGGGCAAGGGAAGAAAGCCGATCAGACAGCCCGCAAAAACCCCGCGCGCAATCCGGTGCGGTTCGTCCGGCAGCCGCCGCATCCGGTGGATCATGTAGCGCGTGGCACGACGAAACCCGCCATCGGGGTAAAACAGTTGCCGGAACCACGACCACCATCCGCGCGGCTGACGTCGCTTGAACACCAAGGGGTCGGTCCTCTTTCGGATCAGGGCTTGCGGGACAGATCGCGATGTCGCGCGATCTGGGCCACATCGGTTTCTGCTTCAAGTGCGGTCATCACCATGTGCAAATGTTCGACATCGCGCAGATCGACATCGATGATCAGGCGATAGAAGTCTGGTTTGCGGTCGGTGAATCTCAAGTCGGAGATATTGGCCTTTTGTTCGCCAATCAAGGTGCAGATACGACCAAGTACCCCCGCATCGTTGGAAATCGTGACATCGAAGCCAACGGTATAGCGCGCGGCATGACGCCCGGCGTGCCAATGCAGATCCACCCAGCGGCCGGGCTGTTCTTCAAACTCTTCCAGGGCCGGGCAATCGATGGCGTGTATGACAACGCCTTGGCCACGATACGTGATGCCGACGATCCGCTCGCCCGGGACAGGCTGGCAGCACGGAGCACGGCGAAAGTCTTGGTTGGCGGTCAGCCCGACCACGGCAAGATGCGCGTCCACTTCTTCCGCTGTGGCCATGGACAGTTCGGGATACAGCGTCTCCACCACGCGGCGGGCGGTGACCTCGGCGGAACCAAGCCGCGCCAGCAGGTCGTTTTCGTCCGCCAAGCCCATCATCTTGGCAGCCGTGCGCAACGCCTTATCGGTTGCCTTCTTGCCGACATGGTCAAAGGCGGCGCGCGCCAATTCGTGACCCAGCTTCACAAACCGGCCGCGATCTTCTTCGCGCAAGGACCGCCGGATTGCGGCCTTGGCCCGCCCCGTGGTGACGATGTCGATCCACGACGCCTGCGGGCGCTGGCCTTCGGCGGTGATGATCTCCACCGACTGGCCGTTCTTCAGCCGCGTCCACAAGGGCACGCGTATGCCATCGACCTTCGCCGACACGCAGGAATTGCCGATCCGAGTGTGGATGGCATAGGCGTAGTCGAGAGGTGTCGCACCGCGCGGCAACTGGATCACGTCTCCCTTTGGCGTAAAGCAAAAGACTTGATCAGAATACATCTCGAGTTTGACATGCTCGAGAAACTCGTCGTGATTTTCCTCGTCCATGCGTTCGGTCAGCGAGGCGATCCATTTCACCGGATCGACCGCAAAGGGGTTCTTGGCGCGCACGCCTTCGCGATAGGACCAGTGGGCGGCAACGCCCGCTTCGGCCACTTCATGCATTTCCTGGGTGCGAATCTGGACTTCGACGCGCTTGCCGTCGCGACCGCTGACCGTCGTGTGGATCGACCGATAGCCGTTGTTCTTGGGCTGGCTGATGTAGTCCTTGAACCGTCCCGGAACCGCGCGCCACCGCTGATGGATCACGCCCAGGATGCGGTAGCAGTCCGCCACATCGCCGCAAATGATGCGAAAGCCGTAAATGTCGGACAGGCGGCTGAACGCGAGGTCCTTTTCCTGCATCTTCCGCCAGATCGAATAGGGTTTTTTCGCACGCCCATAGACGGTCGCCTCGATCTGCGCCTTTTCCAGTTCGTTCCTGATATCGCTGGTGATCTTGTGGACGACGTCGCCCGCCTCGCGCTGCAGGGTCAGAAAGCGGCGGATGATGGAATTGCGGGCCTCTGGGTTGATCACCTTGAAGGACAGATCCTCCAGTTCCTCGCGCATCCACTGCATCCCCATGCGCCCGGCAAGGGGGGCATAGATCTCCATCGTCTCGCGGGCCTTTTGCGCCTGCTTGTCCACGCTCATCGACCGAATGGTGCGCATGTTGTGCAAGCGGTCCCCAAGCTTGACCAGGATCACCCGAAGATCCTTGGACATCGCGATGAAAAGCTTGCGGAAGTTTTCGGCCTGCTGGCTTTCCGACGAGGACAGTTGCAGATTGGTCAGCTTGGTGACGCCATCGACCAGTTCGGCCACCTCCGCCCCGAACAGGCGCGAGATTTCGGCATAGGTGGACTTGGTGTCTTCAATGGTGTCGTGCAACAGCGCAGTGATGATGGTTGCATCATCCAGTTGCTGTTCGGTCAGGATCGCGGAGACGGCGACGGGATGGGTGAAATAAGGCTCGCCCGATTTGCGGAACTGGCCCTCGTGCATTTTCACGCCATAGGCATAGGCGGTCCGGATCGCCTCGGCGTTGCAGCGCGGATTGTAGTTCCGGACAAGCGCGATCAGGTCTTCGACGTCGATCATGCGTGTCCCGCCCAGGCCAGCCCGGCCTTAATGGTCGCCTTGCGCTTCCATCAATGCGCGCAACAGGCGCTCTTCGGACATGTCGTCCGACAGCGGGCGGTCGATCTCGCCCACCATCAAAAGGGCCATCTGGTCCTCTTCGGGCTCGTCCACCTCGATCTGAGTCTGGTGGCTTTCGATCATGCGTTCGCGCAAGCTGTCCGCGCTTTGGGTTTCCTCTGCGATCTCGCGCAGGGACACGACAGGGTTCTTGTCATTGTCGCGGTCGATGGTGACGGGCGAGCCCGCCTGAATCTCGCGTGCGCGATGGGCGGCAAGCATTACCAGCTCAAACCGGTTCGGCACTTTGTCAACGCAATCTTCGACCGTCACGCGGGCCATGGGCTCACTCCAACAAGAAAGGCGGCAGGAAGGCCGCTATGTAGGGCTTTGCGGGACGGATGACAAGAAGGGATCATTGGGGCCCGACAAGGGAACAACGCCGGTCCGATCCGCCTCTGGAAGCGCCGCCAACATCTGACGCACCGTGAGCCCGATACGTGGATGCAGCCAGTCTGGTGCCACATCGGCCAGCGGCACGAGAACAAAGGCGCGGTCCTGCATGCGCGGATGCGGCAGGATGGGCTGGTCTGGGGTCGTCGTCGCCTGCGTTTCGGGCGGCAACGACCGCCAAGCATCCTGAGTCGCCGCGTCCGGCAGAATCGAATCGCCCGCCGCAAGCAAATCAATGTCGAGCGTGCGCATTCCCCACCGATTTGCGCGAAGTCTGCCGAAATTCTGCTCAATTTTGTGGAGTTTGCCTAGAACTGACGCAACGTCACAAAAAGTTTTCGTTGTGATGATAGCTGCCGCATTCACATAATCCGGGCCCGCGCCCGACGGGAAACAGGGCGTCGAGAAGAACCGACTCACGGCCATAACGTCCAGTCCGGCGGATGAAAAAGTCGCAAGAGCGGATCTGAGCGTCGTTTCCGGGCGCCGCCCCTCAAACGGCAGATTTGCGCCGAGCGCTATCAGCAATTGATTTTGCGGCAGCGCAGACAATGGTACCTATCCTTTTGAGCGTCTTGCTGCCGGACCGCGCTGGCCTATATTCCAAGGCGGTTCGACTGTCGATTTCAAGAACGCTTCTGGGGCGCGATTTGGAGATGAGATTGGACGGGCGTCATACTCAAGGGGACTGTGATGTTTTACAAGGACGAACGGCTCGCGCTGTTCATTGATGGATCGAACCTTTACGCGGCCGCAAAGTCGCTGGGCTTCGATATCGACTACAAGTTGCTCCGGATGGAATTCATGCGTCGCGGCAAACTGGTGCGCGCGTTTTACTACACGGCACTTCTGGACAATGACGAGTATTCGCCGATCCGCCCGCTTGTGGACTGGCTGAACTACAACGGCTTCACCATGCGCACGAAACCGGCCAAGGAATACACCGACAGCCAGGGCCGTCGTAAGGTCAAGGGCAACATGGACATCGAACTGGCCGTGGATGCGCTGGAACTGGCGCAGCGTCTGGATCATGTGGTGCTTTTTTCCGGCGATGGCGATTTCCGCCCGCTGGTAGAAAGCCTGCAGCGCCAGGGCGTGCGTGTCTCGGTCGTGTCCACCATACGCAGCCAGCCGCCGATGATCGCGGACGAATTGCGCCGTCAGGCCGACAATTTCATCGAACTCGATGAATTGCGCGATGTGATCGGTCGCCCGCCGCGTGACCCGCGTCCGGCAGATACCGAAGACGTCGCCGCAGGCATGAACACCTGATCATGACGCTGACCCGTTCGCGGGCGCGCCAGAACGACAAGCACATGACAAGACGCCAGATTGCAAAATCTGGCGTCTTTCGCCATGTTGCGGGGCATCGAGGAAGGGTTGCCATATGCCGTTGATGCCACTGACACTTTATCTTGCCGCTCCGCGCGGATTCTGCGCCGGCGTCGACCGCGCGATCAAGATCGTGGAACTGGCGTTGGAAAAGTGGGGGGCACCGGTCTATGTGCGCCACGAGATCGTGCACAATAAGTTCGTCGTCGATGGACTGCGCGCCAAGGGGGCGATTTTCGTCGAGGAACTGTCAGATTGCCCGCCCGACCGCCCAGTGATCTTTTCCGCCCATGGCGTGCCCAAATCCGTGCCGGCCGAAGCCGCGCAGCGCCAGATGATCGCGGTGGATGCCACCTGTCCGCTGGTCACCAAAGTGCATAACGAGGCCGCCCGCCACCACGAGAACGGGCTGCAGATGATCATGATCGGCCATGCGGGACATCCCGAAACCCTTGGCACGATGGGGCAATTGCCGCCCGGCGAGGTCCTGCTGGTCGAAACAGTGCAAGATGTGGCGCATCTTGCCGTGCGCGATCCGCACAAGCTGGCCTTTGTGACGCAGACCACCCTGTCGGTCGACGACACCGCCGAGATCGCGGCGGCGCTGGCCGCACGATTTCCCGCGATTCAGGCGCCTGCTCATGAAGACATCTGCTACGCCACCACGAACCGTCAGGCGGCGGTCAAGGCGATGGCCCCCAAGATTGACGCACTTTTGGTGATCGGTGCGCCGAATTCCAGCAATTCCAAACGGTTGGTCGAGGTCGGTCGCGCCGCTGGCTGCCCCTATGCCCAACTGATCCAGCGCGCGTCCGACATCGACTGGCGCGCCCTTGACGGTGTATGTGCCCTTGGCTTGACCGCAGGCGCAAGCGCACCCGAAGTGCTGGTAAACGAAGTCATCGATGCGGTCCGCAGCCGGTTTGCCGTGACAGTGGAATTGGTGGAAACCGCCGTCGAGAATGTGGAATTCAAGGTTCCCCGCGTCCTGCGCGAACCAGCATGACCGCCATTCCACGCGCGCCGCTCTGGCTTGGCCTGGCCGGACTGATCCCTTTCCTGTGGTCAGCGGCGACGCATTTGTCGGTGCCGCTAGCATCCTGGGCGGGGGGATGGATGCTGCCGATGTTCGTTGGCGGCTATGTCGGGCTGACCTATGGCACCATCATCCTGTCGTTCATGTCGGGCGTCCTTTGGGGCTTTGCCACCAAGGCCGAGCCTGGTCGGGCAGGCCTCTTTTACGCCCTGTCCGTTATTCCCGCGCTGTGGGTGTTCCTCATGGTCACGGACGCTTCACCGGATGCGCGACTCTACCTGATCGCGGGGTTCGTGGGTCTTTTGGCGCTGGACTGGACGTTCTGGCGGCAAGGGCTGGCGCCGGAATGGTGGATGCGCCTTCGCGGGCTCTTGACGGCGGTGGTCATTGCCTGTCTGGCCATCCCGCTGGTCCTGTAACCGAAAGCGCGACGATGCCCGATCTTTTTGCTTATACCGATGGTGCCTGTTCGGGCAATCCGGGCCCCGGTGGCTGGGGCGTGTTGATGCTGGCACGCACGGACGGCGCGGTCGTCAAGACACGCGAACTGTCGGGTGGCGAGGCGCTGACCACCAACAACCGCATGGAATTGATGGCGGCGATCTCGGCACTGGAATCGCTGACACGCCCGACCGACATTACCGTCATCACCGACAGCGCCTATGTGAAGAACGGCGTTACCGAATGGATTCATGGCTGGAAACGCAACGGCTGGCGGACGGCGGGTCGCGATCCAGTCAAGAATGTCGAGTTGTGGCAAAGGCTTGATGCAGCACAGGCCACCCATAAGGTGACCTGGAAATGGATCAAGGGCCACGCGGGGCATGCCGAAAACGAACGGGCCGATGCCTTGGCGCGGGCCGGAATGGCGCCTTTCAAGCCGGCAGCACGCGGTTCGGCCTGACGCGCAAGGCCAGTAGCCGTGTGCAGAATTCGCGGTTAAGCTTTGATCATGGCACGCCCGAAACTGGTTCCAGATGATCACGTCCACGCCGCCATTGCCGCGCTTTATGGCCGGGGTGGCGACAAGGCCGTGACCTTTGCCACCGTTGCCAAAGCCACGGGCCTGGCCCCGCCGACGTTGGTGCAGCGCTATGGTTCACGCGACGGCATGCTGGAATGGGCGCTGATCCGCGGCTGGGATGCGGTGGCTGCCGCGACAGACGCTGCGCTGCCGGTTCTGGAAGACAAGGGGCCTGCGTCCTTTTTGAAAGCCCTGGCCGACGGGTTGGCCGCATCCTTCAGCCTGGCCGAACTCGTGGCAGCGCAACGCAGCAGCGCGTTGTGGACCCGCGCCGCGGTTTGGCGCGAGACGACCGAACGACAACTTGCATCATGGTTCGGACCATCCGAAGACGCCCGCGAGCAGGCCGCGATCGCCTTTGCCGCCTGGCAGGGACAGCTATTATGGGATGACGCGGGCGGCAAAAGCTTTCGCCTGAAGGCCGCTGTCAGATGGCTGCGTCAGGGAAGGCGTCAGCGCGGAAAATAGGTTTTCCACGCCCAGATCAGCAACAGCGCCCCAAGGACGGCCCCGGCGAATCCCGCGGCCCAACTGGCCATCACAATCAGCGCCCGCAGGACAAACCCGCCGATCAACGCCCCAAAGACGCCGATCGCGATGGTCGTCGGCAGGTCGGCATCGATCTTCATCAACCGGGTTGCAAGGAACCCAGCCGCCAGACCGATGATGATGAACGCGATGACGGGCATGGTTATCCCTCTTGTTCGCCCGGATATGGGGCGGGGCTGGCAGAATTGTAATGGCTGGAGGGGATAAATCGCTTGCACGATGCCCAAGTCATACGCGCGCGTCGTCGGCCGTCCGTCAGGAGAGTTGCGTCAGACCCGCAAAGCCGCGCAGAAACTCTGGCGCTGGCAGAGGACGCTTGCCCTCGCGCTGCGCAAGTGTGATCTCGATCGCACCTGTGCCGCAGGCGACCGCCAGCCCGTGCAGAACCTGTCCGGGCTGGCCCGCCCCTTGCGCAATACGGCTGCGCAGCAGCTTTACACGCTCATCCCCGATCTGGCACCAGGCACCGGGAAAGGGCGACAGGCCCCGGATCTGGCGGTCCACTTCGATGGCGGATCGTGTCCAGTCGATGCGCGCCTCGGCCTTGTCGATCTTTGCGGCATAGGTCACGCCGTCGTCCGGCTGCGGGACGGCGGTCAGGTTCGGCAAGGTGTTCAAGGTTTTGCCGACAAGGCTTGCACCCATAGGCGCCAGCCGATCATGCAGATCGCCGGTCGTCTCCTCGGCACCGATTGGCATCGCCTGACGCATCAGGACGGGACCGGTATCAAGGCCCGCCTCCATCCGCATGATGGAAATCCCGGTTTGCGTGTCCCCCGCCAAGATGGCGCGGTGAATGGGCGCCGCACCCCGCCAACGTGGCAGCAGCGAGGCATGAATGTTCAGACAGCCAAGGCGTGGCATATCAAGGATCGCTTGCGGCAAAATCAGCCCGTAGGCGACCACAACGGCAACGTCTGCTGCGTGTGCAGCATAGATTTGCTGCGCAACTTCGCTGCGCAGCGAAACCGGGTGATGCACCGGCAGTCCAAGAGACTCGGCAGCCAAATGAACTGGACCTTTCCGGTCGGCTTTTCCACGTCCGGCAGGGCGTGGCGGTTGGCAATATACCGCAACGATATCATGCGCTTGATGCAAAAGATGCAGCGTAGGAACCGAGAATTCCGGACTGCCCATGAAAACTATTTTCATTTTTCGCGCCGCAGCTTTTCGGATCGCGTGATCAGCATCTTTCTGCGCAGCGAAGACAGGTGGTCAAAGTACATCTTTCCCGCCAGATGGTCGATCTGATGCTGCACCGACGTGGCCCACAGATCGACGAAGTCGCGGTCTTCCGAAACACCATCATGATTCAGGAACCGGACCGTGACCGCCCGGGGGCGCGAGATCACCGCCGCAACCAAGGGCAGGTTCGGCGAGGCCTCTTCATGGTCGCGAAACTGCCCCGAAGCGTGCA
>JBKJVF010000032.1:0-26847 GCA_046589965.1 Paracoccaceae bacterium
TTCATCGGCAGCCCGCCGATGAACCTTTTGCCCGGTACCATCGAAGGTGGGGCGGTGCGCCTGGCCGATGGCACCGGCGTTCCGGTTCCCGACCGGCTGCGCGCCTTTGTGCGCGACGGCATGGCGGTACAGCTTGGCATCCGCCCTGATGACATCTCGCCCGTGGGGCATGGCCTGTCGCAGGACGGTCCGGGCGCCGAAGTGCAACTGACCGTCGATCTGGCCGAACCCCTGGGCATGGAAAGCCTGATCTACACCCACCTTGCCGGGCAGGAGGTGCAAGCAAAGCTTTACGGCCCCCGCATTGTCGCCCCGGGCGAGGTGCTGACCTTCCGGCTCGCCCTTGATCGCGCGCATCTTTTCGATGCCGCCACCGGCAAATCGGTCAGGGCGGTCTGACATGGCAAAGATCACCCATGTCGAGATCCGGATGGTTGACCTTGTGCCGATGGTCAAACGCACCGACGCGATCCAGTCCTTTGTCAGTCAGGAAACCCCGTTTGTCAGCATTACCGATGCCGAAGGTGCTGTCGGGGTGGGCTACAGCTATACCATCGGCACCGGCGGCCCTGCGGTGATCAGCCTTTTGCGTGAAACGCTGGTCCCCCGCCTGATCGGCCGCGAGGCCGAAGAGATCGAGGCGATCTGGCGCGACCTGCTTTTTGCGACCCATGCGACGGCGGTGGGGGCGATCACCTCGCTGGCCTTGGCGGCCATCGATACCGCCCTGTGGGATCTGCGCTGCAAACGGGCGGGCCTGCCCTTGTGGCGCATGGCGGGCGGCGCGAAACCGGCCATCCCGCTTTATTCCACCGAAGGCGGCTGGCTGCATATCGAAACCGGGGCGCTGGTCGAGGATGCGATCCGCGTCAAGGAACAAGGCTTCGCCGGGTCCAAGGTCAAGGTCGGCAAGGCGCATCTGCAGCAAGACCGCGCCCGCTTGTCGGCCGTGCGCGAAGCCGTCGGCGATGATTTCCGCCTGATGGTCGATGCCAATCAGGCCTTTCATTACCATGAGGCGCTTCTGCGCGCCCATATGCTCGCCGATGTCGGCATCACCTGGTTCGAAGAACCGATGCCTGCGGATGATCTGACCGGCCATGCCCGTCTGGCCGCCCAAAGCCGGGTGCCGATTGCGGTGGGCGAAAGCCTTTATTCCCCGGGCCAGTTCGCCGATTACCTGCGCGCCGGGGCGTGCAGCATCGTGCAGGTCGATGTCGCCCGGGTGGGTGGCATCACCCCCTGGCTCAAGGTCGCCCACATGGCCGAGGCGATGAACATCGCCGTCTGCCCGCATTTCCTGATGGAGCTGCATGTCAGCCTCGTCTGCGCCATTCCGAACAGCTGGATGCTGGAATACATTCCGCAGCTTGACCCGATCACCCGCTCGCGGCTGGATATCCGGGGCGGTTTGGCCCACCCGCCCGGCGGGCCGGGTCTGGGGATCGACTGGGATCATGCGGCGATCCGGACGCAGACAATCCCGGGCAGCCAATCGGATCACAGGGGGTAAGCAATGCAGCGGATGGGAATGGTGATCGGTCTGAAGGCCGACAAGGTCGAGGTCTACAAACGCCTGCACGCCGCCGTCTGGCCGGAAATTCTGGCCAAGATCAGCGACTGCAACATCAAGAACTATTCGATCTACCTCAGACAGCCCGAGAACCTCATGTTCTCGTATTTTGAATACCACGGCACCGACTTTGCCGCCGACATGGCAAAGATGGCCGCCGATCCCCGGACGCGGGACTGGTGGGCGGTCTGCATGCCCTGTCAGGACCCGCTCGTCACCCGCAAAGACGGCGAATGGTGGGCACAGATGGACGAGGTCTTTCATCATGACTGACCAACTGGCCGCACTGCAGGGCTGCTATACCTCGGTCGTGCATGACGTCCTGCGCGCGATGAGGCGACGCAACTTCACCCTGCCGCAGCGGCTGCGCGCCCTGAACCCCGAAGGCGTGCTGACCGGCCCGGCCTTCACCGTTGAGGGCCGGATGGACGAGACGGCGGATGCCCACCAGACCCTTTTGGCCTGGACCGGGCTGTTGTCAAAGGCCCCGGCGGGGCACATCTGGACCTCGCAGCCGCACAACCACATCGTGGCGCAGATGGGCGAGCTTTCGGCCGAAACCCTGCACCGCAAAGGCGTGCTCGGCTGTGTGACCGATGGCGGGCTGCGCGACACCAACTTCATTCTGCGCCTGGGCTTTCCCTGCTGGGGCGTCTTTCATACCCCGCGCGATGTGGTGGGCTCATGGTTGCCGACGGCGACCGACGTGCCGATCCTGATCGACGATGTGCTGATCCGCCCCGGTGACTGGCTGCATGGTGACCGCGACGGCATGGTTTGCATCCCCGCCGAAATCCTGGCCGAAGTTGCCGAAAAATCCATCGCCGCAATGCAGACAGAAAGCCTTGTGCGGCAGGCCATTCTGGCGGGCACCGACCCGCAAGAGGCCTATCTGAAGCATGGAAAGTTCTGATGCGGATCGTCAAACTGGACATCCGGGCCTGCCGCTTGCCCACCCCACTTGCGGACAAGTCGAGCCTGCACGGCGGGATACCCGCGATGGAATGCCTGTCCTACACAATGCACACCGAAGATGGTGCCAGCGCCACGATGCTGGGTTTTGCCGGGCGTTCGGCGCGCGGGGCTGGCGAAACTGCAGCGGCATCACTGCGGCCGTTCTTTGTCGGCCGCAACGCGCTGGACCGCGAGGCTGCCTGGCACGATTGGCGGCGTGCGGATCGCTGGTGGCACCATCTGCCGATCTATGCCTATGGGCCGTTGGATGTCTGCCTTTGGCTGCTGGCCGCTCAATCGGCAGGCCAACCCCTTTGGCGCCAGATCGGTGGCGCGCGTGACCGGGTGCAGACCTATGCCTCTTCGCTGATCCTGCAAGACGCCACGGCCTATGCCGATGAGGCGCTTGCGGTAAAAGCCGCCGGGTTGCGCGGCTACAAGATCCATCCTCCGGGTCGCAGCCTGTCCGAAGACATCGCCATCCACTCCGCCGTGCGCGAAGCTGTCGGTCCCGATTTCGCGCTGATGTCGGACCCGGTGCAACCC
Source organism: Paracoccaceae bacterium (assembly GCA_046589965.1). Classification (GTDB taxonomy): domain Bacteria; phylum Pseudomonadota; class Alphaproteobacteria; order Rhodobacterales; family Rhodobacteraceae; genus JAJNPS01. The sequence goes on from JBKJVF010000032.1 coordinate 3,074, forward strand.
TACACGTTTGACGAGGCTTTGCGCCTTGGTCGCGTTCTGGAACGCCTTGGCTATCTGTGGCTGGAAGAGCCGCTGCCGGATGAGGCGACAGGCGCATTGGCCGAGTTGACGCGGATCTTGGACATTTCGGTCTTGGGCGGTGAAGTTCTGGCCAAACACCCCTATGCTCTTGCGGATTACGCGGCACGCCGGGTGGTGGACGGGTTGCGCGCTGATGTCAGCTGGACGGGGGGCGTCACCGGGACGTTGAAAACGGCACATCTTGCGGAGGCCTTCCATATGCCCTGCGAAATTCACTCAGCGATCTTTCATCCGCTGGAACTGGCAAATCTGCATGTCAGTGCTGCCATCCGCAATTCGGACTGGTTCGAAGTGCTGTGGCCGATGGACTCTTTTGCCTTCGGGTTGGCTGGCCGCCTTCCTGTCACCGACGGCTTTGCCATACTGCCCGGCGCTGCGGGGCTTGGTATGGATATCGACCACGCAGCCATCGATGCCGCAACGATCGGGGAATTCTGATGATCACCGATCCGCGCCTTTTGCTGCTGAGCCCCGGCGACACGGTCTTTGTGCTGCGCGACCAGATCGAGGCGGGCGAGGCTGTAATGGTCAATGGGGTGGCGGTGGCCTTTGCGCAAAGCCTAGGCCTTGGCCACAAGATCGCGCGGCTGGCCGTGGCAAAGGGCGACCGGGTCATCAAATACGGCGCCCCGATCGGCCGCGCCAGCCGGGCCATCGCCCCGGGGGATCACGTGCATCTGCACAACTTGACCTCCGATTACACCCCAACCTATGCCCTGAATCGAGGTGTTTGATGCGAGGCTGGATTCGTTCTGACGGTCGCAAGGGCATCCGCAACGTGGTGGCGGTGGCCTACCTTGTGGAATGCGCCCATCACGTCGCGCGCGAGATTGCGGGCGTTGACCGCGAGGGCGCACATGTCATCGGTTTTCCCGGCTGCTTTCCCAACCCCTATGCACAAAAGATGATGGAACGGCTCTGCACCCATCCCAATGTCGGTGCGGTGCTGATCGTGTCGCTGGGTTGCGAAAGCTTCAACCGGTTCCAGCTGGATCAGGTGGTCGCGGCAAGCGGGCGTCCGGTGAAAACGCTGGTGATCCAGAACACTGGCGGCACCCGGTCCACCATCGCGGCCGGTCGCGACTGGGTCAGGGCCCAGATGGCCTCGCTGGCCACCGCGCCCACGGTCCCGATGCAAGTGTCGGATCTGGTTGTCGGCACGGTCTGCGGCGGCTCCGATGGCACCTCGGGCATCACCGGCAATCCGGCGGCGGGCATTGCTTTTGACAAGCTGGTTGCAGCAGGTGCCGCCTGTATCTTTGAAGAAACCGGCGAGTTGATCGGCTGCGAAGCCATCATGGAAGCACGCGCCGCCACGCCCGCTCTGGCCCTTGAACTGCGCGCGTCGGTGGAAAAGGCGGCGCGCTATTATGAGACGCTGGGCTATGGCAGCTTTGCCAGCGGCAATGCCGATGGCGGATTGACGACGATTGAGGAAAAGTCGCTGGGCGCCTATATGAAATCAGGTCAGTCGGTGATTTCGGGCCTGATCAAACCCGGCGACATCCCCCCCAAGGGCGGGCTTTATCTGATGGATGTGGTGCCCGATGGCGAGGTGCGATTTGGCTTTCCTAATATCTCTGACAATGCCGAGATCGTCGAGATGATGGCAAGCGGCGCGCATTGCACACTTTTTGTCACCGGGCGGGGTTCGGTGGTGGGATCGGCCATTTCGCCTGTCATCAAGATCGCGGCCAACCCGCATATGTATGCGCGCCTGTCCGAGGATATGGACGTGAATGCGGGCCGGGTGCTGCAAGGCGCTGCCTCGCTGGAAGAGGTGGGGCAGGAAATCTTCGATCTGGTGGTCAGCCTGGCCTCGGGCCAGCGCAGCAAATCCGAAGAGCTGGGGCATCAGGAGTTCATTCTGACCTACAAAACCTTTGAGCCGATCGGGCCTGCCTGCCTGCCGGTCTGAGAACGCCAACAAACGCAAGGGACGGACAAAGATTATGGGACGGCTGACAGGAAAGACGGCGCTGGTAACGGCAGCAGGGCAAGGCATCGGGCGCGCTTCGGCATTGGCCATGGCGCGCGAGGGCGCCCGCGTCATCGCCACGGATGTGAACGCGGCGGCGCTTGCCGAACTTGCCACGGCAGGTTTGCAAACGCGGCTGCTGGATGTGCGCGACCCGGCATCCATTGCCGCTGCCGTCGCGGCGGCGGGATCGGTGGATGTGCTCTTTAACTGTGCGGGGGTTGTGGCGTCCGGCACGATCCTTGACTGCGATGAGGATCAGTGGGCGTTCAGTCTCGATCTGAACATGACGGCGATGTACCGGATGTGCCGGGCCTTTTTGCCGGGCATGCTGGCCAGCGGTTCCGGGTCGATCATCAACATGGCCTCGGTGGCCTCATCCGTGATCGCCGCGCCAAATCGTTTTGCCTACGGCGCAACCAAGGCCGGTGTGATCGGTCTTTCCAAAGCGATTGCCGCCGATTTCGTCACCAAGGGTGTCCGCTGCAATGCCATTTGCCCTGGCACGGTGCAAAGCCCATCGCTGGACCAGCGTTTGCGTGACACCGGCGACTATGAGGCCGCGCGCGCCGCCTTTATCGCCCGCCAGCCGATTGGCCGCATCGGCCAGCCCGAAGAGATTGCCGCCCTTGTCGTTTACCTTGCCAGCGATGAAAGTTCCTACACCACCGGCGTCGCGCATGTGATCGACGGTGGCTGGGCAAATATGTGAGGCGTCGGCAATGGAAACGCCTGCCTCATGTCCCGTCTGGCACAGAACCGGCGGGTGTCTTGCAAAGCGAGGGCAGGGTCCGCTGACCTGCGGTTCGCAGCGGGTCACCCCGCAGCGGCGTGAAAAGCTACCGTCAAAAGGAGCCCTGACATGGACTTGATCGACACCCATCTGCACCTGATCCATCGCGACAGGCTCGGGTATGGCTGGACCTCGGGCATACCGGCCCTGGCGACCGGGGATTTCACGCTATCGGACTATACCCTGCTGACGGCGGGACGTGGCATCGCGGGGTCGGTCTTCATGGAAACCGGTGTCGATGATGCCGATTACAAAGCCGAGGCGCGGCTGGTGGCGGGACTGATCGGCCAAGCTGGGATGCTGGCCCAGATCGCCTCGTGCCGCCCCGAGGAAGATGCGGGTTTCGACGATTGGCTGGATGAATGCGAGGGACTGAAAGTCTGCGCGTATCGCCGCATCCTGCATGTGATGCCGGATGAGCTTTCCCAGACCCCGACATTCAGGCGCAATCTGGCCAAGATCGGCGCGCGGGGGCGGGCCTTCGATATCTGCGTTCTGGCGCGGCAACTGCCGATTGCTGCGGACTTGGCCAAAGCCTGTCCGGACCAGCCGTTGGTGCTTGATCATTGTGGCGTTCCCGATATCGCCGGGGACAACTTTGCCGACTGGGCCAAGGGAATTGACGCGGTTGCCGCACTGCCCAATGTCACGTTAAAGCTATCTGGCCTCACCGCCTATTGCGTCGCAGGAACGGCAAACCAGGCGACCTTGCAGCCTTGGGTCGATCACGTCCTCAAAGCTTTTGGCGCGGACCGTGTCCTGTGGGGCGGGGATTGGCCGGTGGTCAATCTGGGTGTGGGGTTGCCCGACTGGATTTCTTTGACCCGCGTCCTTTTGCAGGGTCTGACATCTGCCGAGCAAAACCAGATTGGCCAAGGGACAGCAAAGCGCGTCTACCGCCTGTGATGGGTCTCTATCTGGCCAAACCAGCCCTTCGATCATCTTGCGAACAATAGGCCAGGTTTCGGCCCGGGGTCGCCGCTGAAGGAAGTCACAGTCGCGCCACTTGAGATTTTTGCTGATACCCGTCGGCGTGACGGCGTGACACCCGGTCTTCGGCCATCTGCGCAAGCTGGTAGAAGGCGACCGACAGCAGCACGCTGACCACGGCCACCGTCCAGATCATGCTGAAGTCCATGTAGCCGCGCGACTGGTTCATCAGATTGCCCAGGCCGCGCCCTGTGGCCAGCCATTCGGCGATCATCACGCCCAGAAGGGCGCGGGGAACCGTGGTGCGGATGGCCACAAAGACCCATGGCAATGAGGCGGGGATGGCCACCAGCCGCAGTTCGCGCCAGGGGGTTGCCCCATAGGCCCGGGGCAGTTCCAGCACCGACCGGGGCACCTGTGACAGGCCTTGGGTGATCATCACATAGGCCGGAAAGAAGGTGACCGAAATGGTGATCCACAATGTCACCTCCATGCCCCGGCCAAGGATCAGCACCAAAAGCGGCGTTAGCGCGACAAGGGGCATGGTTTGCGTAACCAGCGCCACGGGAAGGAAGGCGCGGGTGAAGGACGGCAGAAGTTGCGAGGTGACCGACAGGCCAAAGGCAAAGGCGATCCCCGCCGCCATCCCAAGGGCAGTGATCGGCAGGGTTTCGGCGAGCGCCGCCAGCAGGCGTCCCTGTGCTGTGGCCGCACCGTCGGACAGGAACAGGTAGGAAAACACATCCCAAGGGGTTTTCCCGATCATGCCCGGCACCTGCAGCGCCAAAAGCAGCCCCCACCACAGCGCAAAGGGCAGCAAGAGCGATATCACCCCGACCCATATCGCGCCACGTTGCGACGGTGCAGGCGGGGCTGCGGGGTTCAGCGTCACGGCGCGCGATGCGCCGAGCATCCGTGCGGACAAGACCGCAAAGAGCGCATAGGACAGCCCGGCGATCAGCGTGGCCGTCAGCCCGATGCCCCAGAGCCGGGCCGGTTCCCCTCGCCCCAGCGACCCCAGCAGATACGCGCCCAACCCCCAGCGTCCGCCGCCGCCGAACTCTGCCAGAATGGCGCCCAGAACGGCATTCGGTGCCGCCACGCGAAAGCCCGACAGGATGGCCGGAATGGCGCCCCGGATCTGGACGAACCGCATCACCGCCGGCGACCCGCCGCCATAGGCACGCACGAGGTCAGCAGCGCGGGTGTCGTACTGCGACAGACCGGTGACCGTTGCCTGCATCGTCACGAAGTAGACCCCGAGGGCGGCCAGCACAATGCGGGGCGCCATGCCTTCAAGCGTCAGCGCCAGGATGGGGGCGATGGCGATGGGGGGCACGGCAAAGATCGCGATGTTGAGCCCGCGCGCCATGCGACCCGTGATCGGCCACAGCACGAACAGCAACCCCGCCAGCACAGCAATGGCGTTGCCGATGACAAAGCCCGCGCCAGAGGCTTGCAAGGTGGCAATCACGTGGCGCGGATAATCGGCGCGGTCGACCCAGAACCGGGCCAGGATTTCCGAAATCGCGGGAAGCGCACCGCCCGCGACCCAATCCAGCCGCCCCGCCACCTCCCACAGGATCAGGAGCGCCAGATAGGGGGCAATCAGGCGCAGCCTAGACCCCATGCAGAACCCCGGCGATATGGTCGCAAAGGTGATGAAAATCGGAATTTGCGAACAGCGACGGCAAGCGGGGGCGGGCAAAAGGGCTTTCCAGCACTTCGACAATGCGGCCCGGCCCGGACTGCATGATGGCAATGCGGTCGGCCAGAAATACCGCCTCGTCGATGCCATGCGTCACCAGCAGCGTCGTGACGCCCGTTTCCTGCCATATCCGCTGCAATTCGACATTCATCTGGCGGCGCAAAATCTGGTCCAGCGCGCCAAAGGGTTCGTCCAGAAAGAGCACGCGTGGTTCGGTCACAAGGGCCCGCGCGATGGCCACGCGCTGCCGCATGCCGCCCGACAATTCGCTCGGCAAGGCATTTTCGCGCCCTTCAAGCCCGACCAGCGCAATCAGGTCGCGGATGCGCCCCTGCGCGGGGCCGACGGGGCGTCCCAGCACCTCCAGCGGCAGGGCCACGTTCTGCGCCACGGTGCGCCAGGGCAACAAGGCGCTGTCCTGAAACGCCACCCCGGTGATCCCGTCACGCGTGGCGATCTGTGGCGGTTGCCCGCCAATCTGCACCGCTCCCGCATCCAGCGGTTCCAGTCCCAAAGCCGCCCTCAGGATGGTGGATTTGCCGCAACCGGATGGCCCGATCAGCGCGGTAAAGCTGCCGGGCGGGCAGTCAAGTGAAACCTCCCGCAGGGCCTCTACCGCGCGGCCATGACCTGCAAAGGTCTTGGACAGGCCGGACAGAGAAATCCCTGCGGGAACCGTCATCAGATTTCCTCAAGCAGGGTCGTGTCGAACATCTCTCGCGTGCCGACGATGCCGACCTTGGCCAGTGCCTCGAGGTTTCCGGCAATGCCTTCTTCGGTCATCGCAAAGATCCCGCCTGGGTTCACCATCAGCGGCATCTGGGCGGTGTTGAAGAACACCTCGTTGTCGATGCTGCGCCCGGTGCCTGCGAAATGCGTCGTCTCCCACTTTGGCGGCCAGGCAGCGGGATCGACAAAGTTGTCGTCCCAGCCCTTGCGGCTGGCGCGCAGCCACGCGACCAGTTCCTTGCGCTTGGCGGCAAGGGTTTCTTCTGTCACGACCACGGTATCATTGTAGATGGTATAGCCGAAGTCATAGAGCAGAAACGAGGTCGCCTCCTCGCCCATGGTCTTGATTGTGTAGGGCACGTTGGTGGTGAAATCGAGGCTGGCGTCAATCTCGCCCTTGATCAGCGGTGTCGGGTCATAGGCATAGGGCACGATATTGACCGAGGCCTTGTCGATACCGTTCATCGCCAGCAGGGCCTCGACGCTGATGGTGTTGACGGGCGGCACGGCGATGGTCTTGCCCACCATATCGGCCGGGCTGGTGATCGGGTTCTTGGCCAGGCTGACAATACCGATGGGGTTCTTTTGATACTGCGCCCCGATGATCTTGAACTTGGCCCCCTGTTCGACGATGGCCTTGATCGTGGTATCGGGAGTGGTCAGCGCCAGATCGGCGCGGCCCGCCACGATTGTGCCTTCGGGGATCACGTCCGGGCCGCCCGGCAGGTAGGTCAGGTCCAACCCTTCGGCGGTATAATAGCCCTGATCCATCGCCAGAAAGTAGCCAGCGAATTCGGCGTCATTGATCCAGGCCGCCTGCATCGCAAAGGGCGTGGCGGCACGCGCCATGCGCGGCATAAGCGGAAGGGCCGCAGCGGCAGCCGAGGCAGACAGAAAGGAACGGCGGTTAAGAGCGATCTTCATCGATGCGGTCCTGTGGTTTGAGGGAAAGAGGGGGGAAGGCTCAGGCAATTCCTTGAATCCGCTGCAATTCCTGCAACGGAGGGGTGTCGGCGATCTGTTTGGGGTCCAAGAGGTTCCACTTCACGCCGCGCGGGCGTTTGGCACGTCGTTCGACATGGTACATCCGCGTCGGCGTGGCGATATGATCGACCAGAATGTCGGTTTCGGATGGCGTCAGTTTCTCTTCGACCATCTGGCAGTCATGCACCACGGCCACGACGGGCGTGGTCTCGTCCACCAGCCCCAGATCGGTGAACATGCCCCATTCCAGATCGAAAAACCCGTGCCCCTTGCCAAAGCGCACGCCATCTACCGACACGGCTGAGGCTCCGGTGGCCATGAAGTCAAACCGTCCCCGGCTGGCAATTTCGGCAAGGCTGATGGGCCGCGCGAAATGCTCCATCCCATCCAGCCACGCGGCATAAAGTTCGGCCCCCGGTGGCACCATGCCCGCCTCGATCAGCAAGAAGCCGCGGTAAATGCCGTAGGTCGACATGACAAAGGACTTGCCCGCCGCGATCATCTGACGGCGCAGATCGACCAAGCAGTTGTCGGGCGTGATGAAGGCAAAGGTGCTGGCAGCATATTCCGGCATCGCGACCACATGCTTTGTGGCGGCCTCGGACCCCACGAAGTCGGGAATGACCTCGGAAAAATTCAGATGGAACCGGGTGTCGGGTTTGGCCACATGATGAAGTCGCTCCCAAATCTGCTGGCGTATGATCTTGGATTTGGACATGCTCGGCTCCGGCAGTGTTTCACTGTTTCATAAAGATGAAACGAATGTTTCATTTACGCAAGTGCATTGACTGGATCAGGCGTCACGTATGGCAACGCGGCTAACCCTAAGACTTCAGGAAAGAATTTCTCGGCTGACCAAGGCCGAGCAAAAACTAGCGGCGTTGCTGCTTGAGAATCAGGCGTTGATCGAAACCCATACCGCGACCGAGCTGTCGACCCTTGCCGGGGTCTCAAAGGCCACAACGGCCCGTTTCTTTCGCAATCTTGGCTATACCGATTTTGAAGAGGCCCGCAGCCAGGCGCGCGAGGAACGCAACCGCACCCAGCCCTATGCCTATTCGCATGCACTGCCAGAAAAGGCGGTGCTGGGCCGGTCGATTGGCGAACATCTGGAACTGGAGCTTTTGAACCTGACGCGCACTTTCGAGGAAATCCGCCCCGACCTTCTGACCGAGGCGGCCCGGTTAATTCAAGACGCCCCGCGCGTCTGGTGCATGGGGTTTGGTGCCGAAGAAGGACTGGCGCAACTGGCCCGCCTCACTTTTGCGCGCTTGCGCCCGGATGTGCATATTCTGGCCGCCCATCCCGGTGCCTGGGCGGAAGATCTGTCGATGACCGGCCCGCGCGATGTGCTGATCCTGCTGACGCTGGAGCCAAGGCCAAAGTTTCAGGCGGCGCTGACCTCCTATGCCCGCACCACCCGGATGAACGTCATCACGCTGACAGACCACCGCTATCTGGCCAGCGCGCAGCGGTTTTCAAAGCTGGTGATCGGTTGCCATGTCGCAACCTTTGGCCGCCTGCCCAGCCATGCCACGATGGCGTCGATGATCCGGCTGTTGTCGATCGCGTTCATCGGGCAAGCTGGTGCGGCAGCCCATCAGCGGTTGGCGATGATCGACGAGATCAACGAAGAGATCGATCTTTTTGAATGATCTGGTCTGCAAAGCCCCTTGTTGCATGGCCGATGCTTTTGCGGCACCGCTGTTGCATGGACATTTGCGTCAGTTCCTCGGTATCGCCATTGCACTGTCCGGCAGCAGGCTCGGCGGCCCTGATCCTGTCCGTGCCACGACACGCGTGGCGGGGGTGGAGATGACATGACGGCCCCCGATTATGCGACCCTGATTGATGCGGCGACATGGGATTTCATCCACAAGACGAACGACTTTTATCCTCCCGATGCGATCGGCCTGTCCCTGCAGGACCAGCGTGCGGTTTACGACCGGATGACGGCGGCGTTCCGCCAACCCTATCCCCCCGGCGTTACGGCCACCGACCAAACACTTGGCGGTGTGCCAGTGCGGATTTATGCGGGCTCGGCGGTCACCGTCATGTATCTGCACGGCGGCGGCTTTGTCGTCGGGGGGCTGCACAGCCACGACGACATCTGCGCCGAGATCTGTGCCGCCACTGGTTGCCGCGTGATCAGCGTCGACTACCGGCTGGCCCCGGAACACCTCCATCCAGCGGCATATGACGACGCTTTGGCGGCGACCCGGGCCGCAGCGTCCCTTGGCGCCCCTCTGGTGATGGTCGGCGACAGCGCAGGCGGCACTCTGGCGGCGTCGGTCAGCCATGCCTTGCGCCGCAGCGCGGTCACCGTTCTGGGGCAGGTGCTTATCTATGCAGGGCTTGGCGGTGATCCGGACACTGGCAGCCACCTCACCCATGCCCATGCCCCCATGCTGACGCGGGCCGATGTGCTTTACTACCGCGACATCCGGCATGGGGGTGCCGCGCCGATGTCCGATCCGACGGCAGCGCCACTAAAAGATACGGATTTCACTGGCCTGCCACCGACAGTCGCGATCAGCGCGGAATGCGATCCGCTGGCGGATGACGGCCGCCGTTACCGCGACCGCATCCTGGCTGCGGGCGGGCAGGCGGTCTGGATCGAAGAGGCCGGACTTGTCCATGCCTACTTGCGCGCCCGCCATTCCGTGCCGCGCGCAAAAGCAAGTTTTGAGCGTATCTGCAGGGCCATCGCCCTATTGGGGCGGGGTGATCGGCTGCCTGACGACATTTAGCGCGGCAAACGGGCGCTAATTGCCGGCACTTTCCATCTTGCGATGCGCGATAACGTTTTCCAGCCAGCCCAGCTCCATCTCCGGAACGGAGGACAGCAGCAGGTCGGTGTAGTCGTCAAAGGGCGGCGTCAGAACCTCGGTCTTGGTGCCATAGCGCTGGACCCGGCCCTTGAACATCACGGCGATCCTGTCGGCGATGGCCTTCACGGTGGCAAGGTCGTGGGTGATGAAGAGATAAGCCACCCCTTCGCGCGCCTGCAGGTCCAAAAGCAGCTTGAGGATGCCGTCCGCCACCAGGGGATCAAGGGCAGATGTGACTTCGTCGCAGATGATCAGCCGTGGCTTGGCCGCGAGTGCCCGCGCGATGCAGACGCGCTGTTTCTGGCCACCGGAAAGTTCGGCCGGATAGCGGTCGATATAGCCCTTTCCCATCTCGATCTGGTCCAGCAGGTCCTGAATGCGGGCGCGTTTTTCTTCGCCCTGCATGCCGAAATAGAATGTCAGCGGCCGCCCGATGATGGTGCCCACGGTCTGGCGTGGGTTCATCGCGACATCGGCCATCTGGTAGATCATCTGCAGCTCGCGCAGGTCATCCTTGCTGCGTTGGGCCAATGCGGGTGACAGCACACGCCCGGCAAAGCGGATTTCGCCGGCGGATGCGGGCAACAGCCCGGTGATCACGCGGGCCAATGTCGATTTGCCCGATCCGCTTTCGCCGACGACGGCCAGAGTCTGACCCGCCGGCAGATCGACCGAGACATCGTGCAGGACATCGAACTTGGTGCCACGGTAGCGGGCGGTCACATGCGCGATGGACAGGACCGGTGCGGCGCCATCGGTCTTTTCCACACGGTTGATCGACCGGACCGACACCAGCGCGCGGGTATACTCCTGCACCGGCGCGTGGATGATCTGACCGGTTGCGCCATGTTCCACCATCTTGCCGTGGCGCAGGACCAGAATCTCATCGCTCACTTGCGCCACGACGGCCAGATCATGCGTGATGTAAAGGGCGGCCACGCCGGTTTCGTGGATCGCTTCCTTGATCGCGGCCAGAACCTCGATCTGGGTCGTCACGTCCAGCGCCGTTGTCGGTTCGTCAAAGACCACAAGATCAGGCTGCGGGCAAAGCGCCATCGCGGTCATCACCCGCTGCAGCTGCCCGCCTGACACCTGATGCGGATAGCGTTGACCAATCGTTTCGGGGTCGGGCAGCCGTAGTTTGCGAAACAGCATGATCGCGCGCGCCTCGGCCTCGGCGCGCGACAGGGTGCCATGGGTCAGCGCGGCCTCGGTGACCTGCTCCATCAGTTGCTTGGCTGGATTGAAGGCGGCAGCAGCGGACTGGGCGACATAGGTCACCTCGCGCCCTCGCAACGCACGCATGGCCGCCGCATCGCCCAACCGGATATCGCGACCGTTCAGCAGGATCTGCCCGCCCGTGATCCGGACACCGCCGCGCCCGTAGCCCATCGACGACAGGCCGACGGTGGACTTGCCCGCGCCGGATTCCCCGATCAAGCCCAACACGCGGCCCTTTTGCAGGGTCAGCGACACATCATCGACCAGCACGATCTGGCGCGGTGCTTCACCCGGGGGATAGGACGTGGCCTCAATCCTCAGATTGCGGATGTCGAGCAGGGGATCAGCCACCGCGTCCCCCTTTCAAACTGCTGGTGCGGTTCAACACCCAGTCGGCGACCAGATTGACCGATATCGCCAGCGTGGCGATGGCAAAGGCGGGCACCAGCGCGGCAGGTATCCCGTAAATGATCCCTTCGCGGTTTTCCTTCACGATCCCGCCCCAATCGGCCAAGGGCGGCTGCACCCCCAGCCCAAGGAACGACAAGGTCGAGATGAACAGGACCATGAAGATGAACCGCAACCCCATTTCGGCCACCAGCGGTGACAGCGCGTTGGGCAGGATTTCGCGAAAGATGATCCAAGCGCGGCCCTCCCCCCGGACGCGCGCCGCCTCGACATAATCCATCACGGTGATGTCCACGGCCACCGCGCGCGACAGTCGGAACACGCGCGTCGCATCCAGAAGTCCCATCACAAGGATCAGGATCGGCAGCGTCGCAGGCATCACCGACAGCACGGCCAGCGCAAAGATCAGCGACGGGATCGACATCATCAGATCGACAAAGCGCGACAACAATTGGTCCAGCCAGCCGCCCGACACGGCGGCCAGAAAACCCAGCACCGCGCCCAGCGTGAAGGACAGGACGGTCGCCGCCGTGGCCACAAAGATCGTGGTCTGGCCGCCCCAGATCATCCGCGACAACAGATCGCGCCCGATGCTGTCGGTGCCCAGGGGATGGGCCCATGACCAGGGCTCCCACCCGTCGCCGACGATTTCGGCCATGCCATAGGGAGAGATCAGCCCGGCAAAGATCGCGGCCAGAAAATAGGCCCCGGTAAAGAACAGCCCGATCAGCGCGGCCAGCGGGATACGCCTCATTTCGGGTGCCTCAGGCGCGGGTTTGACAGGATCGAGATCACGTCCGCCAACAGGTTGAGCCCGATATAAACGGCGGCAAAGACCAGCCCGCAGGCCAGCACGACCGGCACGTCACGTTTGGCCACATGGTCCACAAGGTACTGGCCCATGCCGGGATAGACGAACACCACCTCCACCACGACGACGCCCACCACCAGATAGGCCATGTTCAACATGACGACGTTGACGACCGGGGCCACGGCGTTGGGAAAGGCATGGCGCGCGATGATCGCAAAGGGGCGCAGTCCTTTCAGTTCGGCCGTCTCGATATAAGCCGATTGCATGACATTCAGGATGGCGGCGCGGGTCATGCGCATCATGTGACCGAGCACGACCAGCACCAGCACCAGCGTCGGCATCGAGATCGCCCACAGCTTTTCGCCTAGGGTCATGCCGTCATAAATCGTGGCAAGGGATGGAAAGATGCGGAACTTGACCGAAAAAATGTAGACCGCCACATAGCCGAGCACAAACTCCGGCACCGACACCGTCGCCAGTGTAAAGCTGGAGATCAGCCGGTCAGGCCAGCGGTCCTTGTAGCGCACCGCGATCAGCCCGAGCCCGATCGCCAGCGGGACCGAGATCACGGCGGCGGCCCCGGCCAGAAAGAGGGTGTTGCCAAGGCGCTTGCCCATGGCCTCGGAGATGTCCTGACCATTGGTCAGGGCCTTGCCTAGATCACCCTGCAAGGCGTTGCCCAGCCAGCTGAAATAGCGCGAAAGCGCCGGTTCGTTCAGGCCCAGTTCTTCGCGCAGGTTCGCCAGTGACACGGGCGTTGCCGCCTGGCCAAGGATGCTTTGCGCGACGTCGCCTGGCAAGATCATCGTGCCGACAAACAGCAAGACCGATGCCGCCCACAGCAAAAGCAGGCCCAGCGCAATGCGCTGGGCCAACAGGATCAGGATCGGATGCACGCCGTCGCCTACGCCATCCAGGTCTTGGACGCGATGTAGCCGCCCATCAGTTCATAGTTGGGATCATTCGACCAACCGGCAATCGCATCGGAATGCGCGTCGACAAAGTCGTTGAACATCGGGCAGATCAGGCCGCCATCGTCATGCACGATGGCCCCGATCTTGGCGTAAAGGTCGGTCCGCGTTGCCAAGTCCGTCTCGGACCGGGCCTGCAGGATCAGCGCATCAAATTCAGGATTGGAGTACTTGGTGTCGTTCCAGTCCGCGGTCGACAGATAGGCCGTCGAATACATCTGGTCCTGCACCGGACGCCCGCCCCAGTAGCTGGCGCAGAAGGGTTTGACGTTCCAGACATCAGACCAGTAGCCGTCATCCGGCACGCGCTGGATTTCCAGTGGAATGCCCGCCGCTGCCGCCGATTGCTGGAACAGTGCGGACGCATCCACCGCCCCCGGAAAGGCGGTATCGGCCACCAGCATCACGATGGGCGATCCGTCATGGCCCGAGGCCTTGTAATGCTCGGCCGCCTTGGCCGCGTCGTATTCGCGCTGTGGCAGGGGGGTGAACAGCGGGTAGGCCGCATTGACCGGGATGTCGTTGCCGACCCCGCCATAGCCATCCAGAATCTTGTCCACCATTTCCTGCCGGTTGATCGCGTATTTCAGCGCGAGGCGCAGGTCCTTGTTGTCGAAGGGCGCGGTGTTGGTATGCATGATGAACACGTAATGCCCACGGCCCGAGATGTTCTTGACCTGAATGCCCGGTGCCTTCGACATCAGGCGGGCGATCTTGGGGTCGACCCGGTTGATCGCATGAACCTGACCGGCCTGCAGCGCCGAGGTGCGCGCCGTGCCGTCGTTGATCACCAGAACTTCGACGCCGTCATAATGGCCGCGCGAGGTGTCCCAATCTTCCGCATGCTTTTCAAAGGCAAAGCGCACGCCCGCTTCGGCCGAGGTCACCTTGTAGGGGCCGGTGCCGATGCCTGCATTGGGATCGGCCACGCCGCCGCCCGGCTGCACGATCAGGTGATAATCCGACAGAAGGTAAGGCAGGTCGGCATTGCCTTGCGTCAGGGTAAAGACAACGCTGCCGCCATCAGCGGCGATGCTGCTGATGCCTTGCATGATGCCATAGGCACCCGATTTGGAGTTTTCGTCGGAATGCCGCTTGAACGTGGCCACCACGTCATCGACCGTCATCACCGAGCCGTCATGGAACTTGACGCCTTCGCGCATCTTGAAGCTCCAGACCGTGCCGTCTTCGTTGACGGAAAACTCTTCCGCCAAGCGTGGCTCGATCGTGCCGTCCGCTGCCACGTTGACGATGGTATCGCCCCAAAGCCGTCCGATGCTGAAGGGCACCGGGCTGTCGGACAGACCGGGGTCCAGTGCGTCCGTCGTCTCGCCGCCGCCAAGACCAAGCTTCAGCACGCCACCCTTGGTGGGCGTCTGTGCCTGTGCGGCCCCGGGTGCCAGCATCGTACCGATGGCCGCCGCCGCGCCAACCGCCGCTGCGCCACCCATGAATCCGCGCCGTGTCATTCCGGCGCGGTCAAGCGCCGCAATCAGGCGCGAAAGATCGTCATTCATTCTGTGTCTCCCTGAAGCTACCCCTGAGCGGGGTTTTTATTAACTCGTGGATCAGTAACCTCCAAACCAAGGCATCAGGTCAACGGATTCGCGCGTTCCGGCGTCAAAAATTTACACAAAGGTCCGCGCGACGTTCTGCACAAAGTCCTGGTCAAAGACCGGCGCGTCGCCCTCCCAGGCCTGAAGCCGGGCGCGAAAGCACAAATCAGACGCTGTGGCGGTCATCTCGACCTCGGCCAGCGTCCGCACCGACCAGGCGTCACGCGACAGATTCTGCTCCCAACGCATGGACGCGCGGGCCGACAGGGGATCATCGGGATGCAGGCTCCAGCGTTCGGCCATGTTTTCAGCGACGGTCAGCCCATGCGACAGGTTTTCCGTCGCACCCTGATCATCCTCGACCACCAGCGTGACCAAGCCGGTGATCAGGTCCCGCTCGATCCGCCGCACTGCGCTGCCCTCACGATGCACCTTGTGCCGCCAGGGTGATGCCGTTTCGGGCGGGGGTGGGGTCCATTCATCGCTGGTTCCGCCCTGATGCACCGGAAGGTCAAGCGCGCCCTTGAGCAGGGTCAAGGTCGCGGGCTGCGGGCTGGGCCAGACAAAGGGCCAATAGGTCGTGGACAGGGCCAGCCGCAGATGATGCCCCGGTGCCAGACGGTAGGCCATCTGGTCCAGCGTCAGCGTGATGGCAAGGCTCTGGTGCGCGGGGACGGGCGTCGGGTTCTCCATGCTGTCGCGATGGCACAGGTTCAGCATGCCATGTGCAATGCGCAGGGAAGTCCCGTCCGGGCCAACATCGCACAGCCGCGCGACCAGAAAGGCAAAGGGGCGGTCGCTGGTCAACTGGACGCGCAGGACAGCCGCCCCCAACAGGTCCAGTGCCGCAGGTTCGGGCGGCGCGTCAAAGCAGACCGACAGCGCGTCATCCGGCGTCTGATCGCCCGGCATTTCTGCGTTCAATCCCATCGGAAAGAACTCACCCGCCGTCAGGCCAAGGTGTTGGGGCGTGCGGACGGCGATCCCCAGGTCACCCCCGCCGCCTCCCAGTCGTCCCCCCGGCGACAGGGCCAGTTCGCGACGTGCAACGCGCGCGCTTGGCCATTCCGCCTCCGCGAGCCAATGGCCCGCGCGATGGGGCGTCGAGGCATCGGGGGCTTGCGAATGCAGCATGTAGACCCGCAACGCCGGATCGCGGTCTACGCCTGTGTCGATGCCCTTCAGCCAGCGATCCCACCAGCGCAGGGCCTCTTGCAAAAACCCGATACGCGGGGCCGGCACGGCGGTATGGGGGTATTGATGCACCCAGGGTCCGACGATGCCCTTGACGGGCGCGGCCATGTTTTCCAGCAGTTTCGAGGTGGTGTTCATGTAGCTGTCGGCCCAGCCTGACACCGACAGGACCGGTACCTCGACCGCCGCCCAATCCTCGCGGACCGAGCCGTGTTTCCAATACCCGTCCCGCTGCGGGTGGCTTGCCCAAAGTGGCGACAGAAACTGGTCTGCCGCCAGTCGCTTCAGCCAATCCGACCGCCAATCGGCCCGCAGCAAGGGGTCCGCCGGGCGCGAGGAATAAGACAGCATGACGGCACCCCAGCCCAGGTTTTCACCCAACAGGCAGCCGCCCCGGAAATGGATGTCATCGGCGAAACGGTCGGTTGTCGAATAGACCGAGATGATGGCGCGCAAGGCAGGGGGGCGCAGAAAAGCCGTCTGCAGGCAGTTGAAGCCGCCCCAGCTTTTTCCCATCATCCCGACCGCACCGGTACACCAGGGCTGGGCGGCCAGCCAGGCGATCACCTCGCAGGCATCCGACAGTTCCTGCGGGGTGTATTCGTCGTGGAGCAGCCCTTCGCTGTCGCCTGCCCCCCGCATGTCGACACGCACACAGGCATAGCCGTGGCCCGCGACATAGGGATGCATCAGTTCGTCGCGCGGCAGGGTGCCGTCGCGTTTGCGGTAGGGGATGTATTCCAGCACCGCAGGCACCGGGCGCGTTGCGGCGTCCTCGGGCATCCAGACCCGTGCGGACAACCGACAGCCATCCGACAGGACAATCGCCATATCGGGGGTATCGGTGATCCGGTGGGCAAAAGTGGTCACTGTGGTCACCGGGATGCTCCTGCAGAAAAGACCCCTTGGTGTCAGGGGCGCATTTCGGTCAGACAACAAGGGGTCTTTTCTGCATCGCCGTTGCAAGGGGAGCGCGATGATCCCTCACCCATCGCGAACGTCAGCGTTTGCCCCGGCCGGGCCGTCCTTGCGGGACACCCGGCCGGGGCGGATTTGTCGCGTCAGGAAAGGTCGAACCGATCAAGGTTCATCACCTTGGTCCAGGCCGCCACGAAGTCGTGGACAAACCTGGTTCCGGCATCGGCGCTGCCGTAAACCTCGGCAATCGCGCGCAACTGCGAGTTGGACCCGAACACCAGGTCCACCCGCGTGCCCGTCCACGTCACCTTGCCGCTCGTCCGGTCGCGTCCTTCGAACACATCGGCCGCCTCCGATACCGGTGTCCAGACCGTCCCCATGTCGAGAAGGTTGACAAAGAAATCCGCGCTGAGCGTACCGGGCCTGCCGGTCAGCACACCGTGCTGGGATGCCCCGGTATTGGCGCCCAGAACCCGCAGACCCCCGACCAGCACGGACATTTCCGGCGCCGTCAAGGACAGCAATTGCGCACGGTCGACCAGCAGTTCCTCGGCTGACACCGTATAGTCGGTCAGCAGATAATTGCGGAACCCATCCGCAGTCGGCTCGAGCACCGCAAAGCTGTCGATGTCAGTCTGATCTGGCGTCGCATCGCCACGACCGGGCGTGAATGGCACGACGACCGCATGGCCGCCCTTGCGCGCCGCCTCTTCCACCGCAACAGACCCGCCCAAGACGATCAGGTCGGCCAAGGACACCCGCTTGCCGCCAGCTGCGGTGGCATTGAACGCGCCCTGAATGCCTTCCAGCGCTGTCAGCACGCGGGCCAATTGCGCCGGCTGGTTCACCGCCCAGTCCTTTTGCGGCGCAAGACGGATGCGCGCGCCATTGGCCCCGCCCCGCTTGTCTGACGCACGATGCGTCGACGCCGACGCCCAGGCGGTTGCGACAAGCTCCGCCGTCGTCAGACCCGAGGCCACGATCTGCGCCTTGAGCTTGGCGACATCCGCCGCGTCGATCAGGGGATGATCCGAGGCCGGGATCGGGTCTTGCCAGATCAGGTCCTCTGCCGGGACCAACGGCCCCAGGTAACGGACCTTCGGCCCCATGTCGCGGTGGGTCAGCTTGAACCATGCGCGCGCAAACGCGTCGGAAAATTCTGCCGGGCTTTCATGGTAGCGTTTGGAAATCGGCCCATAGATCGGGTCCATCCGCAACGCGAGGTCGGTGGTGAACATCACCGGCTGGTGGGTGCGCCCCGGCAGATGGGCATCCGGCACCATGTCGGCACCGGCACCGCCCGCCGGAACCCATTGGGTCGCGCCAGCCGGGCTTTTCGTCTTTTCCCATTCAAAGCCGAACAGAATGTCAAAATAGGTGTTGTCCCAGGTCGTTGGGGTTGAGGTCCATGCGCCCTCCAGCCCGCTGGTGATCGCATGCGGACCGGCGCCGGTGCCAAACGTGTTCTTCCAGCCAAGGCCCTGTTCTTCGATGCTGGCGCCTTCGGGATCGGCACTGACATAGACAGACGGATCCGCCGCCCCATGCGCCTTGCCGAAGGTGTGACCCCCGGCGATCAGCGCCACGGTCTCTGCGTCATTCATCGCCATCCGGGCAAACGTCTCGCGGATGTCGACGGCTGCGGCCAGGGGGTCGGGGTTGCCGTTCGGGCCTTCGGGATTGACGTAGATCAGCCCCATCTGCACGGCGGCCAGCGGATTTTCCAACTCGCGTTCGCCGGTATAGCGCTTGTCATCCAGCCAGGTGGTTTCCTTGCCCCAATAGATGTCCTCGTCCGGCTCCCACACATCGGCGCGGCCAAAGCCAAAACCGAAGGTCTTGAAGCCCATCGTCTCCATGCCGATGTCGGCGGCCATGATCATCAGATCGGCCCAGGAAATCGCCGCGCCGTATTTCTGCTTGATGGGCCACAAAAGGCGGCGCGCCTTGTCGAGGTTGCCATTGTCCGGCCAGGAGTTCAGCGGCGCGAACCGTTGCATTCCCGATCCCGCCCCGCCGCGCCCATCGCCGGTACGGTAGGTGCCTGCGCTGTGCCACGCCATCCGCACGAAGAACGGTCCGTAATGCCCATAATCGGCGGGCCACCAGGCTTGCGAGGTCGTCAACAGCGCCTCCACATCCGCCCTGAGCGCCTTCAGGTCCAGCGACTTCAGCGCCACGGCATATTCGAAGGTTTTGCCCATCGGATTCGACCTGGCCGAATGCTGATGCAGGATGCGCAAGTTCAGCTGGTTCGGCCACCAGTCACGGTTGGTGCGCAGCGCAAAACTCGCGTTTTTCGGCGCGCCGTGCATCACCGGACACTTGGCGATATCATTTCCGTCCATGGCAGTTCTCCAATTTTGCTCGTGCGTTTTGGGTGCATCGCCACATGGCCCCAACCCGAAACGACGCGCTGGTCCTCATGGACAAGCCGGTTTCACGGTGATGGTCGATTGCAACGCTGTCGTTCCCTGACGCGACTGTATCAAATCGCGACGATTAGTTTAAGTTGAATTTTCTGATCAGTTTCATAAGATCAGCTGATGGCAAACCTGACGCTCAAACAGTTCCGCTACTTCGAAGCGCTGGCCGCAGAAGGCCATTTCGGGCGTGCGGCTGATGTATGCGCCATTTCCCAGCCCGCTTTGTCCATGCAGATCAAGGAACTGGAACAAACCCTTGGCACACCTCTTTTTGAGCGTGGGGCGCGACGGGTGCGGCTGACCCGCTTTGGCGAGGATTTTGCCATCCGCATCCGCGACATCCTGCGGTCGGTCGATGAACTTGGCGATCTGGCGCGCGCGTCGCAGGGGCAACTGGCAGGGCGGCTGCGGCTGGGCGTGATCCCGACCGTGGCCCCGTATCTCTTGCCACGTGTCATGCGCGATCTGACACGGGTCTATCCCGGTGTCGATTTGCATGTGCGCGAGACGGTCACGCCGCGCCTTCTGGACGATATGGGCGCCGGGCGTCTGGACTGTGCCATCGTGGCACTTCCGGTATCGGAACCCTCGCTCACCGAAATCGCGCTCTTTGCCGAAGAGTTCGTTCTGGTCCGCCCGGTGGAGGATGCGGGAAAACCTGTTCCCAATGCCGAGGCGCTGCGCGAGATGCGTCTGCTTTTACTGGAAGAAGGTCACTGTTTTCGCGATCAGGCGTTGGCCTTCTGCAATCAGCAAGGCGTGCGACCACGGGAACTTTTGGACGGCAGTTCGCTGACGACTTTGGTCCAGATGGTCAGCGCGGGCATCGGCGTTACCTTGATCCCGGAAATGGCCGTCAGGCTGGAAACGCGGTCCGGGGGCGTGTCATTGGCACGGTTCACATCCGTGCCCCCAAGCCGAACCATCGGAATGGTCTGGCGTAAGGCCAGCCCGCTGGCGGGTCAGCTCGTGCAGATGGCGGAAGTTGTCCAGGATGCAGCAGCGGCGTTGCGGGTGATGCATCAGCCGGAAAACGTGTGAAACCGCCCCCAA
Organism: Paracoccaceae bacterium; assembly: GCA_046589965.1. Lineage (GTDB taxonomy): Bacteria > Pseudomonadota > Alphaproteobacteria > Rhodobacterales > Rhodobacteraceae > JAJNPS01. The sequence continues at coordinate 23,666 of JBKJVF010000032.1, forward strand.
AGATCAGACCGCGCCCGCCTCGCCGACGAGTCGCACGCGCCCAACCTTGGCGGCCGGTTATGTCTTGGAAATCGCCCGGGCCTTTTCCTGACCAGTGCTTTGCAGGGTAAGTGGATGCCAGTGCCTCGCGCTTGATGTCACTCCGTCTCGCTGCGGGAAAAATCAACCTCTACCGGCGTGTAGGCCAGATCCGCGATATCTGATGTCAGCTCAAGAGCGCAGGCGTTCCGCCGTTTTGCCCGCGCGATCATTTCGGGCCGGAGGTCACCATTCAGCTCCCGCGGCTGCCCATCGCAAGAGGCCGCGCCGTTCGGATCGTTTTCGCAGGCGGCTTCAAGTAGCCGGATCACGCGGATTGTCGGGCAGACGATCACGGCGTTGAAATCGTCCCTGGCGAATGCCGGCGTGCCGGTGGCGTCAAAGGCATCAAGGTTGCGCCGGTCCATCATGTCCCAGGTCATCTTGGCTTGCCCGAAATAGAACCTGATCCATTCGACATTGTGATTGGAATAGGCGACCGCGTTCATCCATGCCTTTTGAGCCCGCGCGACACCGGCCAGCGACACGCCATCCGGACCGGAAAAACTTTCCAGATAGCGGGCATAGGTGAACCACATATTGGCGTCATATGGCGCAAGCTGCAGCACCTGGGCAAAGCGGCGATCAAACTCGGCGGCATCAATCACCGTGCCGTCCATTTTTGCTAGCTGCATCGCTGCGCGCAGATAAGTCTCGAGCAAGATGCCATCTTCGGGTTGCAGGTCCAGATCGGTCTTCATGCTTGCCAGCAAAGCTGGCAGTGCCTTTGTGATACGCGGGCCGGGGTCAAATCCCATGTGACCTTCGAGGTTATCCCAGGTCAGATAGTCTTGGTAGTTCAGGTCGCCCTTGCGATGCATCTCGACGTAAATGGCCAGCACGGCTTCGGTATCTTCTCTGTGCTGCCGGGCATAGATCAGGCGCGCCCAGTCAAGCACCGGGGAATTTGCCTGTTGCAGAACAGCAAGAGGAATATCAAAGGCGCCGGGATAGCTGCCCGTTGTCGCCACATCAATCTCGCAGATTTCGCGCGTATAGCCTGCGACGTCGGGGATCTTTGATGCCCAGTCAGCGCAGGCCATCATGCCGAAATCGGTCGTCCCACCCCAACGCGGCGAGTATCCGTCGGCCGCCAGCATCAAGCTTTGATGGTTCGGCGCGATGGCCATGATGCGTTCGAATTCGGTCGGAATGTCGCGACTGCCCGGTGTCGTCCGCGACAAGAGGATGAACAGGTCAGAGGCTGGCACCAGACCAGGATCGGCCTTCAGCGCAGCTTCGGCCAGGCCCATCGCTTCTGTGTGCAGGTCTTTCATTTTTGCCGCGCCTTCGGGCCAGACCTTGTCGCGGCTCGCCGCGCCGCGATAGGCCCAGCCGCGGTTCAAAAGATAAAATCCGCGCGCCGTCATCGCCCTGGCATCGTTCGCATAGTCGGTCAGCAAATCCCGGCTGAACGCATCCACCTTTGCATCGCCGCTTTGAAATGCGGCAAAGGCGGCGCGCCTTGCAGCAAGGTCGGTGGCCGACAGTTTTGCCATGACTGTTTCAGCCGCACCGGCCTGAATGTCCTGCCACACTTCGACCCTGACGCTGTCATCCTCGGCCAGCGATGGGTGCGGCAGCAGGATGATCAGCACGGCCAGCGCAATGATGGGCGGGATAGCAAAGGTCAAAATGCGCATAATGCGGCCCCATGTCCTTGGAAACGCTTTATGATTGCAAGGAATTGCGACGCCAATAGGGCATCGGATCAGGCCGGGAAGGGGTCAGACCGCGCGGGTCCCCCACAGGTCGTATTCCCCCGCCTCATCCACCGTGACCCGCACGATATCCCCCGGCGCCAGCCCATCGAAACCTTCGTCTATGAACAGGTTCCCGTCGATTTCGGGCGCGTCGGCCTTGGTCCGGCAGGTGGCACCTTCGCCGTCCACTTCGTCCACGATGACGTCCAGCACGAGTCCGACCTTGGCGGCCAGTTTCGCCTCGGAAATCGCCTGGGCTTTCTCCATGAAGCGATCAAACCGCTCCTGCTTGACCTCCGGAGCCACATGATCAGGCAGGGCGTTGGACCGTGCGCCTGCGACGTTTTCGTATTGAAAGCAGCCGACCCGGTCGAGTTGCGCCGCGTCCAGCCAATCGAGCAGCACCTCAAACTCCGCTTCGGTCTCGCCGGGGTAGCCGACGATAAAGGTGGATCGCAGCGCGATGTCGGGGCAGACCGCGCGCCAGGCGGCGATTTCGTCCAGTGTTTTCGCCGCCGCTGCCGGGCGGGCCATACGGCGCAGCACCCCCGGATCGGCATGCTGGAACGGGATGTCGAGGTAAGGCAGCACCAGCCCGTCCGCCATCAGCGGGATCAGGTCACGGACATGGGGGTAGGGATAGACGTAATGGAGCCGCACCCAGGCCCCCAGTTTCCCCATCTCGCGTGCGAGATCGGTGATATGGGCGCGCACCTCGCCACCCTTCCAAGGGCTGACGTCATGCTTGCGGTCGACGCCGTAGGCCGAGGTGTCCTGACTGATGACCAGAAGTTCGCGCACCCCCGCCTCGACCAGCTTTTCGGCCTCGCGCAGGACGGCGTGGGCGGGGCGCGACTGCAGCAGGCCACGCATGTCGGGGATGATGCAGAACTTGCATTTGTGATTACAGCCTTCGGAGATCTTCAGATAGCTGTAGTGGCGCGGGGTCAGGGTCACACCCGTCGCGGGCAGCAGGTCGATGAAGGGATCGGGCTGCGGTGGCACGGCGGCATGGACGGCGTCGAGCACCGCCTCGTATTGATGGGGGCCCGTCACGGCCAGCACGCGGGGATGGGCGCCGGTGATGTAGTCCGGTTCTGCCCCCAGACAGCCCGTCACGATCACCCGGCCATTCTCGACCAGCGCCTCGCCGATCGCGTCGAGGGATTCCGCCTTGGCGCTGTCGAGAAAGCCGCAGGTGTTCACGATCACCGCGTCGGCACCCTTGTAGTCCGGGCTGATCGCGTAGCCCTCGGCGCGCAGGCGGGTCAGGATGCGCTCAGAGTCCACCAGCGCCTTGGGGCAACCGAGGGAGACCATGCCGATGGTGGGCTGGCCCACACGCCGGGTGTCGGGGATCAGCGACCGGGCAAGATCGGGGCGGAGGAGGGGAGGGTTCTG
>JBKJVF010000169.1:0-11492 GCA_046589965.1 Paracoccaceae bacterium
CGCGTTCTTCGTGCCCTTGACGACGACGAGCACCATCGACGCCATCGCTGGGGCCTATGCCGAATCCGGGATGCGCGCGACCTTGGCGCTGGATCAACCGATCGTCGTGGAATACGAAAAATACCCCTTCCTCGCAGACCTTTTGCCCGAGGAAATCCTGCGGAGCATGGACACTGCCCCGCGCGAAACGGCGGCAGGCATGCTGGCGTATTACAACCACCTGATCACCCGTTGGCACGGTGCCGCAGATGGCCGGATCGCCGCCGCAGTTTCGTGTTCCGCCGCACAGCGCGCGACGCCAGATTATTTGCGCAGCCTGCATGCGCTTGCCAAAACCCATGACCTGCCGTTTTTCTGTCATGTGCTGGAAACCAAGCTGCAGCGGGTGCTGGGCGATGTGAAATACGGCATGTCCCTGGTCCGCTATCTGGACAGCCTTGGTATCCTCGATGCCCACATGCTGGTGATCCATGCGATCTGGATCGACGAGGCGGACATGGCGATCCTTGGCGCGTCAGGGGCGACGGTTGCGCATAACCCGGTGTGCAACCTGCGGCTGGGCAGTGGGGTCATGCCGTTCCGCGCCCTGCGCGATGCGGGTGTGCCAATCTGTCTTGGCACGGACGAGGCGGTCAGCGATGACAGCCATAATCTGTGGGGCGCGGTCAAGCTGGCGGGCATCGTCCATGCCATTTCGGGCGGCAGCGACTATGACCGTTGGCCCAGGGCCGCGGAAATCCTGACCGCATTGTGGGACGGCGGCGCGCGGGCCATGCGCCGACCCGAGACTGTGGGTCGGATCGAGGTCGGCGCTGCCGCCGATTTGGCCGTTCTGGACCATGCCGCCCCAGGATTTCTGCCGCTGCACGACATCCGCCGCGCGCTGGTGCTATGCGAGGCGGGCCGCGCGGTGCGGCATACGATTGTCGATGGCCGGGTGGTGGTGCGCGACGGGCGTTTGATGACGGTCGACGAAGATCAGTTGCACGCCGACCTTGCCCGGATCGAACCTCGCCTGCGCACCGAGGCGGTGGCCCTGCGTGAAGGGGCGGCCCGGTTGGAACCCTATTACCGCCAGATGGTCGCACGCGCGGCGGCGACCGATGTGGGCTTTACACGCTGGGTGGGGCGCTGATCATGGCGGTATCCAAGGATCGCGATTTCACCGGGTATGGTACTACCCCCCCACGCGTCCGCTGGACAGGCGATGCGCGGGTGGCGGTGTCACTGGTGCTGAACATCGAAGAGGGCGCTGAACTGGCGTTGTCGTCGGGCGATGCGCGCAATGAGGCGGTGTATGAGGTGCATCAGGAACTGGTCGGCCAGCGCGACCTGTGCATGGAAAGCCACTTCGAATACGGGTCCCGCGCAGGGTACTGGCGGGTGATGCGGGTGCTGGAACGGTTCGGTGTGCCCGTCACGCTGAACCTGTGCACCCGCGCGCTGGAAGCGACGCCGTGGATCGCCGCCGACGCGGTGGCGCGGGGCCATGAAATCATGTGCCACGGCTGGCGCTGGGAAGATCAGGCTGACATGGATGAGGCCGCCGAAGGCGCCCTGATCAGCCGTTGCGTGGAACAGATCGAGGCCGCCTGTGGAACCCGCCCGGTCGGCTGGCATGTGCGCAGCCATCCTTCGGTCAACACACGACGCCTGTTGCGGCAAGAGGGCGGGTTTTTGTATGACAGCAACGCCTATCACGATGATCTGCCGGTCACTTTGCGCGACGGTGACCGCCCGCATGTCATCTTGCCCTATGCGTTCGATACCAACGACATGAACTTTTTCCGTGTGCCGCGCTTTGTTCAAGGCGATGATTTCGCAACCTATTGCATCAACGCCTTTGACTGGTTGGCCGAAGAAGGCCGCGATGTGCCCCGCATGATGACGGTCGGACTGCATACAAGGATCATCGGAAGGCCAGGCCGCATTGCCGGTCTGCAGCGGTTTCTGGCCCATGTGGCAGAGTCTGGCTGTGCATGGGTCGCACGCCGCGACGACATCGCCAGGTGCTGGTTGCAGCAGGGGCTTTAGACCGCCCGGGACGGCTGCGCAAAAATATGCTCGGCGATCGCGCCGGGGCTGGTCCGCCAGATGCGATCCCCTGAGGCCGCGATGTGGTCCAGCGCCGTCCGCAACGCCCGCAGCCGGAACGGCTGACCCGAAATGAACGAATGCAGCACGATGGGCATCACCAGCGCCTGATCGCGGGTCTCCGCCTGATGCAGCAATTCGTCGAACTGGTCGATGATCATCCGGGCAAAGTCGCGCGCATCGGCCTGACGCCCAATGATCGTGGTGCTGTCGTTCAACTCCAACCCATAGGGCACGCACAGCAGCGGCCCGCTGCGTGTCGACAGCCAGACCGGCTGATCATCCATCCCCAGATCAAGGACATAGCGATAGCCCGCCTCCACCAGCAGATCTGCCGTATGATCGGTATGGGCCAACCACGGGCTTGACCAGCCGGCAGGGGCCTGCCCTTCCGCCCGCGTGATTGCCGTCGCCACCGCCGCAAGATAGGCCGCCTCGTCCTGCGGATCGCGACCGGCCAGTGTATGCGAATTGGTCAACCCATGCGCCACCACCTCGCATCCCAGCGCCCGGGCGTGATCCGTGACAGCAGGCGCATGGTCATAAAGCTCGGTGTTGAGCAACAGTGCAGGCGTCAATCCCGCTTGCGCACAGGCATCCATCACCCGGAACCCACCGACCCGGTTGCCATAGTCGCGCCACGACGTGTTGGCGTAGTCCGGCTTTGGCGCGCCCGGAAACAGGTCTTCGGTCATGCCCTCGCCAAAGATGTATTCCTCGACCCCCAGCGCCACATAGACGGCCAGTTTGGCCCCCCCGGGCCAAGTCCAGCCAGGCCGATGTGGCAGGGCGCTGTAGTCATAGCGGGTCTGGCGCGGCAGCATCTATTGCCCCGTGCCCAACAGGGACCGTCGGGTCAGCTTGCGGCTGACGGCAAACCGGGCCGCGTCTTCGCGCAGATGCGGGCGACGGTCGGGGTCGGTCCCACTGGCGCGCGCCAGAAGATAGGCCAGTGGTTGCAGCGCAGTGGCTTGGGCAATCGCCGCCGTCATCGCGCCGCCCGGCAAGGCCAGCCGCCATCGCGCATGGGGCACTGCCATCCCTTCGGGTTCCAACGCCAGTGTCGGGATCCCGATATCCGACAGCGCGTCTGCCGTCGCATCGGCGTAGGACGCAGCCCCGGCGCTTGCAGGCAACAGCACGACCAACTCACCCAAGGCCATCGCCCAGTACTGCCGATGCGCAAATTCCTCGATATCATCCGACCAAACCGCCAACCGCGCCAGTTCTACACATTTCGCCGCCCCGTAATCGGCCGTCGCCACGCTGGACCCTGCCCCCAGCCAGCGCACCCCAGGGGGGCAGCCGATCTCGGCGATGATGCGACGGGCAAGCGTTGATGCCTCATCGATCAACCCCGGCAAGCTGGGGATGACCCCCGCCAACGCCGCGCCAGCCCCCGGACGAAACGCCAGCATCAGCACGGCCAAAGTCGCGGTATAGCTGGCCGTCCCGCACAAGAAGGGCGCCAGATCGGGCATATCCAAGGACAACCGCGCCGCGCCGGTCGCGGCGATCCGCCCACCCGAGCTGTTGGTCAGCAACGAAACCGAGGCCCCGGCGGCCTGCGCTTGCACCACAGCCTCGAACGAGCGATCCACGTTGCCCGACATCGAAATCGCCAGCGCCTTGTCGGCACCCGTCAATCCCCCCGCATGATGCAGCAAGAAGTCCAGGCTCGCGTGGGCCACCGCCACCGGATGCCCCGCGAGAACCGCCCGCGCCGCAAACCAGCCGTCTCCACTTCCGAAGACATGCACACGGCCCCCCGGACCGGGCGTCAGATGGGCGGCTGAAAAGGCGGCAATCTCGTCCGCCCGCGCAACCACGCCCGAAAGCACATCAGGCTGGCGGGCAATGTCGTCCAGCATCGGGGTGGGCGCGGAGGAGGTCAGGTGCATCAATATCTCTGGGCATCGCCCGCAATCACATCGTATTGAGGCAAATCCTCACCGAGATGAGCCGCGTTGACAAGGCCATTTCGCGGGCATTTTTCTTTCGAAAACTGTTTTAACTGGTCACAAACGCAAAATTACGCAATCGATACCTGTATCCCGGTCGCGCGCAGAACGCGCAGCATTTCGGCAGTCGCGTCTGCGTCAGTGATCAGAACATCGGCCGTGTCGATCGCTGCGATGCGGGCGGTGGCGACGTGACCCAGTTTGCTGTGATCGGCCAGAAAGACCACCTTGCGCGCGGCACGGATCATCGCCTTCTTGATCTCTGCCTCTTCCCAGTTGCTGTTGGTGAAGCCCTTTTCGGCATCGACACCTGCACAGCTCAGAAACGCGACATCGGCGTTGATTTCGCGCAGGATCAGGTCTCCGAAAGGCGAAATCAAAGAATTCAACCGGGGTCGCAACGTGCCGCCCGTCACAATCACCGTGGCACCAGGATGGTTGGCGAGTTCATTTGCAACTGCCAGCGAGTTCGTCACAACCGCAATGTCGTGCAGATGTAGGGGAATCAAGGAGGCCATCGCGGCAAGCGTTGATCCGGTGTCCATGATGATCGTCTCGCCGTCGCGCAGCATCGCAACCGCCGCCTTTGCGATTGCAGTCTTTTCGGCGCTGTGCAGCGCCAGGTTCACATCGACCGGCAGTTCAAACCGACTTGGTCGCACCGCAATCGCGCCGCCGCGAACCCGTCTTAGAATCTGGCTGCGTTCCAGAAACAACAAGTCTGACCGTACCGTCACGGTCGAGACGCCCAAATCATCCGAAAGCTCCATCACGTCCAGCCGGCCCATGGCGTTCAGCTTGTCGATGATCCGTTGGTGCCTTTCGGTAGCTTTCAAAGATGTCATGTGGTAAAAATTATCCCAGTTTGATTCTGCCGCGACCGCTGCCACCATAACCGCAAATTGCACCCGTCAAAGCGCCGTGTATCGGCGGCGCGGGATGATCCAAGGACCAAGATGCCACTTTCCGAACCTGGCCTTGGCCGCGCCGTTGTTTCCCCCGTCATCGCTGCCCTGCAATTGCCTGCATTCCGGCCCGGTCCGCCGCGATCCATGGCGTGGTATGAGGATTTTCTGATTTCGAATGCCCGCATCTTTGCCGAGGCAGGGATAACCGCCATCAAGGTGCAGGACGAAACGCGCGAAGTGGGTACGGCGTCGTTTGAAACGGTTGCCCGGATGTCCGCACTGTGCCGCACCTTGCGCGCCGCGCTGCCGCAACTTCGTCTGGGGATCATCGTGCAGGCCCATGATGCCGTGGCCCCGCTGGCCATCGCGGATGCCTGTGGTGCGGATTTCGTGCGGCTCAAGGTCTTTGTGGGGGCCGCGGTCAACAGCGACGGGATGCGCCACGCGCTGAACATTCCCGCCACGCAGTATCGTGCGGACATCGGGCGGCCTGACCTGAAGATATACGCTGATGTACATGACCGCACCGCCATTCCGGTCGCCCCGGTGCCCAACGACATGGCCGCCCTTTGGGCACAACAGGCCGGGGCGGATGCGTTGGTTATCACGGGGTCGGGCTTTGATGACACGCTGGCGCGCATCGCCTCGGCCCGCGCCGCAGGGGTGGTGCGTCCGGTCCTGATCGGCGGCGGGATCACCACGGCCAATGTCGCACGCGCGCTAAGTGCCGCAGACGGTGTGGTGGTCAGCACGGCCCTCTTGCGCGACGGCGCGGCACCCGATGCGTTCGACCTGTGGGACCGTGACAAGACCCTTCGCTTTGCTGATGCCGCGCGACGCGCGGTGCCCGACCTTTGACCGATCTGCCGATAGGGGCCGCCATGACCGATCCGCACCTTCTGACGCCGCTTTTGTCGCCGGACAGCCCGCTGGACAGCCCCGCCCGCGCGCTGATCGCTGATTTGTTCGAGCGGGAACGCCAGTTGATGATCGCCCTGCCGACCGACGACCCGCTTGACCCCAAACGCCGCCGGCGCGTCGATTTCACCCGCCCCGAGATTCTGGAGCAGCCCGATTGCATCCGTAAGACGCTGGCGGCCGGACATAACAGCATTGCCGAGGCCGCCCGTCGGATCGCCGCATCATCCTTGCGCCGCGTCGTGATGACGGGCTGTGGGGACTCGCTGGCCGTGATGACGGGGGTGCGGATGCTGATGGAGCAGATGACCGGCCTGCCTTGCGAACCCATTCAGGCGCTGGACCTCGCCTATTATCAGCACGCCACCCTGGGCCCCGACACCCTGTTGATCGCCCTGTCGTCCAGCGGCACCACCACCCGTACGGTCGAGGCGCTAATGATGGCTCGGGCACGCGGGGCGCAGACCCTGGCGCTGAGCAATACCGTCGGATCGCCGCTGATGTCGCAGGCGGACCATCAGCTTCTGATCATCGCCGAACGCAAGGGCTGGCCCACACAGGCCAGCACGGCGGCGATGGCCCTGCTTGCGCGATTGGCGCTGGAAATCGGTGTGCGCCGGGGGGTGTCCCGGCTGGATCGGCTGATGGCAGCGCTGGACAATATCCCGGCGGAGATCGCCTCGGTCATTGCCACCCATGAAGAGGCCATCGCAAAGGTGGCCGAGGCCGACAGTGCAAGGTCGGTCTACCTGTTCGCAGGTGGTGGCCCCGCCATGGCCGTCGCCATGTTCGGCGCGGCCAAGGTCAAGGAATGCACCCCCGATCATGCCATCGCTATCCCTTTGGAGGAATTCCATCATTACAATTCGCAAAAGGCCGGCGACCCGCTGTTCCTGATTGCCCCAGCGGGTCCGTCGCTGCCCCGTGCCCATGATACGGCACTGGAGGGCCGCCGTTGGGGCGGTCTGATCCGCGCCGTCGTCACGGGCGACGAGCCCCTGCTGGATGGCGAGGCTGACGTGGTGTTCCGCCTGCCCCAGGTGGTCGAAGAACTGTCCGCGCTGGTCTATTCGGTGCCGGTGCAGCTTTATGCATATCACCTTGCCATGGCCAAATTTCGCCGGGCCGAGGCGGATGCAAGGTCACAGGCATGACGCCAAAACTGGTCTGCTTTGGCAATTTCACGATTGATGATGTGGTTCTGCCCGACGGCACCGAACGCCCTGGCTGCACAGGGGGCGATGCGCTTTACGCCACGTTGGCCGCGCGGGCTTGGGAGCCTGAATGTGAGTTGGTGGCCCCGGTCGGCCATGACTTGCCACCGACGGTGACGGCGGCAATGGACAGGGCGGGTTTGTCTTTTCGCGGCATGTCACGGCGCGATTTGCCGACCCTGCACAACCGCGTGGAATATTTCGCCGATGGCAGCCGCGAATGGACCCTGTTCGCCGACCCAGATACGTTTGACGCCCTGTCGCCGCTGCCGTCCGACATCCCCATCGACTGGCGCCAGGCGCAGGCGTTCCTGATCCTGGCCATGACGCTGGAGGCGCAAGAACGGCTGGTCGCCGATCTGCGTGCCACCACGACCGCACTGATCGTATTGGATCCGCAAGAAGACTACATCGCGGGCAACGAGGCCCGGTTGCGGCGCCTTGTGTCGCAGGTCGACATCTTCCTGCCCAGCGCGGAAGAGGTCCGAAGGCTGCTGAACACCGACAACTGGGAACAGGCCGCGCGCGACCTTGCCGCCCTTGGCCCATACATTGTTGTGGTCAAGCTGGGTGAGGACGGCTGCCTTGTGCATGACCGGCGCAGCGGGCTGATGCAACATCTGCCCGCGCGCGCCGTCCCCGAGGTCGTTGATACCACGGGCGCGGGCGACAGCTTTTGCGGGGCTTTCATGGCAGCCCTGCTGCACGACCCCGCTGACCCTCTGCGGGCAGCCAAGGCCGGAGTTCTGGCGGCATCTGTCACGGTGCAGGGGTATGGGGCCGATCCGTTGTTCGCCTGCGACCCTGCAGGCCTGCGCGCTTTGTTCGAACGCGGTGACGGCTTAGCCCTGCCGTAACAGCGCCGCGAACGGCCCCGTCAATCCCTTGACCGGCGGGATGTCGAAACTGCCGCGCTTGCTGGTCCGCAGACCAAGACTTACCAACCCTTCGGCCATTTTCAGCGCCACTGTCACCCCGTCGATCACCGGCACCCCCAGAGCATTCTGCATCGGCCCGACCAACGGCGTCAGCCCCGCACAGCCGAGCACGATTGCCTCGGCCTCATCCTCGGCCAAGGCCAGCCGCGCCTCGGCCAACAGCGCGGCCAAGGCGCTGGCAGGGTCGGCCTCCAGATCCAGCACCGGCAGGTCGATCGCCCGCACCCGCGCACATCGTGCGGCAAGCCCCGTCTCGCGCAGTACCCGTTCGGCGTGAATGCGGGTGCGCGGCGGCAGGGTGATCACGCTGAAGCGTGCCGATAGCATGGCTGCGGCGAAATAGGCAGCTTCGGTCATGCCGACGACCGGGACCTCCGTCGCCTCGCGCGCTGCAGACAGCCCGGTATCGCCGAAACAGGCCAGCACAAAGCCATCGACGCCCGCACTGTCGCGGATCACCTCCAGCACCCCCAATGCACCAATCGCCTCTTCGACATGGCTTTCGATGCTTGGTGTGCCGGTTGAAGGGCTGAGTGCATCCACGCGGGTACCGGAGGCCGCCACTGCCGCCCCGTCTCGGGCAAGCGACCTCGTGAAGGCATCAGTGGTGTTGGGATTGATGATCCGGATGTGCATGGCGCGACCTTGTCATTTGCTGATGCGCAGAATGCGGCCGTTGGCTGTGAGGCACAAGCGACACGCCGTCAGGACACGCCAGAATATGCCCTCACACGTCCTCGTTCTGCGGCAGGATCACCAGATCGCGGATCGTCACATGGGGCGGGCGGGTCAGCATGAACATTACCGCATCGGCCACGTCTTCGGACCGCAGGCCTTGGTGCAGGGCCACCTTTTCCGCGATCCGGTCTTCGTCATGATAGCCCCACAGTGCGTTGAGAACGGTGCCCGGCGCCACTGACCCCACCCGGATGCGATCCGGAGCAACCTGCCGGCGCAAGCCGTGGACAAAGGCCTGCACCGCGTGTTTCGTCGCGGAATAGACCGGTTCTTCGCGGAACACCTGATGTCCCGCGATCGAGCTTGTGACCACGAGATCGCCGGATCGGCGCGCAATCATGTCCGGCAGCACCGCGCGCACCATGCGAAAGACGGCCTGGACGTTGACGGCCAACATCCGGTCCCAGTCAGCCGGATCGCCGGTCGCCACCGCGCCGGGCACATAGATCCCGGCATTGGCGACAAGAATGTCGATCTTGCCAAATGCAGCCTGGGCCTGCGCCACGATGGCCTCGGGCGCGCCATCTTTGGCAAGGTCGGCGGGCAACACCAACGCATCCGTCCCGATGCTATCGGCAACCGCGCGAAGCCGGTCCTCCGCCTGTCCCGAAAGCGCAACACGTGCCCCTGCGGCGGCCATCGCAAGCGCTGTCGCGCGCCCGATGCCCGAACTGGCACCGGTGACCAGCGCCGTCTTTCCGGTCAATTCACCCGCCATGATCGCTTCTCCTCTTCCCCAGCAGACGGACCAGATTGCCGCCCATGACCTGGTGCGTTTCTTCGGACGTCAGGCGGCAGCCGGTCAGGACAGGGATCGTCTGGTCGAACCTCAGAAACTCCAGCGCCGGGCTGAAGTCCGATCCCCAGAGGCACCGTTTGGGGCCAAAGGCCGCCAAAACCTCGGCCACAAACGGAACTGCCGTCTGCTGCGGCCACAGGCCCGGAGGATCGCAGATCGCATAGAGGCCGGAGATCTTGACGTGCGCGTTATCGCGCCCGGCCAGCGCCAGCAACGGGCGCAGCCTGTCGCGCACGGCCTGCCCTTGTGGAGGTGCACCGTGGCGGCCCGGCAGGCCCACATGGGAGAAGAGAAAACGACAGTCAGGTGCGGCGTCGATCACGGGGGCCAGCAGAGCCGTCGCCTCTGGCCGCGCGTTCAGCGAAATCAGCGCCGCATGGTAGTTCAACGAGCGCCAGGTCTCGGCGGACCAGTCCGACAGCGCGGACGCCGCCGCCGCGTCCGCGACGTACAGCGCCAGCCCGCGGTGGCCCTCTGCCAGCCGGTCGCGGACCCATCCCGCATCGGGCGGCGCGCGGACATCCCGGAAGGCAAGGCTGTGCAGCCAGTCGCGCCCTTGGGCAAGGTCACGCAGATAGCGGTTGTTGTCGGCGTCGATCCCGCTCGCCTCATATCCGATGACCAGACCCGCCCCGATGCCGTGCGTCTGGCGAAGTCGGTCGTAGGCATCGACGTCAGACAGGCCGCCCAAACGGGCGTGGATTGACGCAGGCCCATAGCCATGCCGGAAGAGGTGCAGATGGGCATCGGCCATCATCACGCCGCTCCGGACCCGGCAAGGCCAAGGTCGGCCAGCACCATTTCTGCCGCCCTCAGGCCAGCGATGGCATCGTCCATGGTGACCTCTGGCGGGGCGATACCGGTGCTGATGGCCGCAAGAAACGCTGTCTGTTCCGCCAGCAGCGCGTCTTCGGCCGGATCGCTGTCAAAGATCCGCCCCGCTGCCGAAGAGATCAGGCCGGACCCCACGATCAGTTCAAGGCTGCCATCTTCGCCCAGAACCTCGATCCGGTCGGGCGGGGCATCTTCGCCGGGATAGGTCCAGGCCGAGACCAGGTGCCACAGGACACCACCGCTGTCTCGCAGGGTGGCGTGGGTGGCCGAGCGCCCGTCGCGGCCCGTCACCCGATCTGCCCGGGCCGATACGGCGCGGTTGCCCGTCATCCACAGCGCAAGGTCAATGTCGTGGATCATCGTCATCAACACCGGGTCAATGTCCCTATAGCGCAGCGCATGGCCCGCATCACGGTAGCGCCGCGATGTGACCGACAGCACGCGCCCGATGGTGCCGCCCTGCACCGCACTGGCCAGGGCCTGGTGCTGGGCGGAAAAGCGCAGCACGTGGCCCGGCAGCGCAAAGGTTCCGCTGGCCGCCGCAAGTTGACCGATCCGCGCCGCTTCGTCGCTGGTCAGCGCGACCGGCTTTTCCACCAGAACCGGAATGCCGCGCGCCAGTGCCGCCCCGGCCAAAGGCAGATGCGCCGCGGCGGGGGCGGCGATGATGACGCCATCGGGGCGAAAGCTGTCCATCAATCCAATCGCGTCCGGCCCTGTCGTTGCGCCGAAATCGGCCCGCGCCCGGTCCGCCAGGGCGGCCATGGGGTCGGCCGCCGCGATCACCGCGCCTTGCCCCACAAGCAGTGCCATATGCGTGCGCCCAAAGAGCCCGGCGCCAGCAACCAGGATCTTCATGGAACGGTCCCCTCCAGCCCTGCCCCGCAGACCAGCGTGCAGATGCGGCGGGACCCGGCAAAGGCCGCCGGATGCACCCGAAGCGCCGCCGTCGTGGCCGCGCCGGCAAGATCGGCAGCTATGCCGAACTCGCGCCACAACCAGCGCGAGGCGGCAAGCATGTCGTCATCTTCGATCAAGAGGATGTCATCGATCACCCCGCGCGCGATCTGGAAAATCCGTTCGTCGGT
>JBKJVF010000021.1:0-14915 GCA_046589965.1 Paracoccaceae bacterium
GCTTCAAGCTGCGGACCCTGCTCGACCAGGTCGTCAAGGCCACCGGGGCAAAGAAGAAGGGCGTCAAGGATGTGGTCGAGGCGACTCTGTCGCGAATCGGCGAAGCACTGGCACGCGGCGACGAGTTGAACCTGCCGGGGTTTGGCAAGGTGCGGGTCGTCAAATCCGACGCCAAGGATGGCACTGCAATCATGACGCTGAAGCTGCGCCAAGGCACCTCCAAACCCGGTCAGAAGGGCCTTGCAGACAGTGGGGATGACGACTAAAAGCCCCGCCACCGGGAGATTAGCTCAGTGGTAGAGCGCGTCGTTCACATCGACGATGTCAGGGGTTCAAATCCCTTATCTCCCACCATTATGTCGCAAAAGGCGTGTCCAGCAGGGCGCGCCTTTTGCATTTGTCTGGCGGGCCTTCAGGCCTGGCCGCAATTTTCTGCGTGATGCGTCTTGCCAGCGCAACGGACGACGGTGTAAATCGCGCGGATCGGGCGGTTAGCTCAGTTGGTAGAGCGTCTCGTTTACACCGAGAATGTCGGGGGTTCGAGCCCCTCACCGCCCACCAGTCCGACATGCGTGCCTGCAAAGCCGCCACACCTCGGGGCAACAAGCGATCTTGACCCCGCTTGCGCGATGACGCTGACTTGGGTTCGGCGCGCAAGACAAGGGTTCGGGCGATGAAACACAGGTTCTGGACACAGTACACAGCCCGGGAATTTGCCGCACTGGACCGGCAGAACCTGATTGCCATTCTGCCGGTTGGGGCATCCGAACAGCATGGTCCACACCTGCCGCTATCGGTGGACCAGGCGATCCTGGACGGGATCATTGCGGCAACCGTCCCCCTGATCCCGCACGATTGCCCGGCACTCTTCCTGCCAACTATGCCCATCGGCAAGTCGAACGAACATGCTGCCTGGCCCGGGACCCTGACCCTGTCGGCCACGACCTTGATGGCGCTTTGGTCCGACATTGGCGCCTCAGTCGCGCGGGCGGGGGTGCGCAAGCTGGTGATCCTGAACTCACACGGCGGGCAGATCGCTCCGATGGATATCGTCGCGCGCGATTTGCGGGTGGACCATAGGATGATCACGGTGGCGGCAAACTGGTTCGCAATGGGAATGCCGGACGGGCTATTCCCGGCTGACGAGGAACGTCACGGCATCCATGCAGGCGACATGGAAACATCGGTGATGCGGGCCTTGCACCCGGATCTGGTCCAGATGGAGCATGCGCGTAACTTCACCCCCAAGAACGCCGAACTTGCGCTCCGCTACACGCATCTGGGCCTGACCCCGGCGGGCAAGCTTGGCTGGCAGATGCAGGACCTGAATGTGGCGGGGGTGGCGGGGAACGCAAGTCTTGCCACGGTCGAAAAAGGGCAAGCGGTGCTGGATCATGCGGCGGGTCAGCTGGTAAAATTGCTGACCGAGGTTCAGGATCTGCCGCTGTCCTTTCTGTCGACCAAAGCCGATCCGGACGCCTTTGCGGGACGCTAAGCTTTGGCGCACAGGCCCCGTGCCGGAATGTGCCCTTGGGCCAAGGGTGTCGCGGGACTACCTTCAATGTCAGCAAGACAAAGGAGTTGGCCATGAGTTGGAACCCCGCACTGGACCCCACGATCCCGATCGGTGACGCGGTTGACGCCATCGAGGCGGTGATCGCGCCGCGCGCCCGCGACCTCGGCGGGTTTGAAGTGCGGCGCGCCTTGCCGTCAGTCGCGCGGCAGATGGTCGGGCCGTTCATCTTCTTCGACCAGATGGGCCCGGCCGAGTTTCTGACGGGGCAGGGGGTCGATGTGCGTCCGCATCCTCATATCGGGCTCGGGACGGTCACCTACCTTTTGCGGGGCCGCATTCACCATCGTGATTCCCTCGGGACGGATCAATGGATCGAGCCCGGCGCGGTCAACTGGATGAAGGCGGGCTGGGGCATCACGCATTCCGAACGCACCGATGAAGGCATGCGCGATACGCCCCATAGCCTGTTCGGGTTGCAGACCTGGCTGGCGCTGCCAAAGGACCGCGAAGACGATCCGGCGGAGTTTGTTCATTTGCCCAAAGGGGAATTGCCGGTCCTGCAGGGCGAAGGAAAAACGGTGCGACTGATTCTTGGCGATGCCTGGGGCGAGGTGGCCCCGATGCCGACGCCGTCGCGGATGTTCTACGCGGATGCAGCACTGGAGGCTGCGGCATCGCTGCCACTGCCGGACGGTCACGAGGCTCGTGGCATCTATATTCTGGACGGCGAGATTTCGGTCGGCGGGCAAACGTTTCCCACGGGCCAGATGCTGGTCTTTCGCCCCGGTGACCGGATCAGCATCAAGGCAGGTCCCGCCGGTGCACGGGTGATGGCGCTTGGCGGCGACACCATGGACGGGCCGCGCCACATCTGGTGGAATTTCGTGGCCTCGTCCAAAGACCGGATCGACGCGGCCAAAGAGGCATGGCGCGCGGGCGACTGGGCGCATGGCCGGTTCCGGTTGCCACCGGGCGATGCGGGCGAGTTCATCCCAGCGCCGGAAGCCTGATACCACTTACCCCTGCTGGGGCATCGCAAATGCTGAACGGCAACAATCGTATGCGCCGCCGTTCCGCTTTTCACATGTGCAGGTCTTATGCTGTGGTGAAGCTTGCCACGTCGTCCATAACAGTGATCGTGACGATCACGTCCAGCGGCGAATCCCAATCGACATGAAGGTGAAATTCAACCCCACCGACGCTGCCCGGGCCGCCTTCAGGATCGTGGGGGCCGATGTTCGTGACGTAAACGCTGGCCTCGCCCAAATGGGGGCGGCCCGACAACGCACCAAATATCCCGCCATCGACACGCCACTCTGCGGCGGTGATCAGGACGGCGGACTTTTCCGTGATGGGTGCCATGTTGACGTTCTGGCGGACGCGACCTTGAATGCCTCTGTAAAGAAGCCGAGAAGAAGTAGCCATTTTCAAATTCCTTTGGTTGCAGAGACGTCAAAATAGACGCCAACTTTATCATGCGCCCTTTTGCGAGTTGGGTCATCGAGTCGTTTTCTTTCTGGGCGTCGGAACGGCTTGACGAGGTCGGCGACCTGGCCTATCAGACGCTCCACGCCCGAGGATGCTATGGGTGGACAAAACGCGCGGTGGTAGCTCAGTTGGTTAGAGTACCGGCCTGTCACGCCGGGGGTCGCGGGTTCGAGCCCCGTCCACCGCGCCAGTTGTCCCTATAGCTTCAGACGATAGCGAATGGCCCCGTCCGCGGGCACGATGCTGTCATAAAGCGCACGTGCGCGGGTGTTGTCATGATCAGTATGCCAGTACAGCCGGTGCCAGCCGCTGTATCGGGCAATGGCCTGCAGATCGTCGATCAACGCGCGACCTACGCCTTGGCCGCGGGCGGCGTCGGACACAAACAGGTCTTCAAGATAGCAATCTTCACCCGCGACCCAGGTCGACGGGTGATGCAGATGGATCGCAAAGCCAAGCAAACCAGAAGGTCCGAAGGCCCCCCGTGCCTTCAGGGTCGATGCCGGGTCAAGCAGCCTGTCCCATGTGCGGTCTGTCACCGCAGCGTCGATATCCACCTTGTAGAATGCAAGATATCCAGCCCAAAGGCTGAGCCAGCCGGGTTTATCCGCGGGCACAAGGTCGCGGATTGCAAAACTGCTGGTCACTCGCGCCCCCCCGCAATCCGCGCGAGGATCCGTGCCCAGCTGCGGATGCCTTTGTGAAAGCTTTCCAGATCGTATTTCTCGTTCGGCGAGTGGATCTGGTCGTCATCCTTGGAGAAGCCCACCAGCATCGCGTCCATGCCAAGATAGGTCTTGAAGTAGCCCGCAATCGGGATCGACCCGCCTTCGCCGACAAAGACCGCCTGGCGGCCCCATTCTTCGGTCAGGGCGGCGCGGGCGGCGTCAAAGGCAGGGTCGGTGATCGTCATGATCGACGCCGGAGAGCCGCCGATCTCGTCATGCCAGGCGATGCGGCAATCGGCGGGGATGCGGGCCTCGGCCCAGGCACGAAAGGCGGTGAGGACCTTGGCCGGGTCCTGGCGCGACACCAGGCGGAAGCTGACCTTGGCATGCGCCTCGGCTGGAAGCACGGTCTTGAAGCCCGCGCCGGTATAACCGCCCCACATCCCGTTCACTTCGGCCGTGGGTCGTGACCACAGAATTTCCAGCGGCGTACGATCCACCTCTCCCGCCGGCACTGACAGCCCGACATCGCCGAGATAGGCCGCGTGGTTGAAGGCAAGTCCCTGCCACTGCTGGCGGAGTGTGTCGGCAAGTTCATCGACATCATCATAAAAGCCGGGGACCATGATGCGGCCATCGGCATCATGCAGATCGGCCAGCAGTTGCGCCATCACATGCAGCGGATTGCGGGCAAGACCACCATAGGCGCCGGAATGCAGATCACGGGTGGCGGCGTGGATGGTGAATTCTGACTTGGCCATCCCGCGAAGCTGGGTGCTGATCGCAGGCACGGCGTCCTCGTAAAGCCCGGTGTCGCAGATCAGCGCAAGATCGGCGCGAAGTTCGGCATCGTTGGCTTGCATAAACGGGATCAGCGAAGGCGAGCTGGATTCTTCTTCGCCCTCCAGAAACACCGTCAACTTGCCGGGCAGGGTGCCGTGAATGGCTTTCCAGGCGCGACACGCCTCAAGGAACGTCATCAGCTGACCCTTGTCATCGGACGACCCGCGCGCCCGAATGACCTTTCCCTTCGGCGTGTCTTCGATCACCGGATCAAACGGGTCGTGATTCCAAAGTGACACCGGATCAACCGGTTGCACGTCATAATGGCCATAGAACAGCAGGTGCCGCCCCCCTGCGCCACCATGTCCGACCACCATCGGATGGCCGGGCGTCGGGCGGCTGGCCGCATCGAATCCCAGTGTTCGCAGATCGGCAGCCAGCCACTCAGCCGCGCGGGCGCAATCGGCCGCATAGGCCGGGTCGGTCGATATCGACGGGATGCGCAACAGGTCCAACAGCCGGTCCAGTGCCGCAGGCAGGTCTGCGTCGATGCGGGCAAGGACAGGATCAAGGATATCGGAGGACATAAGTGGCTCTCTTTCTTGTGACGGCGCCGCCAAGCCTATCAGGCAGCGGGGGACTGTCCAGACCGGCTGACTTGCGCTAGATGCACCGCGAAAGACGCACATCTTGCAACGAGGTTGGTGATGATTGGAAAAGCAGGCTTGCTTTGGGCGCTGATGGCCGTTGCCGCAGCGGCGCAGACCGTATCGGTTGAACGTGCCGTTCTGGGCACATCCGGCATCACCTTGCACCAGCATTCTTTCCTGACCGAGGAAGAAGTCACGACCCTGCGCTTTGTGATGACCAACGAACAGGCGCTGGCGCTGTTCGTGCCGCGCAAGGGTGGGTTCGCGGCCCTTGCCGTGTCGCCCGATGACGGGTTCATCCGGGCCGGCACCCCGGTCAGATCGGCCGTGGCGGTCGGCGACCTGCCTGACGCGGCGGCGGCCCGCGCCTCGGCCATCAAGGCGTGCGACGCCGCAAAGACTGGCGGTGCCGGCTGCGTCATCGTGCTGGAAATAGCGCCGGCATCCTGACGGCAAGGGCGACATATTGCCAAGTTGACGGGGTCCCCCAAGGATGATCTGCGCAGCGTGTGGAGAGAATGATGACCTATGAACACGCGCTCGACGCCGCACTGACCCGTTTGCATGACGAAGGCCGCTACCGGACCTTTATCGATATCGAACGGCGTCAGGGGCAATTTCCCAAGGCCACCTGGCAGCGCCCCGACGGTACGTCTCGCGATATCACCGTCTGGTGCGGCAATGACTACCTGGGGATGGGGCAGCACCCCGACGTGCTGGCGGCCATGCATGACGCGATTGATCGGTCGGGTGCCGGGACAGGCGGCACGCGCAACATATCGGGCACCACGCTTTACCACCGGGCGCTGGAGGCTGAACTTGCCGACCTGCATGCCAAAGAGGCGGCGCTTGTCTTCACCTCCGCCTATATCGCCAACGACGCGACCCTTTCGACGCTTCGCACGATATTTCCGGGGCTCATCATCTATTCGGATGCTCTGAACCATGCCTCGATGATCGAAGGGGTGCGCCGGGGTGGCGGCGAAAAGCGCATCTTCCGCCATAACGACGTCCCACACCTGCGCGCGTTGTTGCAGGCCGACAACCCTGCGGCTCCCAAACTGATCGCGTTTGAGTCCATCTATTCGATGGATGGCGATTTTGGACCCATCGTGGCGATCTGCGATCTGGCCGAGGAATTCGGCGCACTGACCTATCTGGATGAGGTCCACGCGGTCGGGATGTACGGCGCGCGGGGGGCAGGGGTCGCTGAAAGGGACGGACAAATGGCCCGTCTGGACATCATCAACGGCACCTTGGCCAAGGCGTTTGGCGTCTTTGGCGGATACATCGCCGCCTCGGCCAAAATGGTCGACGCGGTCCGCAGCTATGCCCCCGGTTTCATCTTTACCAGTTCTCTTCCACCGGCGGTTGCCGCAGGGGCTGCGACCTCTGTTAAAGTGCTGAAAAGCGCCCAGAATTTACGCGATGCGCATCAGACCAAGGCGCGGATATTGAAACTGCGCTTCAAGGGTCTGGGACTGCCGATCATTGACCACGGGTCACATATTGTGCCCGTCCATGTCGGCGACCCCATCCATTGCAAGATGTTGTCCGATATGCTGCTGGAACAACATGGTATCTACGCCCAGCCGATCAACTTTCCCACCGTGCCGCGCGGTACCGAAAGGCTGCGGTTCACCCCGTCGCCGCTGCACAGTGCCGCCGATATCGACCATCTGGTCCGCGCGATGGATGATTTGTGGGGACATTGTGCGCTGAATCGCGCTGAAGCCTCTGCCTAGTGCCTTCGGCCTGTGCAAAACCCCTTGCTCTGTGCTAATTTTCCCTCAATACGACAAGCGTTGAGTCGCGGGGGCGGCTTGGCGACCTAAGGGGCAGTAGGGACAGGCAACGTATGATCGGCTGGAGGTCGAAGCCTTTGCAGGTGGAGGTCGAGAAACCTAAGGGTTTCGACGACTTTGAACTGCGCCTCGGCGACCTGATGCGGGGCGAGCGCGCGACGCTGGGCAAATCCTTGCTCGACGTGCAGCGCGAACTCAAGATCAAAGCCACCTATATCGCCGCGATTGAAAATGCCGATGTGTCGGCATTTGAAACCCCGGGCTTTGTCGCAGGTTATGTTCGGTCCTATGCGCGTTATTTGGGCATGGACCCCGAGGAAAGCTTTCAGCGCTTTTGTACCGAAGCGAATTTCGCGGTCGCCCATGGCATGAGCGCTGCCGCTTCGACAAAACTGATTTCCGCCTCGCGCAACCGTGTCGACTATGACGACCCGTTGGCCAATCCCAATGCCACATTCGTGCCGCGCGCCGAAAGCGTGATGGCGCAGGTCGAACCGGGTGCCGTCGGGTCCATCGCGGTCCTTCTGGCACTGATCGCAGCCCTTGGTTACGGCGGCTGGTCGCTGCTGCAAGAAGTGCAGCGCGTTCAACTGGCCCCGATCGACGAGGCCCCGACCGTGGTTGCGGAAATAGATCCGTTGGGCAACGTCTCAGCTGGCCCCGCACTGGTGCGCTCTGCACCGCAAGCGGGTGAAGCATCCGCCGCCGCTGCAGCCGAGGCGGGCGTGGCGGCTGACCCGCTGGACCGGCTCTACCGGCCCAAAGCGCTGGATGTCCCGGTCCTGACCGCGCGCGATGGCCCGATCGCGGGGATCAACACGCGCGAAACCGGTGCGCTTGCCGCAGCCGAAGGCACCGATGCCGCGATCGAGGCGGCATTGGGCGAAGCACTGGGTGACGAGATCCAGGTCGTCGCCGAAGCCAAACCGGGCGTCGAAGTTCTGGCGGTGCGTCCGTCCTGGGTGCGCGTGTCATCGGCAGATGGCACCGTGCTCTTTGAAAAGATCCTCGATGCCGGAGAGCGGTATTCCGTGCCGACGCTTGAAACCGCGGCCTCGTTCCGGACCGGAAACTCCGGCTCGATCTATTTCGTGGTGAATGGTCAGACCTTTGGTCCGGCTGCCCCTGGCGCAAATGTGGTCAGCAATATCTCGCTTTCGGCAGACAACCTGTCGACGACCTTTGTCGCAGCTGACCCGACGGCCGATGTGGATCTGGCCAAGTTTGCCACGGCGCAGGCTGATCCTGCGGCCACGCTTCCGAACGTTCTCGCGGATTAAATCGCCCTTCCGCGCAAATGCCCGTGCACAGCCGTTGCCCCGGACCAGTCGCGCGCCTATTCTTGCGCCAAGCGACGCCGGAGACACATGATGACCCATAACCCCATTCGCCCATGGCGCAACATCTACCGTCGGGCCTCGCGGCAGATCCGGGTGGGTAAAGTGCTGGTCGGGGGGGATGCGCCGATCTCTGTCCAGACCATGACCAACACGCTGACGACGGATGTTGCGGCGACGCTCGAACAGATCCAGCGCTGTGCCATTGCCGGGGCCGATATCGTCCGTGTGTCGACCCCTGATCAGGAAAGCACGCGCGCGCTGCGTGAGATCGTGGCCGAAAGCCCTGTGCCGATCGTCGCGGACATCCATTTCCACTACAAGCGCGCGATCGAGGCGGCCGAGGCGGGGGCGGCGTGTCTGCGAATCAACCCGGGCAACATCGGCGATGCCAAGCGTGTGACCGAGGTGGTACGCGCGGCAAAGGATCACGGCTGCAGCATTCGCATCGGGGTGAATGCGGGATCTTTGGAAAAGCATCTTTTGGACAAGTACGGCGAGCCTTGCCCCGATGCGATGGTCGAATCTGGGCTGGATCACATCAAGCTGTTGCAGGACAACGATTTCCACGAATTCAAGATCAGCGTGAAAGCCTCCGACGTCTTCATGGCGGCGGCGGCGTATCAGCAGCTTGCCGAAGCCACTGACGCCCCGATCCATCTTGGCATCACCGAGGCGGGGGGGCTGACCTCGGGCACGGTGAAGTCGGCGATCGGGTTGGGTAACCTCTTGTGGATGGGGATCGGTGACACGATCCGCGTGTCGCTGTCGGCGGACCCGGTCGAAGAAGTGAAGGTTGGATTCGAGATCCTGAAATCTTTGGGACTTCGACATCGCGGCGTCACGATCATCTCTTGTCCGTCCTGTGCGCGGCAAGGGTTCGACGTGATCAAGACGGTCTCTGCGCTGGAGGACCGTCTGGCACATATCACCACGTCGCTCAGCCTGTCGATCATCGGCTGCGTGGTGAACGGCCCGGGCGAGGCGCTGATGACCGACATCGGTTTTACCGGCGGTGGCGCGGGCAAGGGGATGGTCTACCTTGCGGGCAAGCAGGTTCATACGATGGGCAATGACCGGATGGTCGATCACATCGTCGAACTTGTCGAGGCCAAGGCCGCCGAGATCGACGCGGCGGAGAAACTGGCAGCGGAATGACAAGGCCGCCGGAAATCGTCCGTTGGGAAGACTTGGAGGCGCCGGCATGGTCCTACCCCGGTCGCAGCGAAGCGATGGGGCGCGATGCTGACTATGGCCACCATTTCGGTTTTGCCGCGCTGGGGTTGCATCATGTCCGGCTGGCTCCGGGGCGGCGCAGTTCGCTGCCCCATGCCGAAAGCGCCGAGGATGAATTCGTTCTGGTGCTGCAGGGCACTCCGGATGTCTGGCTGGACGGGGTGCTGCACCGGCTTGCCCCCGGCGATGCGGTCGGGTTCAAGGCCGGAACCGGCCTTGCACACACCTTTTTGAACAACACCGACGCCGATGTGCGGCTTTTTGTGGCGGGCGACCGGCCACGGGCCGAGAACCGCATCCTTTACCCGGTCGATCCCGACCGAAAGCCCCTGCGCACGGATTGGTGGGACGATGCACCGTCCCGTCCGCTTGGGGCCCATGACGGGCGCCCGAGGGGCAAGACGGAAGGCGAGTGATCAGCCCTCGGCCATTTGCCCGGCAAGGTGGTCGATGAAGGCGCGCAGCCGCGCGGTGACCGACTGAGCGGACGGGTAGACGAAAGATACCGCCTTTTTCGGCGTGGCCCAGTCCGGAAGCACCCGCACAAGCCGTCCCGCAGCAATCTCCGGCATCGCGATCATCCGGGGCAGCGCGGCAACCCCCGCGCCCGCTATCACCGCATCGCGCACCGCCATGTGCGAGCCAAGCTGCAAGGGCGCATTAATGGCAAGCGTCACCTCGTCCGCGCCTTTTTGCAGGATCAACCCGCCGCTCCACGGGGCCGCCAGGCTGACATAGGGCAGATCGGCCAGATCGCGGGGGTGGCTCAGGCGATCCACATCGGGCAAGTCCGGGGCCGCCACCATCACCGCCTGACCATAGAGAAGCCGCCGGGCGACCTGACTGGAATCCTCCAAAGGGCCAAGGCGGATGCAGCCGTCAAAGCCTTCCTCCAAGAGGTCGGGGGTGCGGTCGAGGAAATGTATCTCCAGCGTCACTTCGGGGTGCAGCTTGCGAAAGCTGGCGGCAATCGGCCCGATCAGCAGGTTCCCGATGGCTTGCGGCACCGCCAGCCGCAAATGCCCGCGCGGCTGGCCACCGGATTCGCCAAGCGCGCGGCGGATATCCTCGGCCTCGTTCAGCAGGCGGTCGGCGCGGGCGGCCAGAACCTCACCCTCTTGCGTTGGGCGGAGCGTGCGGGTGGAACGTTCGATCAGCCGCACACCAAGATGCGCCTCAAGATCGGCCACACGTTTGGAGAGGGTGGATTTCGGTACTCGCAAGGCTATGGCGGCAGCGGAAAACGACCCCTCCCGCAGGACGGAGCGAAAGCCGCGCAGGGCAGTCAGGTCCAGATCATTGTCCACAATTCGGGATGCACCTTGCAGGAATGGCGGTCTGGTCCATGATCGTGGATTTTGGCATGTTGTGCAAGACCGATGGAAGGACCTGACATGAACCAGATGACCGAAACGCCCCCCAGCCGGGCGGTGACGCTGGCGGTGCTGGGGTTGGCGTCGATGACCATCATGGCGAATGCCACTGTCGCCTCGTCGCTGCCCGGACTGCGCGAGCATTACAAGGATGTTCCGCATATCGACACGCTGGCCGGGTTGATCGTGACGCTGCCGTCGCTGGCGATTGTACTGAGCGCGGGTATCATGGGGATGCTGATCGACCGTTGGGACCGGCAGAAACTGCTGCTGGTAACGGCGGTGCTCTATGCGTTTGGCGGCACCTCTGGCCTTTGGACGGAAAGTGTGACGGGCATTCTGGCCGGGCGGCTGGCGCTGGGGCTGGGGGTTGCGGGAACGATGACGCTGGGGATGACCTGGGCGTCAGACCTGTGGCTAGGACCGGCGCGGGCGCGATTTCTGGGGATGCAGGGGGCGGCGATATCGGCGGCGGGGATCGTGTTCATGCTGTTGGGCGGGCTTTTCGCCAGCTACCACTGGCGTGGGGCCTTTGCCGTCTATGCGCTGATCCTGCCGATTGCCGTGCTGGCCTTTGTGGCGCTTGGCCCCCATGCGCGCCGGATGGCGGCAAAGCGGGCCGAGCCTGTCAGTCGCGCCCCGGTAATTGAGGCGTTCCCCTGGGCGTCCTATGCCTTCATCGCACCGATGGCCTTTGTCTTTCAGGCCGCGTTTTATCTGGTGCCTACTCGTCTGCCGTTCCACCTCCAGGCGCTGGGGACCACCAGCCCGCTGGTCGTGGGCGCGTTGATGGCGGCGCTGGTGATGGTGTCTGCCCCGGTCTCGCTGATGTATGGTCGCATCCGGCAGCGGCTGTCGGCGATGACGATCTTTGGCCTGTCGTTTGCGCTGATCGGCGCGGGGTTTCTCGCCCATGCGACGGCGTCGAACTGGCATGGCGTGCTTGCAGGCTCGCTGATCGCAGGGCTTGGGATGGGCATTTCGATGCCGAATTACATGACCTGGTTCATGGCGCGAGTTCCGGCGTCGATGCGGGGACGTGCGTCGGGGCTGTTGACGACCGCATTTTTTCTTGGGCAGTTCGCGTCGCCGCTGGTGTCGGCCCCGCTGGTGGCGGTGTTCGGTTTGGCCGGAACCTTTGCGGCGGTCGGGGGCACGCTGATTGCACTTGGGGTCGGGCTGTGGGCGCTGCAGCTGGCGCGGCCCGAGGCCGTTGGCGCGCCGCAGTGATCCAGTCGCAATGATGCAAAAGGTCGGCCCGGCAAGTGGAAAAACGAGCGCGCCCTAGCCGGCGCGCTGTTGGACCACGACCTGGCGCATGTCGTCCAACGGCAGATAGCCCCGCACCATGGTCTGGTCGACCACAAAGGTCGGCGTTCCCGAGATGTCCATGGTCGAGGCCAGTGCATGGTTCTGGTCGATCACAGCCATGACTTCCGGGGTGCCCATCTTGGCCGCCACCGCATCGGGATCATGCCCAAGCTGTTGCGCCAGCCGCGCCAGCGTGTCGCCATTCGCCGCGCCCCGCAAAGAGATCAATGCGTCATGCGCGGCCTTGTAAGCCTCATCGCCATAAAGCATCCGAACCGCGATGGCGAATTGCGATGAGGCCAGTGATTCCGGCCCAAGGATCGGGAATTCCTTGACGATGTAGCGGATATTGCCGTCCGACGTGATCAATTCGTTCACCTCGGAATGGGCCTTGCGGCAGTAACTGCAGCGGTAGTCCATGAATTCCACGACAGTGATGTCACCCTCCGGATTGCCGCCGACCCAGTCGGACGGGCTACTGAACAGGGCAGGGGCGTTGGTCTGCAAAAGCTGCGTGTCGCGTTCGGCGGCGGCCACGTCTTGTTGCGCTTGCAGGACATCCATCGCCTCGACGATCACGTCAGGGTTTGCCAGAAGATAGGCGCGGACCTCGGCGCGAAAGGCGTCGCGCTCCGCATCCGTCATATCCGTAAGCCCGTCGCCAAACGTGGCGCCGCCGGACAAGATGAATGCAAAAGTCAGGGCAAGGCGACGCATAGTCAGGGGTTCCTTTCACGCAGGCGCAGTTTTGAGACGCGGTTCCGGCACAGACAGCGCACGGATCCGGCCACATCCATCGTCACAGATGCTTGATCGGCACCCTAATGGCGAAGGGTGCCCGAAATCAAGCGACGCTCGGATCGCTGTCTTGATTGTGAAGGTCGCGGGTGGAAAACCGGTTGCTCATGCCGTCAGGTGATTGGACATTTCCCTAAATCCTACAGATAGTGTGTGTGCAGCGATCAAGCACATTCCCGGGGGGTATCAGGCAGGTCATGACAAGGTGGCGGACGTGATGCGGGTTGGCGGTGCGCTGCTGGCGTTTTGTGCTGGCGTGGCGCTTGCCGCGACAAGCATGGCGCAGGACCTGTCGGCCTTGGCGCGCCTTGATGCCGACGCCTCGACCATCACCGCCGAAGCAGACGCGCTGCATCTGGATCTTGCCTTGTCGCAAGCAGTGCCGTGGCGCGTGCGGGTTCTGGATGCCCCACCCCGTCTGGTCCTTGATCTGCGCGAAGTCGACTGGCGCGGCATCAAGACGGTCAAGGTCCCCAAGGGGATGGTTGCAGGGGCGCGGGCTGGGGCCGTGCGTCCGGGCTGGTCGCGGCTGGTCGTCGAACTGGTCGGACCAATGCAGGTGACCAGCGCCGAGATGACGACCGGTGATGGCACTGCGCGGGTCAGGATCAGCATGGACCCCACAACGCCCGACGCCTTTGCCAAAGCGGCGGCTTTCGCGGACCCGCCCGGTTGGGCCCTGCCGGTTGCAGCCGACATACCCATGCCGAAGCCATCGGACAAAGACGTACTGGTCGTCGTTCTTGATCCTGGCCATGGCGGCATCGATCCGGGCGCAGAAAACGGGGACCAGACCGAGGCTGCCCTGATGCTGACCTTTGCGCGCGAACTGAAAGAGGTCTTGCTGCGCGACGGACGGTTTCAGGTCGTGCTGACGCGCGAAGAGGATGTGTTCGTGCCCCTGGAAACCCGCATTTCCATTGCGCGTGCCACGGGCGCGGATGTCTTTTTGTCCCTTCATGCCGATGCCCTTGCGACCGGCGAGGCGACCGGCACCACGCTTTACACCCTGTCGGACGAGGCGTCGGATGTCGCAGCCGAGGCGCTTGCCGAAAGGCACAGTCGCGATGATCTGTTGTCGGGCGTCGATCTGTCTGAACAAGACGACGAGGTTGCGACGGTGCTGATGGATATGGCCCGCACCTCGACTGCCCCGCGCACGGACCGTCTGGCCGACGCGCTTGCCGTGTCGATCACGGAAGGCGGCATCAAGATGCACCGCCATCCACGCCAGTTCGCCGGGTTTTCGGTGCTGAAGTCGCCGGACATCCCCTCGATCCTGATCGAGCTTGGATTTCTGTCATCCGAACGCGACCTGAAGCGCCTGATCGACAAGGATTGGCGCCAGAAGATGGCCACGGCATTGCGCGATGGCTTGGTCGTGTGGATCGACGATGACCGGGCGCTGAAGCTGCTGAACGGCGGCTGAGCCTGGCGTTTGAGGTTGGTGATCGGTCTTCTGTTGCCAAGTCACGGCAATGGGAAAGCCGTGCCTTTGACCTTGCCGCCCCCACCCGTGTATAAGGACGCATGGTTCCGCAAACGGGTGGCGCGTGCTCAGGTTCATAGGCTCTGCCCTTGGGGCGATATTCTCGACACTCACGCTGGGCCTGATCTTCGGCGCGCTGACGGTCGGGGGCATCTTTTTCATGTATGGGCGCGACCTGCCGAGCCATGACAGCCTTGCCCAATACACGCCTGCGACGATCAGCCGGATCTATTCAGGCGAAGGCAAGATCATCGACGAATTCGCCGAAGAGCGCCGCCTGTTCGTTGCGGCCGAGGATATACCCGACCTTGTCAAACGCGCCTTTGTCAGCGCCGAAGACAAGAATTTCTACACCCACAAGGGCTATGACGCGCGCGGCATGGTGGCGGCCTTTGTCGAGGCGGTGCAGTCGCGCGGATCATCCATGCGCGGCGCGTCCACCATCACCCAGCAGGTGATGA